>JAXDIO010000025.1:0-5588 GCA_034663965.1 Thermoanaerobaculia bacterium | reverse complement strand
TTGTTTCGGCTGACGGAGTGGCGACGAAGTCGACGTGAGAGACGATGAACACTTTCGCTAGATCGATGTCGAGCGAACCGAGAAGAGACTCACGCGTGATGCCGTGAAGCTGGACGTCCGCTTCGAGCGATTGTCCGATTGTCCCCGCGGCGCGCGCCGTTTCGAGCACTTTCGACACTGCCTCACGCACGCGGAAGATCCGCTCCCACGCGGCAGCATCGATCGCGGGCGCGGTGATCGTCGGGAAGTCAGTCAAATGCACCGACTGCTCCTTCGTTCCCGGCATCGCCTCGTAGATCTCCTCGGCAGTAAAACTGAGGATCGGCGCGAGATAGCTGACCAGGCCGCGCAGGATTTCGTACATGGCCGTCTGCGCGGAACGCCGGGTGGGCGATGAAGGTCCGTCGCAGTAGAGCGTGTCCTTCGACATATCGAGATACAGCGACGACAACACCACCGTGCAGAGATCAAGGATGCGGTGGTAGACGACGTGGAACTCGTACTCGCCATACGCTTTGAGACACCGATCGAAAACTTCCGCGGCACGAGACAACACCCACTTATCGACGTCCTGAAGCTGCTCCAGCGGAACGGCGTCGCTTTCCGGATCGAAGCCGGTCAGGTTCGACAACAGATAGCGCGCCGTGTTGCGCAACTTCTTGTACGACTCGGCCGCGCGCCCCATGATCTGCGGGCCCATGCTCATGTCGTTCTGGTAGTCGATCATCGCCACCCAAAGGCGAATGACGTCGGCGCCGTGCTGCTTGAGCACCTCCTGAGGCGAGAGCGCATTGCCGCGCGACTTCGACATCTTGTCGCCCTGTTCGTTGATCAGGAATCCGCAGGTGATGACCTGGCGATACGGCGCGCCCCCTTCGATGCCGGTACCGACGAGGAGGGATGACTGGAACCAGCCGCGATGCTGGTCATGCCCTTCGATGTAGACGTCGCTCGGCCACGTCAGCTCGGGACGCTCTTTCAATACGGCGACATGCGAGCAGCCTGAGTCGAACCAGACGTCGAGGATGTCCAGCTCTTTGCGGAACGCGTTCGCGCCGCACTTCGCGCAGGCGTAGCCGCTCGGCAGAAAGTCCGTCGAGGGCCGGTCGTACCAGGAGTCGGCGCCTTCAACGAGAAAGATTTCCTTCACCTTCTCGAACAACTCCGGCGACGTCACCGGCTCGCCGCACGATTCGCAATAAAGAACGGTGATCGGAACGCCCCACGTGCGCTGGCGCGAGATGCACCAGTCGGGGCGGTTCTCGACCATCCCCGCCATGCGGTCCTCGCCCCAGGCCGGGAACCACTTGACCTTGTGGACCTCTTCGAGCGCGCGGCCGCGAAGATCGTGATCGTCCATCGAGATGAACCACTGCTCGGTGGCGCGGAAGATCACCGGATGCTTGCAACGCCAGCAGTGCGGATACGAATGCGTGATCGTCTCTGTGAAGAGCAAAGCCCCGCGCTCACGCAAAAGCTCGATGATCTGCGGATTCGCTTTGAACACATGCAGGCCGGCCCACAGCGGGACGTCGGCCGTGAACTCGCCGCGATGATTGACCGGCGTGTAGGTCTCGAGGCCGTAGCGCTGGCCGGTGTAGAAATCGTCGGCGCCATGTCCGGGCGCGGTGTGTACGAGTCCCGTGCCTGCTTCAAGCGTCACGTAATCGCCGAGGACGAAGATGCCTTCGCGCGGCAGGAAGGCATGCCGGTACTTGAGATGTTCGAAGGCCGATCCTTTGAACACTTTGACGACGCGATAGTTAGTCCATCCGAACTTCGGCGCAACGGCTTTCACTAACTCCGAGGCGATGATGAAGTTCTCGCCGTCGTTCTCGACGACGTCGTAATCGAAGTCCGGCTTGAGCGCGATGGCGAGATTCGCCGGCAGCGTCCACGGCGTCGTCGTCCAGATCACGGCGTAGCACGGCTTTTCGATCGGCAGGTCGAGGCTCTGCACCGATTCGTCGGTCAGGCGGAATCGCACGTACACCGACGGTGACGTGTGATCGGCGTACTCGACCTCGGCCTCGGCCAGCGCGGACTGGTCGTACGTGCACCAATGCACCGGCTTCAAACCCTTGTAGACCATTCCGGTGCGGAAGAAGCGGCCGAGGGCGTAGGCGATGTCGGATTCGTACTGATACGACATCGTCATGTACGGATGAAACCAGTCGCCGAGAACGCCGAGGCGGATGAAATCCTGGCGCTGGATTGAGACGAACTTGTCGGCGAACTCGCGGCAGGCGCGGCGGAAATCGGCCGGCGACATCTCCTTCCGCTTCGAGCTGCCGATCTCCTTGTCGACAGCATGCTCGATCGGCAGTCCGTGGCAGTCCCATCCCGGCACGTATGGCGAGTCGAAGCCCATCATGGTCTTCGACCTGACAACGATGTCTTTGAGGATCTTGTTGAGCGCGTGGCCCATGTGAATGTGGCCGTTCGCGTACGGAGGGCCGTCGTGCAGAACCGACTTCGGCCGCCCTTCCGACTTCTCGCGAATGAGCTTGTAGAGATCGATGAGGCGCCACTGCTCGAGCCTCTTCGGCTCGTTGACAGGCAGGTTGGCCTTCATCGAGAAGGAGGTCTGCGGAAGGTTCAGCGTCTTCTTGTAGTCACTGCTTTCGGCCATGGTGGGCGGCGAAACTAACAGCCGCCTTCCCGCATTTCAAGCGGCACTGCCTACTGAATCTTCGCGAGCTCGCCGTCGAGATGCGCAAGCGCTGCTTGTAGCGATGCTCGACGCCGTTCGTTGGCGCTCTCCATCTCGTGAAGGATGCGGCGCCGCGACAGCTCCAGCCCCTCGCGTTTCTGGCGTATCTCAATCTCGTGGACATCGGGGCGGCGCTTCCCGCGCGCGGCGCGCTCATCCTCGGCATCCTGCCGATTCGACTCAACTGCCTTGCTCTCGAATCCTCTTGCCATAGAAAAAGTCGGCGTGCATGTCGCGCGCCCGACGGACTACATCCCGCCGGCGCTCACCGCGCGCGGCGCGGCGATCCGCAGCCGTTCGCCGGGGTGCAGTTTGTGTTCGACTTCGAGCTCGTTCAGTTCGAGGAGTTCATCGATAGTCAGGTTGTGGCTCTTCGCGATGGAGTAGTACGTATCGCCTTTTTTTACGGCGTAGTAGGCGTCACTGTGTGCCAGCAGTGATCCGAGCTCGCGGGCGCGGACGGGGAGGTAGACCGCGTCGCCTTCGCCGATGGCGTTCGGCGAGCGGAGGTTGTTCATCGCTACCAGCGTTTCGATGTCAACGCCGAGGGCGCGTGCGATGCGTTTGAGCGACTCGCCTTCGCGGAGGGTGTAGTTGCAGACGGCGACGTTCGCATCCTCATTCTTTAATGTGGCGGCGCGCGCGGCGACGGCTTCCGCGGACTTCGACGGAACGCGCACCGTGATCTTGCCCGGAGGCACGATGCCCTGGCGAAGTGCGGGATTCAGATCGCGCAGAAGCGCTTCGTCGACGTGGGCGACCGAGGCCAGGTAGCGGAGGGAAAGCGGACCTTCGATCTCGACGGCGCTGCGGTCGAAGTCGATCGGCTGGCCGAGCCGGAATCCGTAGGTGGATGGATCGCTGGCGATGGTGAGCGTGGCGAAGAACGTCGGGACGTAGCCGCGCGTTTCCTTCGGTACGGCTTCGTTTTCGAGCAGGTCCCAGAACGTGACGGAGCCGGATGACTGCATCGCCCGGCGGATGCGGCCCGGACCGGCGTTGTAGGCGGCGAGCGCGAGCGGCCAGTCGTTGAACTGGCGATAGAGATCTTTCAAGTACGCGGCGGCAGCGCGCGTGGAGCGCTCCGGATCGGCGCGCTCATCGACCCACCAGTCGACGCGCAGGCCGTAGTCGCGCGCGGTCTCGGGCATGAACTGCCAGATGCCGTGTGCGCCGGCGCGGGAGGTGACCGACGGCACGTACGCGCTCTCGATCACCGGCAGATACGCCAGACCGTGCGGCAGCTTGTAATCGTCGAGCGCTTTGTCGATCAGCTTCTTGTACTTGCCGGAGCGGAGAAGCGATTCCTGAATGCTCGGCTTCAAGTCTGTCGTGAAGTACTGCAGCGCGCCGCGGATGGTCGGATGATCGGGGATGGGGATCGATGCGGCGGCCTCAACGTCGACTGCCGGCGCGGCGACCGGTTTCCCTTCACGCGCGACGATCTCGCCATACGCGGCTTCCAGCGCTTTCCGATACTCCTCGGCCTGCAATTTCGCGGCGGATGGAGGCTGCAGCGCGGGAGCTGCTGCGGCGGGTTTCGGCGCGGGAGTGGAGGACGCGCAGGCGACGGCGTAAATCGCGATCAGCAGAACGACCGCTCGCTCTTTCGTCATCGCAACTTCCCTCCCCGACCCTTAAATATCTTCGAACTTCAGATTGACCGAGAGCGACTGGATGTCGCTCGTTTCGCCGAGGTCGATGGATTGTTCCTGTGACTGAACGACCCCGTTGTCATTTTCAAAGGATACCGTAACGCGCAACTGCTTCGACTTCGGCAGCGTCCCGGGCGCCATCGGAAGCGTGACGGTGCGATGCACATCGCGCTTCGGCTTCGGCGGATGGCGGAGCGCGTCGAGCGGCGAAGTCTCTTTCTTCGCGGGCTGTTTTGGCGACGATTGCGTGGCGCGTTTCCGGAGCGATTCGAGCTCCGCCATGATGTCCACCGACGAGCGCACCTTGACGTGCTTGACCTCGGGCGCGGCCTTAGCCTGCTTCTCGGTCTGTCCGAAATCGATCTCCGGCTCGGGTGGGGGAGGTGGAGGTGGTTCCGGCGCCACAACGGCTGGTGGCGCAGGTTCAGGCGCTGCCGGTTCCGGCTCGGGCGGAATGAATGCCTCGGCGGCGATCTCCTCAATCGGCTCAACGGGCGGCGGAGGCTCCGGCGGCGGGTTGTAAGCCGCGATCGGCGCGGTAGCCGCGGGCGCCGCCGGCATCGCGGGGACTGGCGCCGTATCCTCGCGAACGCGGAACGCGACGTCAGGCGCCGGGCGCCGAGGCGTCGCTTTCACCGGCTCCTCGCCGGTCATGCGGCGGCGTAGCGTCCGAAGCGTCAGTTTCGAGATGACCTTCAGTGTTTCGAAGACGCCGTCGCCGCGCGACGCGACTGCCTCGACGAAATCGTATTTGCGCTCCGGATCGATGACATCGACGACATCGTCCGCCGCCGCGATGTTGGGCAGGTCGCGTTTGTTGAGCTGGAGCACGAGCGGGATTTCGTCGATGGAGAGGCCGATCTCGGCGAGGTTTTCGCGCAGGTTCTTGAAGCTCTCCAGGTTCGCGTCGAGCATCGCTTTCTGCGAGTCGGCGACGAAGACGATGCCGTCGACGCCCTTCAGAACGAGCTTGCGCGTGGTGTTGTAGAAGACCTGGCCGGGGATCGTGTAGAGCTGCAGGCGGGTTTTGAATCCGCCGATGACGCCGACGTCGATCGGGAGCAGATCGAAGAAGAGGGTGCGGTCGGTTTCGGTCTCGAGGCTGACCATTTCGCCGCGGCTCTGGGGCGAGGTCTTGGCGTAGATGTGGTGCAGATTGGTCGTCTTTCCACAGAGGCCCGGACCGTAGTAAACGATCTTCGCGGCCATCTGCATCGTCG
>JAXDIO010000023.1:0-16681 GCA_034663965.1 Thermoanaerobaculia bacterium | reverse complement strand
CACCTCCACGACCTCTGGGGTCTGGAACTCTTCTGATGGATTCGACGACAACAGTGGTGCTGCGCTACCGCGACGGCCGCACCGAACGGGCAACGCTCATCGAGACCGACGTCGATCGGCAGATCGTACGCGTGTCGCGCGACGACGGTGCGAAGGACGAGGTCCCGTTCTCCACGCTGAAGGCGCTCTTTTTTCCGCGCGATGAGCGAGAGGAATCGCTGGAGCCGCCGGCCGGAAGCACGATCGCGGTGGAGTTTGCGGATGGCGAAGTCATCCGCGGCGTGGCGCACTACAACCCCGAGCGCAACGGCTTCTTTCTCTTCCCTGGCGATCGGAGCAAAAACGGGCGCATCTTTGTTGTCAACTCGGCGATCGTTTCGATCGAAGTCGAAAAGCTCTAACTGGCGCGCTTCGCCGCCCATTCACATCATGAAAATCACATCGCTCGTTCTCTCTCTCATCCTCATTGCCTCGGCCGCCGGCGCTGCCGAACTCGATCGCGCCGCCGCGGCGTTGGTTGGCACCGAGGCGCAGTTCACGCAGCGCTTCACGCCGAAGGGGTTCAAAAACAGCCAGATCGACAGTGGCAGCGTCGTCTTCGGACCGCTTCCGATGATGCGCTGGACCTACGCGAAGCCGGAGCAGACGATCTTCGTCTTCGACGGCAGCCGGTCGTGGTTCTATCTCCCCGCCGAGAAGCAGGTCACGGTGACGACGCTCGACGAAGCGCATCGCCGTGAGCTGCCGTTTCTGCTGATCGGCGATCCCGCCGCCCGCGATCGCAATTTTGTCGTTCGCGAGAGCACGAGCGGCGGCAAGGTCATCGCCATGCTGCAGCCGCGCGCCGCGTCCGCGATGATTCGCAACGTCACGATCACGATCGCAGCGGCAACGCACGCGATTCAACGTGTCGCCTACTCGGATCGCGACGGCAACGAAACCACCTTCGACTTTTCCGGCTTCACCCGGCGGTCAGTCACGCCCGATCTTTTCCGCTTCACGCCGCCGGCCGGCGTCGAGGTGGTACAACAGTAGGGTGTCGGGAGTCGGGGGTCGTAGAAACATCCGCGAGGCGCTACGTCGATTGCGACAATAGAAAGCGGGTTCTTCTACGACCCCCGACCCCCTACTCCCCACACCCAGGAGACACCAATGGCCCAGGATTTCTCATTCGACATCGTCTCGAAAACCGAGATGCAGGAAGTGACGAACGCGATTCAGCAGGCGCAGAAGGAACTCGCGCAGCGCTTCGATTTCAAAGGGAGCAAGAGCTCGATCGAGCTGACCGCCGAGGAGATCGTGCTCGTCAGCGATGACGAGGGGAAACTGCGCAGCGTCAAAGACATCCTCGAGACGAAGCTCGTCAAGCGCGGCGTGTCATTGAAAGCCGTCGACTACGCAACCCTCGAACAGGCTGCCGGCGGCACGGTGCGGCAGAAAGCCAAAATCGTTCAGGGCATTGAAATTGAGAAAGCGAAAGCGATCGTCAAAGCGATCAAAGATGCGAAGCTGAAGGTGCAGGCGTCGATTCAGAGCGAACAGGTACGCGTCACCGGCCGCGCCAAGGACGACCTGCAGAAAGCGATGGCGATCGTGAAGGGACACGACTACGGAATCCCGCTGCAGTTCACGAACTACCGCGGTTGAGGCTTTCCCCATCATTC
Organism: Thermoanaerobaculia bacterium; assembly: GCA_034663965.1. GTDB lineage: Bacteria > Acidobacteriota > Thermoanaerobaculia > Gp7-AA8 > Gp7-AA8 > JADGNZ01. The sequence goes on along the minus strand of JAXDIO010000023.1, from coordinate 15,017 downwards.
GATTATTCTGTGCGCCGTGACGTCTCCCTCGCCCAGCAGCGCGCCCATCGAACAGCTCTCGCGCGCCGAGCGCCTCCTCGATCTGGTCGCGCCCAAGCTGCAGCTCGTGGAGACCGAGCTGGCCCGCAATTTTGAGTCGAGCATCAAGACCATCAAGGACGTCGGCGATCACATCCTCGCCGGCGGCGGTAAGCGCCTCCGCCCTGCCCTGCTCCTGCTCGTCTCGAAGATGCTCCGTTACGAAGGGCATCGCGACGTGACCTACGGCGCGGTGGTCGAGTTCATCCACAACGCCACGCTCGTTCACGACGACATCATCGATGAAGCCGAAGTTCGCCGCGGCAGGACGTCGATCAACTACCGGTGGGGCAACAACCTCACCGTGCTCGTCGGCGACTACATCTTCATGCACTCGATGTCGATGGCGCTTGCCGAGGCCAATCTCGATGTGTTGCGGCTGCTGTCGACGACGACCATCAAGATGATCGAAGGCGAGATTCTGGCGCTGGAGCAGAACGGACGCGCCGACCTCTCCGTCGATGACTACTTCAACATCGTTGAGCGCAAGACGGCGCTGCTCTTCGGCGCCTGCTGCCGCATTCCGGCCTATTTGGTAGATCAGCCCGACGCGATCGGTCAGTCGCTTTTCGACTACGGCGTGAACCTCGGCATCTGCTTCCAGCTCATCGACGACATCCTCGACTTCACTTCCAGCACCGAAGTCCTCGGCAAGCCGGCGTTGTCCGATCTGAAGGAAGGGAAGCTGACGCTGCCGCTGATTCTGGCCATGCCGCGCGCCACGCCCGCCGAACGCGAGAAGATCGCGCTGATCGCGGCGGTGAAGTCGTTCGACGGAATCGATCCTGCCGAGATGCTGGCGCTCGTGCGCAAGTACGAGACGCTCGACGAGACCCGCGCCATCGCCCGCGATTACGCCAACCGCGCCCGCGCCGCGCTCGAGCCGTTCGCCGATTCCCCGGCGAAAGAAGCTCTGGAGCTGGCGCTCGACTTCGTCCTGGAACGAGACCGCTGACTGGATTGCCAGGTGCCGCGTGCCGGCGCCGCCGCGCGATCGCCTGCTTGCTTTTCAATGCAAAGTACTTGTTGAGGCTGCTCGACGGAGCGCTGGCGTCCTCGCCGGCTGGCTCGGCTGCGTCCTCGCTGCCGAATGGGAGGCTCGCGCAGGCGAAGCGTTACCAGCAAAATCTGAGGGGTTGGCGGTTCGGCGGCGAGACGCCGCCGGGCCAGCCGGCGAGGACGCCAGCGTTCCGTTCGCGCGCAAGCGCTAAGACAGCAGTTCCATGATCTCGGCCATGGCCGCGCGGGCGCGCAGATGGATCGCTTCGCTCCCCCTGTCGCCGGTGATGCGCAGCACTTTGTTGTACTGCTCGACGGCGCGCGCGTAGTCCTGCAGGCAGCGGTGGTAGATCTCCCCTTTGCACAACTTGGCCTCGGCGTTGAGCGGATCGAGCTCCAGGATTTTGTTGAGGAAGATCAGCGCGGCGTCGTACTTCTGCCCTTCCAACGCCATACGGTAGCGCAGCCGGTAGAGCGTGATCAGCTCATTGTTTTTCGGTGCGATCCAGGCTCCGGGCAGGTAGTTGCGGATCGTGGAGAGGAGCCTATTGTTGCTGTGGGCATCCGAGCGTTTGATCTCCAGCCGTTGTCGCATCACTCACACCCTCCCACTACGGTTGTCACTCGAATCTCGATCATATTAGGGTCGATGGCGACGATCGTCAAGATGTTGACTGATGGCAGGAGGTCGCTTATCGGGTGTCGGGAGTCGTAGAAAGCTTCCGACACCCGGCTCCCGACTCCCGACTCCCGTTCACCTGCTACCATCTCGCGCGATGCGAACGGCGATTTACCCCGGCTCCTTCGATCCGCTGACGAACGGACATCTCGACATCATCCGGCGCGGCACGCGGCTCTTCGACCGCTTCCTCGTGGCGGTCCTGGAGAACGAAGGGAAAGCTCCCCTCTTCACCGTCAGCGAGCGCAAGGAACTGATCGCGCGCTGCACTTCGGACATGCCGAACGTCGAAGTGCATTCGTTCTCGGGATTGCTTGTCGACTTCATGCGCCGCGTCGACGCGAACGTGGTCGTGCGCGGAATCCGCGCCGTGTCCGACTACGAATACGAGCTACAGATGGCGCTGATGAATCGCGAATTGCATCCGCAGATCGAAACGATCTTCATGTTGCCCGCGGTCGAGTACACGTACGTCTCGTCCCGCCTCGTCAAAGAAGTCTTCCGCCTCGGCGGTGACGTCGCCCGGTTGGTGCCGCCGACCGTGCTCGAGTCGTTGAAGGCGCGCCTGCCCGTGACTGTGGGCTAGTCGCTGCGCGGATCGAGCGCGTCGCGAAATCTGTCGCCGATGATGTTAAAGGCGGCGACGGTTAGAAAGATCGCGACGCCGGGAAAGACGACCAGCCACCACGCGTATTCGATGAACTGTTTGGCAGTGGCGAGGATGCTGCCCCAGGTCGCGGTCGGAATCGGGACGCCGAGGCCGAGGAAGGAGAGGGCGGACTCGGTGAGGATCGCGTAGGCGACGCCGAAACTCGCCGACACCAGCACCGGCGCGAGCGCGTTCGGAAGAAGGTGGCGGAAGATGATGCGCGCGTCGCGGGCGCCGCTGGCCCGCGCCGCGTAGGCGAACTCCATCTCGCGGATGCGCAGGAACTCGCCGCGAACGTAGCGCGCTTCGCTGGTCCACGTCGTCAACCCGAGGGCGATCATGATCGTCCAGATCGAGGGGCCGAAGAAGGCCACGATCGCCAGCGCGAGAAACAGCAACGGGAAACAGAGCACAACCTCGATGAGTCGCGAGACCAGCCAGTCGGCAACGCCGCCGTAGTAGCCGGCGATTGCGCCGAAGAAGCAGCCGACGACGAGCGCCATCATCGTCGCCAGCAAGCCGACGGTCAGCGACACGCGTGCGCCGTGAATCATGCGCGCGAGCACATCGCGTCCGAGTTCGTCGGTGCCGAAATGATGCTGCGCGTCGGGCGGATGCAGACGGTTGGCGACGTCGATGTCGTTTGGTCCGAACGGAATCGGTGTCGACTTCGAACCGGCGATGAATGGTGCCGCGATCGCCAGAATGCCGACGAAGCCGACGTAGAACAGCGCGATCACCGCGAGCTTGCTGCGCCGGAAGCGGCGCCACGTCAGCGCCCACATGCCGCCGCGAAGCTCGCTCACTTCGCCTCCAGCCGGATGCGCGGATCGGCCGCGATGTAGAGCAGATCGGCCAGCAGACTGGCCACGAGCGTCGCTACGGCCGTTGCAACCGATAGTCCGAGGACCGTCGGGTAGTCGCGCTGAAGGATGGCCTCGAAGTACAGCCTTCCGATGCCGTCCCACTGAAAAATCTGTTCGGTGATGACGCTGCCCGAAATCAAATACGGGAGCGTGATGCCGAGGAGCGTGATGAGCGGGATGAGCGCGTTGCGAAAGCCGTGGCGCCAGAGGACGGCGCCGTTCGTCGCCCCTTTTGCCCTCGCCGTGGTGATGTAGTCCTGCCTTATGACCTCGGTCAGCGCCGATTTGGAGAAGCGCGCGAAAAGCGCGAGCTGCGCGTAAGCGAGCGTGATCACCGGAAGGATGAGGTGTTTGGCCCGGTCGGCGATTTTCATCATCCCGCCGAGGTCGAGGTACTCGTCCGAGGTCATGCCGAAGAGCGGAAGGACGTTGAGCCGGACGGCGAAGAGTTGCATCAGCAGCAGAGCCACCCAGAAACTCGGCAGCGAGTAGAGGAGAAAAAACGTGACGGCCGACGCGCGCTCGATTGGGCGCCCCGATCGCGCCGCGCTCCAGAGTCCGATCGGAACACCGATGAGGGCCGCGACGAGGAAGGCGCTCACATTGAGGATGATCGTGTTCGGCAGCCGCGCGGCGATTCGTTTCGTCACCGGCTGGTGATCGATGAAGGACGTGCCGAAGTCAAACGTGACGATGCCGCGCAGCCACCAGCCGTACTGCTGGAGGACCGGTTCGTCGAGGTGATGCGCGTGGCGGATCTCGGCGAGCACCGCGTGCGAAAGCGAACTTGGGCCATGGCTGCCGGCGTAGAACGTGATCGGATCGCCGGGCACGCTGTGAACGAGCACGAAGATCGCGATAGTGATTCCGAAGAACGTCAGGACGCCATACAGCAGCCGGCGAACGACGTAGGTGAGCATTGAAGGAGTGTACAAGAGAGGGTGTGGGGAGTCGGGTGTAGGGGGTCGTAGAGCCGTGCGGTTGCGAAGGATTTTCTCCGACTCCCCACCCCCGACTCCCTACTCCCCCGCTCACTTCTTCTGCTGCGCAGCCGGAATCCACCAATCGAGCTCGCCGGGATACCAGAGGTAAAGGCCCCACCCCTTGCTCTCCTTCACGTTGCGGATCCGTTTCGAAACCGCCCACTTGAGCGAGACCTGGATGGTCCAGGTGTAGGGCTGGTCGTCGGCGAGGAGCGCGTGAAACCGCCGATAGATGGCCACGCGTTTCGTGTGATCGAGCTCGCGGCGGCCCTGATCGATGAGCGCATCGGCGGCCGGATTCTTGTAGAAGACGGTGTTCTGACCGTTCGGCGGGATCTGCGATGAGTGAAAGAGCGCCCGCGGGTCGGGATCGGGATCGAGATCCCAGGAGAGAAAGCAGGTCTGAAAGTTGCCCGACATGAAGCGCTCGAAGAAGGCACCGCCATCGAGCGTGCTGATCTTCAGATCCACGCCGATGTTCTTCAATTCCGACTGGAAGAGCTGCGCGAATGCGCCCGAGGGTGCGTTGCCGCCGACGACGATCATGTCCAAAGTGAACGGTTTCTTGTTCTTGTCGAGAATGCCGTCGCCGTCGGTATCCAACCAACCCAGCGAATTGAGAACTCGTTTCGTTTCGGCCGGGTCGTACTGGATCACCGGCACTTCGGGGTTGTACGACCACTGGTCGGGGGTGAACGGACCGTTCATGGCGCGGGCAGTGCCGTGATAGAGGTTCGTGATGATCGACTGCAGATCGACACACGCGGCGAGCGCGCGGCGAACGCGCTTGTCCGCGAGGATCGGATCGTGCTCGTTCCAGCCGATGAAGTTGTAGTTGAGCGTGTAGAACCGCCGGAAGTCGAGGATCTTCTGCATTTCGGGACGGCGGCTTTCGGTCATCCAGGTGTCGGACGTGATGATCGTCTCGTCGATGTCGCCGCGCTTGACTGCCTGCCAGGCGGTGTTGTCGTCCGTGATGACTTTGAAGAGGACGTTATGGAAGTGCGGTTTCACTCCCCAGAAATCAGCACGGCGCTCGAGCAGAATCTCTTTGCCGGGCACGCGCCTGACGAGCTTGAACGGTCCGGCGCCGACCGCGGTCGTGGAGAACGCGGTTTTGAAGTCACCCTTCGAGTAGACGTGCTGCGGGATCGGCCGGACCATGGTGAAGGACGTGAGCTGCGGCGCGAGAACGTCCTTGAACGCGATGACGGCCGTGTGATTCGCATCATCGGCGCGCGTTTTCGCCGGATCCCACAACTCGAACATGCCGGCGAACTGCGCGGACTCCGATTTCGGATCGACGATTTTGGCGATCGTGAAGACGACGTCGCTGGCCAGGACCGGGCTTCCGTCGGAGAACGTCGCCTTCGGATTCAGGTGAAAGGTGTACTCCTTGCCATCCGCCGAAACCTCGTATTTGTCGGTCAGCGAGCCTGCGGTGGTCGGAAGAAGATTGGCGTCGAGCTGGAGCAGCGGAGTGAAGAGGTAGGAGGCTGGGTAATGATCGTATTTGCTCTCGATGAGGACAGGATTGAGCGTCTTGACGTCCCCTTCGAGCCTGCGGATGACCGTGCCGCCATCGACGGGCGTGCTGTCATCAGCAATCGGAGCCAGAGGCTGGACCGGCCGCTCCTTCGAGCAGGCGCCAAGAAGCAGCAGGCTGAGAGCGAAGGCGACTCGGATACGGTTCACGCCGGCGATTATAGATGAGGCGGCATGCCTCGCCTGATCACGGCAACGTGATTGATTCCGTGGCCACGTTGTAGAAGGCATCGACGGCGCGCACGATCACGAATTTACCCGCTACCGCGTTGCGCTTGATCCGGTACGTCTCGCTCGGCGAGTCGCTGATGCCGTCGATCGGCGTGATGCGGATCCATTTTTGCGCGTCGGCGGAGTATTCGACTTTGCCGATCGGCGAGAGCTTGTCGGTGACGCGGATGACGACGTCGTCGCCCTCGGTCACAAACGCGATCGCGGGCGGCGTGTTGTCGACGCGGAAGTCGATCCCTTCCTTCGAGTCGGTCAGCGGCGTGTCGGGATTGTCCTGCGCGTCACTCACGGCCAGGCGCAATTCGTACATCCCGTCCGGGAGCTGCGAGGTGTCGAAGTTCATCGACGTCTCTTCGACGTTCTCGCGCAGGCGCAGCCACGTCTCGCTCCCCTTGCGGCGGAACGAAAGCGTGTAGCGCAACGAATCGCTGTTGTCGTCGTGGGCGCGCCAGGTCACGGTCCGGAAGCCTTTGCGGTAGACCTTCTTGCCGGGCTCGTTTTTGTCGCGTGGCGTGTCGAGGCTGGTGAAGATGCCGTATTCGTCGGGATTCGTCGCCTCGACGACCTGCGGCGACTGCGGATAGCTGCCCGTGATGTAGACGACGGCCGGATCCTGCACGGTGACGTTGTCGATGACCGGCGCGACATTGCGATTGACGAAGGCGACGGTGACGGCATCCACGGCCACGTTCGCAGCCGGCTTGGGCGAAGTCATCTTCCATTGGATGTAACGGCCGGGAGGCGCGTTGATGGAACCGTCGCTCGCGTTTGACGCGGCGCTCCACGGGCTCCAGGTCGCATCCGGCGTGCGCGTGTTGCCGGAGCGGAAGGCGATGGCGAGATGGCCGTCACCGACGTTCTCCCCTTCGATCCGGTAGTTGCCGAAACGGGAGAAGCGCTCCACATCCTTCGCGGCCGAGCGGAATTCCGCCTTGGCCGAGGGCGCGGATTCGAGTCGGTAGACGGCGCCGCTGTTCGTGGTCGTGACCAACGTCTCGTTGCCGCTGCGCGAGATCGACACGACCTGCTTCTCCGGGACACTGCCGAGGAGCGAGACCTCGCCGTCCTTCATCTCGTAGATGCGGCCCTGGGGGCCGGTGGAGAGCAGGATCGATCCATTCGGTCCGCCGGTGATGCCGTACGCCATCTCGTGCTCGAACTTGCGGACGACTTCGACGAAGCCGTCGGGATTGATGCGATAGATCTCGCCGCTCCCTCCGCCGACGGTCGCGCTCGCGCTGCTGCTGTCTTCGAACGAGACGCTGACTTCGACGCTGCCCGCGTCCTCTTTCTTCTGTTCCGTGGAGGCCGCGCCCGTCGTGGACGCCGGCGCGGATTGCGCGGCCGGCTTCGGCGTTGCCTTCACCGGCGCGGTCGAGGGCAGCACGTTGCTCGCCGCCGCGGCCCAGCCGACCCCGTTCGCGTCGACGTAGATCGCGGAGATCTCCGACAAGGGCGAGTCGTACAACGCATGCGCAGCGCCGTCGGGCCGGATTTCGTAGATGCGCCCCTTCGCCGAGCCGCCGGCGAGGATCGTTCCGTCGTGCTTCACGCCGAGCGAACGGAGATGCGTTTCCGGCGAGTCGAAGAGAACCTTCCCCTCCCCTTTCGGCGTCACGCGGAAGAGCTTTCCGTCGACGCCTGTGGCGACGGCGAGGTCGCCATTCGGCAGAAATTCGAGCGCCCAGATGTAGGCCTGCTTCGGATCGTAGAAAACCGTCGCTTTACCGTCGTTCGGATCGATGCGGTAGACCTTGCCGTTCGGCGACGTGCCGGCGTAGAGCGCGCCGTCGTGAAAGGTGACCGCGTAAATCTCCGGCTCCGCAGCCGTGTAGATCGTCTTCAACTCCGTTCCTCGGAGACGGTAGACCTTCCCCACGTTGCCGGTGCCGAAGAAGTGATCGCCGTTCGGCGCGGCCACCTGCGCCAGGACGAAGGGATCGGTAAAGTTGGCCGCCTTCTTCAGCGACGGCCCAGGACGTAGCTCGCCGCGCGACGTGACGGCGAAACCGTCGATGTCGCCAGCCAGAAAGTCCTCGGTGTTGCGAACCCGCCAGAACTGCGGCGCGACGGCAAATGCATTCGATGCTGCGAGCAGCGTAATTACGAGCGCGAGGCTTCGGCGCATGGTGCGGGTGATTCCTTTCGTTGAAGCGGACGTGGCCAGGTCAGATCGCCGGCTTCACATCGAGATCGATCTTCACGACGCCGTCGACGATGTAGCCGAGCGGATGCGCGAGATGTTGCGAGGCATGGTAGCGGACCGGCGCCTGCGGGCCGTTGGAGGTGTCGCTGCTGACGATGGCGCGCATCGTCGGCGGCAGATTGGGCAGATAGACGCCGGCGGTAACGGCGCCGTCGGTCGGTTCGTAAAGTCCGAGCGTCAACTCGGTCGAAGGACGGAGGCGGCGCAGGACGGCGATGACCTGATCGAGACTGCGCGGATCGGGCGGGACCAGCATGAAGTCGACCTGGTTGAGCACCGAGCCGCTGCCGACGAGAAGGTAGGCAGCGCCGGCCGCCTGGTCGTCAGGAATCGTCACGTCAAACGTGTCGATGAACGCATCTCCTCGGAACGGCTTCAGCACGGCGCGGACTTTGACGACGTCGCCCGCGTGGACGCGCCCCTTCGACGGCATCTCCAGTGACGCTTCCACGATCTTGGCGATCTTGAGGTCGTCGGTATGACGGAAGTGAATCTTCACGGACTCGATGTCGGCGGAGCGGAACTCGTTCGACATCACATAGCCAGCTACGACGGCGATGTACGACGGAATGGCCTGCCGCGCCTGGGCGCCTGCCCAACCTTCGTGGAGAACAATCGGCTCGCTGAATCCTTTGAGCTTGATCTCCGACTCCAGCAGCACCGTCCGCTCGCCCGCAGCGCGCTGCGCGCCCGCGACGACGGTATCGGCGGCCATGGCCAGGATCAGCGGCGTGAGCTGCGAGTGGCGGAGGACATCGACGTGATACTTCTGCGCCGGTCCGCTCCCTTCCACTTCGAGATCGACCGGGATCATGTCGGCCTTCTCGCCCATCATCCCCATGATGCCGACCGCGCGGTCCTGCCGGAACGCGCCGACGACGGCGCCAGTGTTGGAAAACTTGAACGAGCTGGCCAGACTCGGCAGCACCCCGACGATCTCCGACTTGGCCATCGGGAACGCCACCTCACCCATGTCGAGGAACGGATGACCGAAGGCGTAGACGCGATCGCCGTCAACGTACGTAACGGTGCCGGTTGCGGCGACATTGAAGTCGCCGCGCAGCAGGACGGCGCCGATGGCGTCGCCGGCCGCGAATTGTTTCGAGGTATTCGTCGTCGAGGTCGTCGACGTCGACGACGCGCCACTCGGAACAGGCATGAAGCCGAGCGGATCGAGGTACTTGCCGAAACGCCCGAGCGTGTCCGGAGCAAAGCTCGACATCGACAGCGGCACGGCGATCGGCCGCGCGCCGGCGATGGCGGACGCGGGCGTCGCACCGGTCATGCTCGACATCATCAATTCGAACTTCTCGCTGGTCTTGTGTTCGACGATCGCCTTGAGAAACTCGCCGCCCGTCATGCGCGGCGTGGCGGCCACGAACGCGCCGGCCGGCTTGCCGTCCACCTGCGCGATCTTGAGCATCTCGTCGATCGGCGTGATGCCGGCGATCGCCTCTTTCGCAAACTGCCACGAGTACGCCAACGCGCCGATGACCTTGCCGTCGATGTAGATCGGCGATCCGCTCATCCCCGCGATGACACCGGCGCGGTCGACGACCGGACCGGAGACTTTGGCGAGGATCAGATCCTGTCCCGGCCCGATGTTCTGCAAAACGCCGGTGATCTCGACGTCGAACCGCTCGAGCTTGGTGCCGTCGAAAACGGTTTCACCATACCCATGCATGCCCTTGCGGACTTGCGAGAACGGCATGGTGTTAGTGGTGGCGGCAGACGCGGCCGCGGAGACAATGGTGGCGAGGGCGACGGAGATGGCAAGAAGGGTTCGCGGCACGGGCGCTCTAACAGTAGCGCGGAAGGACGCTATTTCGCCGCGTGCGACCTGTTGCAGAATGACGAACTCAAGCTGCGATCATGAACGTCACGCGCACCGCGTCCGCCGCCTTCACCGTTGAATTCGAAAATGAGGACGAGTTGCGCGAGGAGCATCGCGCGAATCTGTCGATGGGCGGTCTGCGTCTCGCCACGACCGAGGCTGTCGCACTCAATGCCACGCTGCTGGTGACGCTGCGCGGCCCTTGGGGCGGCGAATCGTTTGCGCGCGCCACGGTCGTGGCGATTCTTCCCGAGGCGATCGCGCTCGCGATCGATGGAAGCGCCGAGGAACATTTCGCCCGCCTGCTGGCAAAACCGGCCGACGATTCCTCGGATGAGACGCCCGAGAAAAAACAAAACATCTGGGATCGCATCCGAGCGCTGTCGCAGATGGAGAAACTCCTGCTGGCGGTAAAAGCCGATCGCACCGAACGCGCGCTGCTACTCCAGGACAACGATCCGCGCGTCCTGCTGTCCCTGCTGCGCAATCCGCGTCTCACCGTCGACGAAGTGGCGCGCTTGGCGAAGTCGTCCTTCCTCACCTACCAGGTCGCCGACGTGATCATCAAAACCGGCCAGTGGATGGCCAACCTCGACGTCCGCCTCGGCCTCATTCACAACGCCAAGACTCCACCCGCCTTCGCGTTGCGCATCCTGCCGACGCTCCCCGAGTCCGAGGTCCGTTCCATCGCGCGGGGCGGGACGAACATGGCGCTGAAGACAGCGGCGTTGCGGCAATTGCAGGGGCGTTAGGAATCTTCTGTTTTGTTCGCGGCCCGCCTCCGCGGCCACGTATCCGAGGTGGCGCGCGCGCTCACCCCGCGCCGAGCGCGGGGCTGGATTGTCGAGCGCGCCGCCGCGCGCGACGTCACGTGCCCAGGGGAGATCTTCACAACATCTGATGAGCGGCGAATTGCGAAGCCGGTGGACGATTCACCATCCCCGCACCGGCCGCCACTCATCGACAATCGCGTCGCCGTCGATGATCTGATACCGGTCGTACATCGCGGCCGTGAGACAGGAGTGATTGGGGACTACGCGCACACGCGTGCCGACGGGGAGCGGAACGCTCGTGGCGATTTTGCCGTGTTCCTGCGACAGCGCGACGAGGCGTGCGGCCAGCGGGTTCAGAGCCAGATCGCAGACGAGGCCGTAGCCGAAGTTCGGGTCGAGGTGTTCGGGGCTGACGTCCTTCGACAACGCGAGCGCGCCGGCGTCGATGATGGCTTGGCCGCGGTCCGCGTACGAGCCGACAACCGTGGCGAGTACGGAAACGGCGACCTCGTCGCGCGTGCAGGAGCCGAGGGTGGATTGGAAGGCGTCGAAGAAAACGTAGTTGCCCGGGCGGACTTCGTCGGTGTCGGCGAAGGTATCGGCGATCGCGGTCGTTGGCGTGGAGCCGATGCTGCGCGTGAGCTCATCCATCCCGAGGAGCGCGCGGAAGCGCGACAGCGATTCGATCTCCTCGGCGGCAATGCGCCGGATCTCCTCGACGTCGCGCGCGTTGTACGAGTGGCCGGCATGGGTTAGCAATCCCTGAAAGTGCACCGCTCGCGATTGGGCGATGGCGAGCGCCAAGCGCACGCTCTCGGGATCGTTCGGATCGACGCCGGCGCGGTGATATCCGCAATCGACTTTGAGAAAGACGTCGAACACGACGTCATTCGCGGCGTGAAACTCCTCTACGGCGCGTAGAGCGAGCTCGCTGTCGATGAGAATGTTCAGCCGTTCGATTCGAGCCGCCAGCGCCGCCGCACGGGCCAGTTTTTCGGGCGCGATCGGCACCGCGTACGTGATGTCGCCGAATCCGCCATCGCCGAAGAACTCCGCCTCGGCCATGGTCGAAACGGTGATCGGACCGGTCGCGCCGCCGTGCTGCATCCGGCCGATCTCGATGGTCTTGTGCGTCTTCACATGCGGGCGGAATCCGACCCCCGAGGCGAGGGCCTTGCCGCGCATGCGAACGCAGTTTTGCTCGACAATGGAGCGGTCGACGAGGAACGCGGGCGTCGTCACATGCGAAAAATCATTCATATCGATATGGATGCATTCTATGCGTCCGTCGAGCAGCGCGACCGGCCGGAGCTGCGCGGCCGGCCGGTCATCGTCGGCTGGCCGGGCGAGCGGAGCGTCGTCTGCGCGGCGTCGTACGAGGCGCGCAAATTCGGCGTGCACTCCGCGATGCCGGCCACGCGCGCGAAGCGGCTTTGCCCCGAGGGGGAGTTCATTCACCCAAACTTCGACAAGTACCGCGAAGTGTCGCGGCAGATTCGCGACATCTTCGAACGCCATACGCCGCTCGTTGAGCCACTCTCGCTCGACGAGGCGTATCTGGATGTGACCGAGGAGTTGACGGGAATTCCGACGGCAACGGAAACGGCAGAGGCGATCCGGCGCGAGATCAAATCCGACACGCACCTCACCGCCTCGGCGGGCGTGGCGCCGAACAAGTTCCTGGCGAAGATCGCCAGCGATTGGAAAAAACCGGACGGCTGCTTCGTCATCCGCCCGCATCAGGTCGAGCGATTTCTGATGCCGCTGAACGTGCGGAAGATTCCGGGTGTCGGCAAGGCGACGGAGAAAATCCTGACGGAGATGGGCATCGCCACGGTCGGCGATCTGCACTCATTCACCGCCGATCAGCTCGTGGCGCGTTTCGGCAAATGGGGCACGCGGTTGTGGGAGCTGGCGCGCGGCATCGACGAGTCGCCGGTGGTGCCGTCGCAGAAGCGGAAGTCGTGGTCGAGCGAAAACACGTTCGCGAAGGACATCACACTCGACGAGGTCACCGCGTACATTCGCGAGGAAGCGCAGAAACTCTGGCAAGCGCTCAGCGACAAACAGTTGGTCGGCCGCACGGTGACGGTGAAACTGCGCACCGGCGATTTCAGAACGGCGACGCGGCGGTTGACGCCGGAGTCGATTCCGTCAAGCGGCGATGACTTGGCGAGAATCGGTGCGGAGCTGCTGACGCGTTTCGATTTCGGTCCGCAAAGCCGCTACCGCCTGGCGGGCATCGGCGTGTCGAACTTCATCGATGAGGACGACGACGAAGAGCCGGCGAAAGAGCAGCCGGAGTTGTTTGGCGAGCCGGCGTCGTAGCTACAACAGCGCATCGACGCCGTACGCGATCTCGTCCTCGGTCACATCCGAGAACACTTCGCAGTGGCCAATCGCGCGCGGAAAAACCATCACGCGCCGGCTGCCGGTGTTCTTCTTGTCGTGCTCCGTCGCCGCGAGGATCGCCCCACGGTCGATGCCGTCGGGAAGCGGCGTCGGATTCCAGGCGCGGATCGCGCGCTCGATGCGATCAGCAATCGCGCGATCGAGAACGCCGCGCCGGATCGCGATCGCGTTCGCGGCGATCATCCCCCACGCCACCGCCTCGCCGTGCGTGAGTCCGCGGTAATCGAGCGCCGCCTCGATCCCGTGCGCGATGGTGTGGCCGTAGTTGAGGAGGCGTCGAAGGTCTGCTTCTTTTTCGTCGGCCGAAACGATCTCTGCCTTCACGCGGATGGCCTTGCGCACCACTTCTTCGGTATCGAAATCCGGCGGCGATTCGAGCAGCTCGAACAGCGACGCATCGGCGATCACCCCGCCTTTCAACGCCTCGAACAGGCCGCTCAGCACTTCGCGCCGCGGCAGCGAGTCGAGTGTGGCCAGATCGGAGATCACCGCGCGCGGCGGATAGAAACTGCCGATCAGGTTCTTCCCCTTGGCGTGATTGACGGCGAGCTTTCCACCGAGGGAGCTGTCGACCTGCGCGAGGAGCGTGGTGGGAACGTGAACGAGATCGATGCCGCGCAAAAAAATCGACGCCGCGAATCCCGCTGTGTCGCCGACCATGCCGCCGCCGACAACGACCGCCATCGAGTCGCGCTTTGCGCCGAGCGCCAGCAGTTGCGTGATGACGTCGTTCGCCGTTTCCAGCGTCTTGTGCGCCTCGCCCTCTTCGATGGCGATGACGTCCGCGTCGAGCGTAGCTGCGATCTGCTCACCGAAACGATCGCGTAGCACCGTCGACGTGATCACGAAGATGCGTCCTCGGCTTTGAATCAGCGAGCGAATGTCTTCGAGCAGATTGCGTCCGACGTAAACGGGATACGTCGCGGACGCCTGGCGGATGGTGACGAACGGCTGCATTGGGTGGTGAGTCTATCGTCAGGCTAAAATGCGATCCACGTGATCCACTTCTACCACGTCACCAAGCGATTCGATCAGTACTCCACGGCGCTTCATGACGTGACCTTTCACATCGAAAAAGGCGAATTCGTTTTCCTCACCGGCGCCAGCGGCGCGGGCAAATCGACGCTGCTGAAACTCATCCTTCGCCAGATCCAGCCGAGCGACGGACAGGTCGTCGTGAACGGTCGCAACTTGAAATCGATGCGGCGATCGCAGCTCCCCTTCTTCCGCCGCGAGATCGGCATGGTCTTCCAGGATTTCAAGCTCATCGAGCGGATGACGGTCTTCGAGAACCTATCTTTCATCCTCACCGTCCTCGGCGTTCCGCCGCGCGAGCACAAGAAGCGCGCGTATGGCGCGTTGCGCGCGGTGAGTCTGCACCACAAGCTGAACGCGTATCCCCTGCAACTCTCCGGCGGCGAGCAGCAGCGCATTGCCATCGCCCGCGCGCTGATCAACGAGCCGCTGGTGATCGTGGCCGACGAACCGACCGGCAATCTTGATCCCGATCTGACGCAGGAGATCGTGCAGATTTTCGCCGAGGCCAATCTGCGCGGCTCGACGGTGCTGATTGCGACGCATGACCGCGAGCTGATCGAGCAGAGCGGACGACGCGTGATCACGCTCGACCACGGCCGCATCACCGACGAGAAGGTGGCGGTGCCGCAACGCGCGCCGCGCGTGGAGTCGATCTTCGGGATCGGCGGCTGACCGCGATGCCGCACCGCGACGACGCGCTCCCGAAAACGACGTTCTCCTATTT
>JAXDIO010000177.1:0-3013 GCA_034663965.1 Thermoanaerobaculia bacterium | reverse complement strand
TTCGAGGCGGTCGCCTACTGCGATTGGCTGAGCAGCGTCGCCGGCCGCCACATTCGTCTGCCGGCGGAAGCGGAGTGGGAGTGTGCGGCGCGCGGAGGAGCGGAAGGGATGCACTACCCGTGGGGCGGCGAGTGGCCGATGGACGACGACGCATCCGCTCCGCGTGTGGTCGGACGCCGCGCACCGAATGCGTATGGTCTCTACGACGTCTGCGAGAACGTTCACGAATGGTGCAGCGACTGGTATGCGCCGGACTACTACCGCCTTTCGGCGGAAAGAAATCCCCGAGGTCCTGACAGCGGATCGCGCCGCGCATCGCGAGGCGGCTCCTGGCGGCATCAGGTTCCATTTAGCCGCTGCGCCGCGCGGTCGAGTCTTCCGCCGGAGTTTCGTTATGCCGACTACGGCTTCCGGATCGCCTGCGATCTGTAAGCGTGGCCGAATCACTGCGCAACGAGTTTCAAGCGAGCGAAGCCTGTCGTCGTGCTGGTCTGGTCGATGACGCCAACCGAGAGCATGCTCTCGCCTTGTTTCACGCGAATGGTCGTCGTGAACGTCATCGGTTTGGCGCGGACCGCCGCTTCCTCTGTCGCCGGAATCCGCAGAGTCTCCGGCCGGCGCATGACCTCCGATGGGCCGCCTGCGACGCTGCCGACCGTGAAGTAGAGAACGAACCCACCGACGAGATCCTTGCCCTCCGGAAGAAGCGTAAGCGTCGAAGCCATCACTACTTGAACGGGGATCGCGTAGATGCCACGGCCGTCTTTCTTCGGGGGTTTCGTTCGAATCGCGACCGGCCAGGCGCTCGGAACGTCCGCGTAAAGGTTGGCGATCGTGCGGTCCTTCATCTGATCCTCGGACGATCTGAGAATGAACGTCTCCGGAGTCCGGACCTTGTACGCGCGGTTCTTCGTCTTGACCACGATCCTGCGAGTGCTCCCTCCGTTCTCGCGTGGCTTGTATCCGAGCGAGTAGTACGAGTCGAGGTCGCGGCCGATCGTGTCGAAGGCAAGATCGAAGTTCGTCGTGTTCGCGATGGCGACGCCGCCGGTGATGCTGGCGATCGTCTGGAGTGCTGCCGCGGTGTTCTCGTACCGGCTGAAGGTCTCGGAAGGGTCGGGCGGACCGCTGGCGCCGTTCTCCGCCGAAAAATCGGAGTTCGTATCGGCTGCATCGATGGTGTAGATCGTGACGCCGTACGCCCCTGCCTGGTTTGCCACTTTTGTGATGGTCTGTTTCATGCGATTCCCGGTCACTCCGGTGAGGACCTGCAAATCGAGCGGGTTGTCGTTACGGCTCATGAAAGGTGCGAACTGAGCCTCGACGTACCGATAGAGCTCGGCGCCGGGATGCTCCGGGAGATTCTCGCCGGCGAAGACAAGCACCTTTTTCCCTTCGACGCCTGCGAGCGTCGACGCCATCCGGCCGAGGTCATTGAGCAGCGCCTCCTCGCGGAGGTTCAGGTTTGCTGCGTAGGCATCGACCAACTGGAGTGCTTGCCTGTGGGCCTCTGCCATCCCCATCATGAGCGTGTTGCTCAGAGCGATCCTGATCAGCTCCTGAACATCGGCCTTCAACTTCGAGACTTCATCCGGGCCTCGCGGCGCGAGGGCGAGCGTTGCGATTCCGTTCTTCACCGCCGCCTTGTCCGAGGTAAATGGCGTGATGACGCTCACGCTTTGCCGCCAGGAGACGAGCATGGCCTGGTCTTCAGGTTTCATTTGACGGTCGATGAACTTTTCGACCGCGGCGAGAATCGGAGCCTTTCGCGAAGCCTGCAGAGAGAAGCTGTCGATGAAGAGAATCAGCTTGCGGGGCCGCTGTTCAACGGGCGCGGCGGGCGATGTGGGCGTCTCGTCAGTGTGCGCTGGTTGTGCAGTCACGATGTCGACGTTGCGGCGGACTTCGTAGAGATTCGTGATGGGCTGTTTCTTGCCGTCCTCGAAAATCTCGAAATCGTCCTTGGTGAGACCGGTGACCGGATTGCCACCCTTGTCCCGCACGACGACGTCGATGTTGGCGATGCGAACCTCGATCGATTCGGTCAGCGTCTGCTGCGGCGCGGCGAATGATGCGGAGTTGGCTAGGACGAGGACTACGGCGAACAGGCGCCGGCAGACGGGTACGCTCATGAGATTTGCGTTCGTGACGGTAGCAGAGTTCAGGGGAGACGGTCGCGCGTTCGTGTAACGAAGTAACGACCGATTCCTGTGAGTACAAGTATTCTCGTCCTCATGGCGGACATCGCAGACTCATTCGCGCTCGTTCTCACCGGCGGAGGCGCACGTGCGGCGTACCAGGTGGGTGTGTTGCGCTGCCTGGCGCGGCAACTTCCGAAGGACAGCTTCGACGTCATCACCGGAGTCTCCGCGGGAGCCATCAACGCGGCCTTCCTCGCATCGCGCAACGCGCCTCTCGTCGATGCCGTCGAAGAATTGTGCGAGGTCTGGCGCACGCTGACGTTGAAAGAGGTTATCCGCATCGACTCGCGATCGCTGGCGCGGAACGTCTTTGGCTGGGGCGGGAAGCTCATTTCCGGCGGCACGACCGTGGCACCGCGCGTCCGCGGGCTGGTCGATACGACGCCGCTTCGTGAACTTCTGCAACGGCTCTTTGCATCGAACGAAAAAGGGGAGATCGCAGGGATTGCCGAGAATGTCGCACGTTGTCACCCGCGGGCGGTAGCGATGACGGCTCTCGACTACAACACCGGCCAGACCGTGACCTGGGTGGACGGGTGCGACATCGAGACGTGGAAGCGGCCGTTGCGGCGCGGCGTGCGCGAACCGCTCACGATCGATCACATCATGGCGTCGGCGTCGCTGCCGGTCGTTTTTCCCGCCGTCCGGATCGGAAAGCACTGGTTCGGCGACGGCGGCATCCGCCTCTCCGCGCCGCTTTCCCCGGCGCTGCACCTCGGCGCAACGCGCATGCTGACGGTCTCGACGCACTACGCGAAGACGATTTCGGAAGCAAACGAGCCCGAGACCGCGGGATACCCGCCGCCGGCGCA
>JAXDIO010000005.1:0-4609 GCA_034663965.1 Thermoanaerobaculia bacterium | reverse complement strand
GCTGTGAAATGGCGGCACTCTCGCGCGTCGGCACCCCCTGGCCGACGTCGGGCTGCGAGGGTGCCGCCGTTTGACGGCCGGTTGGGATTCAGTCAGCTATTCATGACGTGGCAGCGAATGTGCTGAGGCTGCCAGGCAGAAAGAGAGGACATTCAATATGAATAGTTTGATCTGGTTTCTGATCATCGGCGCGATCGCAGGTTGGCTGGCTGGCTTGGTCATGAAAGGCCGTGGCTTCGGACTGCTCGGCGACATCATCGTCGGCATCATCGGCGCGTTCCTCGGCGGCTGGCTGTTCTCGAAGTTGGGAGTTTCCTTCGGCGGCGGTCTGGCCGGCAGTCTGATCGTGGCCTTCCTCGGCGCGGTCATCCTGCTGTTCCTGGTGCGGCTGATCAAACGCGCTTAACGAAATACAGATCCGCTTGCCGGGCGGAGGCGTATCGTCACGTGCATGAGCATCGAGACGCCTCAACCGCCCGGCAAGAACGGACTTCCTCTCCTCGGCGAGACGCTGTCGTTCGCGAAGAATCCGTTTCGCTTCATCGAAGAACGGCTCTCGGCGAACGGCCGCATCTTCCGATCCCACATCCTCGGCCGGAAAGCCGTAATTGTCGCGGGCCCCGAAGCCGCGGGAGCGTTTATCGATCCAAACGTGATCCGGCGCGAGGGAGCGATGCCGCCGCACGTGCAGGAGTTGTTCGGCGGACGCAGCCTCCCATCGCTCGACGGCGAAATTCACAGCGCGCGCAAGAAGCTCGTCAACCAGGCGTTCAATCGCGCCGCATTATCCGCGTACCTACCGATCGTCCAGCAAACGGTCGAGACGTACTTTCACAAATGGCCGGCAGCAGGGGAGATTCGCTGGCTCGATGAACTGAAACGGCTCGCGATCGAAGTGATCTGCACGACGGTGATGGGGATGCCGCCGGGCAACGAGATGGACGCGCTGCGCACCGACTACGGCATTCTCACCGACGGTTTCGCCACGCTGCCGATCAACATTCCGGGCACGCGCTATCGCAAGGCGCTGCAGGCGCGCGACCGCATCCTCGATGTTCTTCGCCGTCTCGTCCGCGAGCGCCGTCAGACGCCGACGAACGATGGGCTCTCGCGCATGCTCACCGCCGCGACGACATCGAACGCAACGCTCTCCGACGATGATGCCGCGCTCGAACTGCATCACATCGTCATCGCCGGCTACATCGTCTATGCGGAATTGGTATCAATCGTCCAGCAGTTGACGGCGCATCCCGAGGTCCGCGCGAAGCTCGCGGCGGAAATCGCGTCGAAGGCGCCGGACGGACCGCTGTCGCTCGAAACGCTGATGACGATGCCGTATCTGCTGCAGGTGACAAACGAGGTCAAGCGCCTCTGTCCGATCGTGCCGGCCGTCTTCGGCAAAACGAAAGCGCCACTGCATTTCGACGGCTACTCCGTCCCGGCAGGCTGGATGGTGGTGTGGCCGGTGACGCCGAGCCACATCGCGCAGAGCGCGTACACGAATCCGACGGCATTCGATCCCGATCGTTTCTCCCCCGAACGTGCCGAAGACAAGCGCCACGAGCACGCCTTCGCGCCGCAGGGCGCCGGACCGGCCACGGGCCATCGCTGTCCCGGCCTCGACTTCGCGACGTACATCATGGAGGTCTTCGCGGTCGTGCTGCTGCGCGGTTACACGTGGGAGCTGCCGCCGCAGAACTACGAAGTCGATTTCAGCAAGACGCCGCCCGAAGCAAAGGACGCGTTACGGGCGACGGTTCGCGCGAAGTAGACTTCGCGCATGACCGTTCCCATCCTTACGATTCCCGGCCTCTGGAACTCCGGCCCGGAGCATTGGCAGACGTATTGGGAAGCGCGGCATCCGAACATTCATCGCGTGCAGCAGCGCGATTTTGAGCATCCCGATCGCTCGGAGTGGGTCGCCAATCTGGAGATGGCGGTCACCGACTGCTCCATGCCTCCCGTGCTCGCGGCGCACAGCCTCGGCTGCTCCCTCGTCGCGCAGTGGGCGGAGGACTGCGGCGGACAGGGAGTCCTCGGCGCCTTTCTCGTCGCGCCGAGCGACGTCGAGCATCCCGACTATCCGATCGAGGGACGCAGCTTCTCGTATATGCCGCTATCCCGCCTGCCGTTTCCGAGCGTCGTCGTCGCCAGCACGAACGATGTGTACGTGAGCGTCGAACGCGCCCGCCAATTCGCCGATGCATGGGGCAGCCGCCTCGTGTTCATCGGCGACGCGGTCCACATCAACGGTGCCTCGGGTCACGGTCCGTGGCCGGAAGGCGAGAAGCTGCTGCTCGATTTCTGCGCGACGTTGTGAGCGCCGCGCAGGTCCTCACCACACCACGCACCGCTTCGCGCGCACCATCGCCGAATCCGCTTTGCAGCCGAAGGCCTGCGCGAATTCGGGGATGTTCGATAGCGGTCCGATCACGCGGTACTTGCCGATCGGATGTGGATCGCCTTGCACCATCAGACGCTGCGTTTCGGGACGGACTTCGTCGCCGCGGAACTGACCCCAGGCGATGAAGAACTGCTGCGCCGGCGTCAGGCCGTCGATCACCGCGGCGGGCCGCGTCTGCTGCGCTTTCTGAAACGCGAGCCAGGCGATCTTCGCGCCGGCGAGATCGCCGATCGATTCGCCGAGGACGAGTTGGCCGTTGTGATGGATGCCGGGCTCGATGAAGTAGCTGTCGAATTGATCCGACACGCACGACGTCCGATCACGAAACTGTTTCAAATCCTCCGGCGTCCACCAATTCTTCAAACGTCCCTGCGCGTCGTACTTCGCGCCCTGGTCGTCGAAACCGTGGCTGATCTCGTGTCCGATCACCACGCCGATCGCGCCGTAGTTGATCGCGTCGGCCGCGTGGACGTCGAACGCGGGCGGCGTCAGGATTCCGGCGGGGAAGACGATCTCGTTGAGCGGAGGGTTGTAGTACGCATTCGACGTTGGCGGGGTCATGCCCCACCGTCCGCGGTCGGCGGGCTTGCCGACGCGCGCGAGATCGTCCGCGGTCCCAAACTTCAGTCCGGCCACGACGTTCTCCCAATAGGAAGACGGCGTGATTGCGACGCTGCTGTAGTTCGTCCATTTGTCGGGATAGCCGACCTTCGGATTGAACGTGGACAGTTTTTCCAGGGCGCGCGCCTTGGTCGCGGGCGTCATCCAGTCGAGCGCGCGGATGGTGTCGCCCATCGCCGACAGCAGATTCTTCACCAGCTCCTGCATCCGCGCCTTGGCCTCGGGCGGGAAATAGCGCTCGACGTAACGCTGCCCGAGCGCTTCGCCGAGGAGCGCGTCATCGGCTTCGACGCAGAGCTTCCAGCGCGGCTTCATCTCTTTCGCTCCGCCGAGGTATTTGCCGTAGAAGGCGAACTGCTCGTCGGCGATCGGCGCGGAGAGATTGCCTGAGGCCTTGCTGATGACGTTCCAGGCCAGGTACGCCTTCCACGTGCTGAGCGGCGTGGAGCGAAGCTCCTTCTCGACGGCGCCCATGTACTCCGGCTGATCGACGTTGAGATCATCCACGGCAACGCCGAAATGCTGGAGGAAGCGCGCCCAGTCAAAATGCGGCGTGAATTTCTGCAGCGTGGCGACGGCGTACTTGTGATCGGTTGCCGCGGGATCGCGCAGCGCGACGTTGTCCATCTGCGCAGTGGCCAGGCGCGTCTCCATCGCGAAGATGGCGTCCGAGGCCTTCTTCGCGGCGGCGTGGCTCGAGCCGGTGAGCTCGAACAACTTCGTGACGTGGGCCCGATATTTTTCGCGCGCATCGGCGAAACGCTTTTCGGGCTTGAGGTAGTAGTCGCGATCGGGAAGTCCGAGCCCGGCCGCGAAAACGCGCGCGATCACGAAGCCGGGATTGTGGTTGTCGTACGTCGACACCATGCCGAATGACGGGTAGATCTGCAGATCGTGCAGCTCCGCGAAGATCTTCTGCAGATCGGCGGACGAGCGGATCGCGTCGATCTCGTTCAGCAAAGGGCGGATCGGTTTCGTTCCGAGTGCATCGATGCGCGCCTTGTCCATGCACGACGAGTAGAAGTCGCTGATCTGCTGATCGATGGCCCCCTTCGGCCAATCGGTGCGCTTCGATTCGTCATCGAGCAGCGTCCGCAACTGTTCCTTGCTCTGCTCACCCGCGGCCCAACGCCGGCTCCAGCGCTGCATCGACGCCGGAATCGGATTCGCGGCGCGCCACGCGCCATTCGAGTAATCAAAAAAGTTCGTGCAGGCGTCGGCTTTGGTGTCGATGTCCTGCATGAAGACGCCGTGCTCGGTCTGCGCGGAAAGGGTGGTGGCGAGGAAGAGAAGGGCGAGCGTGGTCAAGCGCATGGCCGTGAGTTTCGCACAGACATAGGGAGACGGGTTCACGCGGAGACGCGGAGGGGCGGAGAAAAGAAGCTCCGCGACCTCCGCGGCTCCGCGTGAAATAGGTTCCCCGTGGATTCATTCGCGGAACTCCAAGCTGCCCGGCGTCAAAAGCACAGACAAGAGTGTCTGTCGTGAAAAGCGCAGAAGAAAAGAAGCACCGTTCTGTAAGCCCAGTCGCTACGATGGTTTCGACGAAGAAAACAGGGGCGCGAAAGGGACAAAACGGTGCAA
>JAXDIO010000003.1:0-16526 GCA_034663965.1 Thermoanaerobaculia bacterium | reverse complement strand
TGATGATCTCGGCCTTCGCGTCGGACAACTTGACCAGATCGGGGAGGTCGCGCAGCAACCGTTCGGTCGGACGGCTCTCCAAATCTTTGACGAACGCCTGCAATTCCGTGAATGTCTTCGCGTCGATTGCCTTCATCACGATCGACGACGTCGGCACTTTCTCATCCCGCGCTTCTGTCATGAGCATCATCTCTCCCGGTCTATTTTCGGTGGGCCGCCAGATCCGACAGCAACATCCGCGCCGCGCGCACCCTACCATCACAGCCGGAAGGATGGCAGTGCGCCGCGGTGACGAAACTGTCATCGCTCGCCGCGATATGATCCCCGCCCGCAGTTGCAGGAGCCGCGATTCATGACCATGACCCCTGAGCAGCGCAAGGCCGATCTCGTCGACCGGCTTGCTACCGAAGCACAGAAACGAGTCAGCAGCGACCAGGCCGAGAGCGCCGCGGCATTCGTCAAGCGTTACTTCGCGCTCGTCTCTCCCGACGACATCATTTACACCTCGTTCGAGACCCTCCTCGGCGGGGCGCTTTCACTCTGGCAGTTCGGCGAAATTCGAGAGCCCGGCGCGCCGAAAGTGCGCCTCTTCAATCCCACCGTCGAAGCGAATGGCTGGGGCCTCGAACACACCGTCATCGAGATCGTCAATGACGACATGCCCTTCCTCGTCGACTCCGTCAGCGCCGAGGTCACGCGACTTGGTCGCAACATCCACTTGCTGCTGCATCCCGTCGTGCGCGTCCGTCGCGACGCCGGATCGAAACGCGCCGAACTGACGGCGACGCAGGAAGCGAAGATCGACGCCATCGTCGAGTCGTACATGCACGTCGAGATCGATCAGGAGAGCGACTCGGCGGAGCTCGAGGCGATGCGCACCTCACTCGAGACCGTGCTGCACGACGTTCGTGCCGCCGTCACCGACTGGCAAGCCATGCGCGGGCAGCTTCGCTCCGACGTTGCGGAGCTCGAACACGCCAAACTTCCGATGCCGCAGGAGGAGGTAGCCGAGGCCCGCGCGTTTCTGCAGTGGCTAGACCAAGGAAACTTCATCCTCCTCGGCTTCCGCCGCTACGGATTCGAAACGCGTGGCGACAAAGACTACCTGCCGCCCGTGATCGAGAGCGGCCTCGGCATCCTGCGTGATTTTCGTCAAGAGTCCGCCGCGCGCGCCGCCAAACCGCTCACAGCCGAGTTCAGCGAATACGCGCGCACCAAAGACCTGCTCATCATCACCAAGGCCAACAGCCGCAGCACCGTGCACCGCAACGTTCCGCTCGACCGCATCGGCATCAAGCGCTACGACGACGCCGGCAATCTCACCGGCGAGGATCGCTTCCTCGGCCTCTTCACCTCGGCCGCCTACAGCCGCAGCGTTCGCGAGATTCCGATGCTGCGTCTCAAAGCGAAGCGCACCATCGAACGTGCCGGCCTCGATCCGCACAGTCATAACGGAAAAGCGCTCGTCGACATCCTCGAGACCTTTCCGCGCGACGAGTTTTTTCAGATCACCGACGCGCAGCTCTACGACATCGCGCGTGGCATCCTCCTGCTGCAGGAACGCCATCGCGTCGCGCTCTTCACGCGCAAAGACGTTTTCGAACGCTTCGTCTCGTGCTACGTCTTCGTGCCGCGCGATCAGAACACCGTCGAGTTCCGCGAGAAAGCCAAACAAATCCTCGAAGAGCAGTTCAACGGGCGCGAGACCGCCGTCTACGAGTACGTCACCGACGCGCCGCTCGCACGCATTTTGTTCGTCGTCAAAACGACGCCGGGCGCGATCCCCGAGGTCGATGAGAAGCGCATCGAAGCCCTGCTCGCCGACGCCGCGCGCACGTGGGCCGACCGGCTGCTCGACACCCTTTGTCATCGCCACGGCGAAGAGGAAGGCATCGAGCTGCAGCGGCGATATAAGCGCGCATTTTCAGCCGCGTACAGCGAGCGCTTCACCGCCGACGCGGCCATGTACGACATCCAGCACATCGAAGAAGTGCTGGCCGACGGCAGGCTCGTCGTCGATCTCTATCGACACAAAACCGACGAGCGTCAGTTCCACTGCAAGATCATTCACTCCGGTCCGCCCGTGCCGCTGTCGGACATCATGCCGCGGCTCGAGAACATGGGCCTCAAGGTGCTGGCCGAGGAGCCGTACGAAGTGCATCCGCTCGGCGCGGCCTCGGTCGTGCGGATCCGCGATTTCAGTTTGGCCGCCGAGGGATTGCAGGACGACCTTTCGGCGATCAAGCAGAAGTTTCAGGAGACCTTCGTCCGCGTCTGGAACCGCGAGGCCGAGAACGACGGATTCAATCGCCTCGTCATCACCGCGGAGCTGGAGTGGCACGAAGTGGTCGTGCTGCGCGCGTACAGCAAATACATCCGCCAGATCGGCGTGAACGTCAGCGAGCAGTTGATCCAGCAAACGTTGTCGGCGCATTCGGACGTCGCGCGAACGCTGATCCAACTCTTCCAGACGCACTTCG
Source organism: Thermoanaerobaculia bacterium (assembly GCA_034663965.1). Classification (GTDB taxonomy): domain Bacteria; phylum Acidobacteriota; class Thermoanaerobaculia; order Gp7-AA8; family Gp7-AA8; genus JADGNZ01. The sequence continues at coordinate 14,046 of JAXDIO010000003.1, read as the reverse complement.
ATCCGTCGCTCGGTTCCGCCACGCTTCGCGGCGCGAGCATGGCCTCGGAGACTGTGACCGGACGCCATCTCGCCGCCGGCGGGATCCGCGCGCAGATCGAAGACGCCCTCGATCGCGTGAAGAATCCGGACGAGGATCGCATCCTCCGCCTCTACCTCACGCTGATCGAAGCGACGCTGCGCACGAACTACTACCAGCGCGACGAAAACGGCAATCGCAAGCCGTATCTCTCATTCAAGCTCGACTCACAATCGATTCGCGAACTTCCGTTGCCGCGGCCGATGTTCGAGATCTCCGTCTATTCGCCGTCGATGGAAGGCATCCATCTTCGCGCCGGCAAAGTCGCGCGTGGCGGCATCCGCTGGTCGGACCGCCGCGAGGATTTCCGGACCGAGATCCTCGGCCTGATGAAAGCGCAGAACGTCAAGAACGTCGTCATCGTGCCGATGGGATCGAAAGGCGGCTTCGTCGTCAAGAATCCGTCGAGCGATCGTCCGACATTTCAAAAAGAAGGTGTGGCTGCGTACCAGACGCTCCTCCGCGGCATGCTTGACATCACCGACAACCTGCGCGGCGCCGACGTCATCCCGCCGCGCGATGTCGTCCGCCGCGATGCCGACGATCCGTACCTCGTCGTCGCCGCCGACAAAGGCACGGCCACGTTCTCCGACATCGCCAACGCCATCTCCGCCGAATACGGTTTCTGGCTCGGCGACGCCTTCGCCTCGGGTGGCAGCGCCGGCTACGACCACAAAGCCATGGGCATCACCGCGCGCGGCGGCTGGGAGGCGGTCAAGCGCCACTTCCGCGAGCTGGCCATCAACATTCAGCGCGAGGACTTCACCGTCGTCGGCGTCGGGGACATGTCCGGCGACGTCTTCGGAAATGCGATGCTCCTCTCGCCGCACACGAAATTGATCGCGGCCTTCAATCACTCGCATATCTTTCTCGATCCCGACCCCGATCCCGCGGTCAGCCTCGCCGAGCGACAGCGGATGTTCGATCAGCGTTTGAACTGGAACGGCTACAACGCCGACCTGCTGTCGAAAGGCGGCGCGGTTCTCGATCGCAGCGCGAAGACGGTCACGGTTTCGGATGAAGTCGTGCGCGTGTTTGATCTCGAAAAGAAGACGCTCGCGCCGGCCGAGCTGATGAAAGCAATCCTCCGCGCGCGCGCCGACCTGCTCTGGCTCGGCGGCATCGGAACGTACGTGAAGGCGAGCGACGAAGATCACGCCGCCGCACGCGATCGCGCCAACGATGCGATCCGCGTCGACGCCCCCGAGCTTCGCGTTCGCGTAGTCGGGGAGGGCGCGAACCTCGGCTTCACGCAGCAGGCCCGCATCGAATACGCGATGGGCGGGGGCCACATCAACACCGACGCCATCGACAACTCCGCCGGCGTCGATACCTCGGACCATGAGGTCAACATCAAAGTCCTGCTCTACGACGCCATCGAACGCGGCGAACTGGCCGGACTCGATGAGCGCAACACGCTGCTCGCATCGATGACGGACGAAGTCGGCCAACTCGTCCTCTGCGACAACTACGAGCAGACGCAGGCCATCTCACTCACGCAAGCCCTCGGCGAATCCGTCCTCGACGAGCAAGCCCGTTTCATGCGCGCCCTCGAACGCGCCGGCCGGCTCGATCGCGCGCTGGAAGGTCTGCCCGACGACGAAACGATCGCGCAGCGCCACACGGCGCACATCGGACTGACCCGTCCCGAACTGGCCATCCTCCTCGCGTACAGCAAGATCGTGCTCTACGCCGACCTGCTGGCCAGCGATCTTCCCGACGATCCGCTTCTCGTCGAGGACCTCGTCCTCTACTTCCCGAAGCCGTTGCGCCAGCAGTACCGCAGCACCATCGAGCGCCACCGCCTGCGCCGCGAGATCATCGGCACCTACGTCACCAACAACATCATCAACCGCATCCGCCCGACCTACGTCTGGCAGATGAGCGAAGAGACCGGCAAGCCGACCGCCGACGTCGCCCGCGCCTTCACGATCATCCGCGAGTCGTTCGACCTCCGCTCGCTCTGGTCCGCGATCGAGTCGCAGGACAACGTCCTTCCGGCGCGCGTGCAGATCGAAATGCTGATCGAAGTCGGACGCCTCCTCGAACGCGCCATGAACTGGCTGCTCATCAGCGACTACAAATCCCTCGATACCGCGCGCTACGTCGGCGAGTTCCGCCCCGCCATCGCGGCCATCTCCGACAAACTCAACGACATCCTCCCCGCCGCCCTCCTCGGCGCCCTAAAAGCGCGCCAGGGCGAACTCGAAATGGACGGCGTCCCCGAACCCGTCGCCTACCGCATCGCCAGCCTCGGCGTGATGGGCGCCGCCCTCGACATCGTCCGCCTCTCCCGCACCGGCCGTCCCGTCGAGGACGTGGCGAAGGTCTACTTCAGCGTCGGCGCCCGCTTCGGCCTCGACCGCCTCCGCAACGCCGGCGCCTCCATCCCCGCCGAAACCCCCTGGCAAAAAGCCGCCCTCGCCGCCGTCGTCGACGACCTCTTCAACTACCAAAGTACTCTGGCGTCGAAAGTCCTCACCGAAAGCGACGGCGCCAAAGACCCCGTCGACAATTGGCTCGCCACCCGCCCCCGCGAAGTCGAACGCATCGACCAACTAATGACCGACCTCCGCGCCGCACAGACAGTCGACCTGGCGATGCTGACGGTGGCCAGCCGGCAGTTGAGGGGATTGGTAGAGAGCTGACTTCCGATCACCGAATCACCCGCTGTAGCGCCACAGTCGCAGCGCCAGAGGCTCGTCGGCGCGTTCGGCCATGAAACGCTCCCCCCTTTGCGTGCGGTGGCTCGCCGTTGACGCCCAACTATCAACCCGTTCACGAAACCGGGGCAGGGTCACACATCCTCAAGGTGAAGCAGACGCGTACACTGTTGCGGTACTGTTAAAGGGTAGGGAAATCCGCCTCGCCATCACTCCTAGAAGTAATGGGTCAAACCAAGAAAGGTGAGGCCGCTGCCGGCGCGTCGGACGCGACCATACCTCTCGTTCAACTCCAAGCCGACATCGGCGACCTCGTCGAACAGGCCCGCGCTCTCGTACGCGCCTCCGCTGTGACGCTTGCCAAATCGACCGCGAAGCGCGCCCAGAATCAATTCGCCGACCTTGAGAGCCGCCTCCTGCGCGAGCGCAAGAACGTCGCGAGCCTTGAGCTGCGCTTGGCCGTCGTCGCGCCGATGAAGGCAGGCAAGTCGACGATCATCAACGGCCTGCTCGGCCGCGAGATCCTGCCATTCCGCAGCGCTGCCATGACTACACTGCCGACCGAGGTCGTGCTCACGCCCTCGGGCGGCGAGCCGCGCCTGCTGCTCAGCCCGGAGATGCTCGAGGCGATTCAGAACGCGGAAGTAGATCTCCGCGAGCTGCTTCGGCACGTCGATCGCGGTGTCCTCAAGAAACTCCTCGCCTCGAATCCCGACTGCGAGAAAGTCGTTGAGTGCCTGCGCAGCAACACCGCGCCGCTCCTGTCCGCGCAGACCGATCACACCCGCATCCGCGACACGCTGTTATGGATCAACGATCTCAATCGCCTCTGCGCGCTGCTCAAGTCGGAGGCGGCCGTCACCGCGGCCATTAGCGGCGGCGACGTGGCCCGCGTGGAGGCGCCGCTGTCGGCACTGGCGCGCGATCTAATGCGCTTCGGCAGCGGACGCCTCGTGCTCATCGATACGCCCGGTCCAGACGAGTGGGAGAACGACGCATTTCTAGAGCGCGTGGTCGAGGTACAGCTCGCGCATTGCTCAGGCGTGGTTCTGGTCCTCAACTTCACCGCCCTCAACAACAGCGCTGCCGGAGCGCTCAAAGAGAAGGTGATGAAGACCATCGCCGTGACCTCGGAGAAGAACCTCGTGGTGGTGGTCAACCGCATCGATCAGCGAAAGAGCAACCACGACATGAGCACCGAGGAGGTCCGCGACTTCGTCCGCTCCCACCTCGGCGTGAAGATCGATGCCGAGACGGCGATTTTCGAGACCTCTGCGGCGTGGGCGTTCGCCGCGGCGAACTATCTCGGCGAGCGTGCCAGGCGTCCAGACGCGAGCGCGGAGCAGCTCACGGCCTTCGTCGATTCCGTGTTGAAGGAGATCTTTCCCATCGATTGGGAATCGATGAAAGAAGAGTTGACACTCGAAGCTCTCGACAAACGCGCGCGATCGCTCTGGGACAAGTCGGGCTTTCACACGCTATTCGACCGAGCCGTGGCGCGTTTCTCCGCCTCGGCCGGCGAAGTCTGTTTGCGCACCGCGCTCGACGTGACCAGCGACGTGCTGAAGCGCGTGCGACAGGAACTCGATCTGCGCAGCGTCGCGCTCCAGGCCGATGCAGCCACTCTGAAGAAGGCCATCGCCGACCTCGAGCGTCAGGCGGGCACCTTGCGCAGCCAGCGCAAGACCCTCATCGACAAGGTCCATCTGAAGCGGGTTTCGATGAAGAAGCGCGTGGCCAAGGCACTTGAGCAGATGTGGGAAGGTACCGGCATCCGCGAGTCCGATCTCGTGGCTTCGAACGGCGATCCGCTGCCTTTCCTGCCGCGGACGTTCATCGCCAAAGCCCGCGGAAAAAAAAAGATGCTCGCGTTCACGTCGGAAAAGCAGGCCAAGGAAGCGGTCGGCGCCGCGATCGCTCACGGCCAGAAAAAAGTGGGCGCGGTGCTGCGGTCAAAACGAAACGACCTTCTGGAGATCATCAAGAGCGAACGCGACGCACTGCACCACGAGGCGGTGGCGAACGCAAGACCGATCGTCGAGCGCGCGGCGGAGCAACTCGGCCGGCAGTTGGACGTGCGACTCGATCTGCCCGAGTACACGCCGCCGCCGGTTCAGCTGCCCGAGGTCACCTACAACCCGGACGCCGTCAGCGTGACCCACGCCGGAAAGAGCCGAACAGTCCGGGTCTACGAAAGATCATGGAGGCGGTTCTGGCTCTGGAAGAGCTGGTACGAGAAAACCGTCGTCGATCCCGATCGCGAAGTAACCGAGTATCACGTCACACTCGATCGCCTAATAAAGGCGGTAAACGAAAGCGGTGACGAGTTTCTGCGGTTCCTCGAGGAAGAGCTGCAGACTTTCATCTCCGACCAGCTCGGCGCGTCGCTCGACGATTACCTCAGCGCGCTGCAGGAGATTGTCGACGGCTTTCTCGCCAACCTGCAGAGCGCAAAGGAGCAGAAGGAGGGTACCGTTGAGGAGCAGGAGAGCATCGCCTCCGATCTCTGTCAGAACATCGCGGCGGCGGAGCAGATCGAGCAACGTTGCACCGAGCTGGCCACGCTCGTCGCCGGCATACGCGAACGGCGGGTCGTCTGATGGAGCTGAAGCTTCGTGAGCTCGCACGCACGAATCCGGCTGCGGCGGACGCAGTGGCCATCGAGCTCGTGAACTCGCTTACCGTGGCCGGCGACATTCTTCGTTTTCGCGCGACCCGCAGCTGGTTGGGGCGCCTTATCGACCGGTTCTCGTCAGGCGATCTCGCGCTCGACGAGTCGTTCGGCTCCGGGCTCGCCGCGCTGAGCACGCTTTTCGCCGATATCGAGAAAGACGTCGTCCTTACCGAGATGGGCGTGACGACGCTGGCCAGGAAGGTCACCGGACTGCAGGCCGATGCGAAGCGGCAGTCGGCGAAGACGTCGCAGGTCGCCGCGGCGCTGCAGCAGGTGGCGGCGGTCGCGGAGAAGCTGCAGACGCGGATGGGCGAGATCGAGCGGCGCCTTGCCCACGTCGAGATACGGGTTGAGGGTCGCGACGTCATCGACCGCGCGCTCGCCGCGTGGAAGGCCGGGCGCGCGTACGCTGGTCTGCCGTGGTTGCTGCAGGTCACGTTTCTCTCGCGCGAGATCTGTTCGTCGCGCGCCGTCGCGGCGGTTTTCGCATCGGGCAACGGCGCGGATGTCGAGCAGTACGTCATCGACTCGATCGACGCGCATCTGCAGTCGCTCGCACCGGAGAGCTTCTCGCTGGCTACGGCCATCGACGAGACGCTGGCGCCGTTCGACACCGAAGACCTCGTTCTCTTTCTCACCGTGACTGGCCAGGCGGCGGCCGCGGATGCTCCGACGATGGCCGCGCTGTCGCTAAGCACACGCCTGCGCCTCATTGCCGATCAGGCCCAGCCCGCGCAGCCGGCGTGGTGCGCGATCGAGCTGTTGAGAGGGGAGGGGGCTGAGCTGCGGTTCGTGATGAAGCGCAACGAGTTCATTCGCGCGGTGCTGCGCGAATGGCAGGGCGTTGCTGCCCAAGTGTTTGCACCGTCGTCGAATCAGGAGCTGACCGCGGCCTCGGGGCAGCGGCTGCTGACCGGCGCATGAACGCGGGTCTGGTGCTCACCGGCGGCGGCGCGCGCGGCGCGTATCAGGCCGGCGCGATCGCGCGGATTGTCGAGTCGCCGTTCCTTCCCGCGCTCCTAGCCGGCTCGGGCATCGGCGCGGTGAACGCGGCGCTGTTTGCGTCCGCACGCGACCCGCGCGCCGGCGCGGCGTCGCTGCGCGCGGCGTGGCGCGATCTCGGCGGCGAGCGGATCGTGGTGCCGTCGGCGGCGGCGCTGGCAACGCTGGCGAAGGCGATTATGACGCGAAGCCCTACCGAGCTGGCGACGATCGAGCCGCTCTTCGATCCCGAGCCGGTGGAGCGCGTGCTGCGGCGCTACGTCACTCCGGCCGCAGTGCGCTGCGGCCTGCCGGTGTGGGTGACGGTCGCACGCGCGGCGCAACTCGCGCCGAAGTTCGACAAGCTCGCGTCAACCGCGATCGTGGCCGCAACCTCGATGGTCGAGTGGGTGCGCCTCAACGACGTCGACGATGACGAGGCCATGATCGAGTACCTGCTCGCCAGCGTCGCCTTGCCATTCGCCTTTCCATCCCGAACTATCGGCGATTACCGCTATGCCTCGGCCACGATTCGCGAAAACGTCCCCGTCCAGGCACTCGCGCAGAATGGCTGCACGGATGCGGTTGTCGTTCATCTGCAGGACGGGTCGGTATGGCGGCGCGCGCAGTTTCCGGAGCTGAGCGTCATCGAGATCCGCCCGCGCGAGCCGTTCGTCGATCCCGAGTCGCCGCTCGTCGGGTGGCTGCGCTCAACGGCTGACTTCAGCGGCGCGCGCATCGCCGAGCTCGACAAGCGCGGCTACCGCGATGCCGACGCCGTGCTCACGGCCATCAAAGCGCTCAGCGCGCAGGGCGCGTCGCGCCGCCGCGCTCGCACGGACATGTTGGCCGCGCTCGAAGGCGTCAGCGAGCCGGGAGAGGACGAGTGAGCGGCCGCACGTGCTCGAAACGCGCAGCTGTAGCCGCCGTTGTTGGCTTCACGTTGCCGATGAGCCGCGGACAGTGCGTCAGTCGCGCGAGCGGCTACTGGCGAGACAGAAACAGAAATCAAGCAGTTTTTTCTCCTAGAGTCGGGCACGAACTGATCGTCGCCATCGAACATCGTGGACGAGTGCCGACGAGCACCGCTGCTATAGGTCGATCACGATCGACAGGTCGTTCGATTTCCGTTGATTGACCCGGTACTTGCGCCCCGCCTTTTTCTCCGCGTCGAAGAAGGCCTGGACTCCTTTGCCGATGTTGGGGAGTTCGAATTCGTTGGTGGGGTTGGTGAGCCAGATGGTGAAGTTGTCGTCGCCTTTGCGGGCGGCGGAGATCATTTTCAGAGTCGGAAGGTCGGGGTTGTCGAATTTGCCGTTGGCGGAGATTACGTAGTGTTTGGCGTGGATTGATTGGAAGTAGTCGAGTTTTACGTCGCGCTCGCTGCCGTGGTGGGGGAGTTTGAGGATGTCCACTTCCATCTTGCCTTTGGCGTCGAGGAATCCTTTTTCTTTCAGGCCGGCCAGGGTGTGATCGCCGCGGCCGTCGCCGGTTAGGAGGATTCGTTTGCCGTCGATTTCGGCGAGGACGATGATGCTGGAGAGGTTGTACACCGATTTGTCGACATAGTCGGCGACCTCGGCGTGCTTTTTTTCTTTCAGCAACGGTTTTACGTGCTTCGCCCAATCCTTCTGCAACGCGTCGATATTTTTCTTCGACGGGCCGACGACAGTCAGTTTCAGTTCGTCGAGGGAAACCGGGTTCTGTGCGTTATCGACCGTCACGAGGGGACCGAAAGGGTTGTTGCCCGCGAGCGACATCGTTTTGATGAGATCCCGAAGGCGGCGGCCCTGTCCGACGCTGGCCAGTTCGATCCCGGATTTGGTTTTTACGAGCGCGCCGCCGAGGGGGGACGCCGCGAGCGCTGCGGCTTCGGCGGCACCGAATGAGGCGCCACCGGGTTTCTCTCCGGTCAGATCCTCGAACGTGTTTACCCACGCTTTCCTAACCTTGTACGGCGGCGCGGTCTTGTTGGCTCTGTGCTCATCGAGCAGCTGCATCAGCTCGATCACGCCGGCGATGTGATCCGCATCGATGTGGCTGACCATCAAGAGCGCAATCTCCAGGGCCTCTTTGTCTTCGAGGCCGCGTTCATCACGCAACTGATTCAGGCGATCATGGACGGCATCGTCCCAAACGCCCGGCGGGCCGCCGTCAATGATGACCAGCTGCCGGTCATCGTCAGGTCCGTAATGGAGCATGAGTGCGTCGCCGAATTTCGCGCGGAGTGCTTCGAACGTGATCGTCATGGTCGTTCTCCTAAACCGATTGCAGCGCGCGCAGGACGTCGAGCATCCCGGCGCCCTGAAAGTAGCGCTCGCGGCCGAGGTCCGTGGCGGTGGATTTGAGGACTTCCTTGATGCGGCCGGGGCGGCCGACAAGCTCGTTGTGGCGCGCCATCAGCAGCGCGGCGGCTCCGCTCACGTGCGGCGCGGCCATGCTCGTCCCGTCTTTGACGCCGGACTGTTTGCCCGGCAACGGCGCCGTAATTTTCTCGCCCGGCGCGACCAGATCGGGCTTGATCCTGCCATCGCCGGTCGGACCGCGGCTCGAGAAATAGCTGACGCCGTACGTGTGCGGCCGATAACGATGTGTGGCGCCGACGGTGATGATCAAGTCCGCATTTCCCGGATCGGTGATGCTGATGCTGTTGTACGCCTCGGTAGTCGTCCCTTCTTCCGTGGTGTATTTGCGGTATCCCTGATTCCCGGCCGCTGCGACCACCACCGTTCCCGCGGACACGACTCTCTCGCACTCGTCGCATACAGGCGTGCGTCCGCAGGCGTAGTTGGCGACGTCGTGGGGGATGGAGAGGCTCAGGTTGACGCCATGGATCGCGACGTAGTCGTTCGTCGAGTTGAGATACCGCACGAACTGCAGGGCCGCCATCACGGCGAATTCGTCGCCGCGGCCGAAGTCGTCGAGCACACGCAGGTCATAGAGTCTCAGATCGGGACAGACGCCGATGAGGTCATCGGGCGTGTTGTTGCCTTCTTCCTTCGCCTTCCAATCTCCCGCCACGATTCCCGCGACGTGAGTACCGTGGTCGTGGGCGGGCGGCGCGTAGGTCTTGTCGTGCGGAATCCGCAACAGCGGCGCAATTACCTTCCAGTCGATCGTGCGGCCGTCGTTGAGCGACTGATTCAAGTCAGCAATGGCGTCGCGAACCGTTTTTGCGGCCGCCGGATCCTCCAACAGCTTCTCGATCCGTTTCGGCTGATCCGGACTCTTGGGATCCAGCAACCGGTCGATTTGAGTAAAGTCGTACGTCGCCACGACACGTGAGTGATTGGCCCACTTGCCGGTGGGCTGCTCGACGAAGGCCTCCGCGTCGAGGACGCCTTTGTTTTCCTTCTCGTCATGGCGCGTCCGGAACGCAGGGTGGGAAGCGTCAACGCCGCTGTCGATGATGCCCCACGCAAGTTCGCTGCAGGAGATGTTGAAGAGGCGGCGCGCGGCGTCCGCCTTGATGGCCAATGTCGAACGAGAGATGGTCGGAGTGGCCTCGCGGTTCAAACTTACCGAATAGATCAGGGCGATGTTCTTTTCCATTGCCAGAGGGCCGTCCGCGGAGCTCGCCTTGTCATCGAGTGGCGCGATGTTTTCGATCAGGCGCGCCACGGCGTCGACGATCGGCTTCCAGTCCTGAGGTTTCGCAATGGCCACGCCGTTCTTTTCCGCGAAGACGGGACGCAACTTCCTGCCGCTTTGCACGACGGCGATGGCACCAACTACGCGCACGAGCCAGAGCACATCGGGCGGATAGATGACGGTCTTTTTTGTCTGCATCTTCCGGTGCTCAGGATCGCAGAGGGCCTCAGCGAGATTGTTGCGGGCGTCCGGTGTTTTCAACTTCGCCGGCGACAGGACGTCGACTACGCGACGCCACCACTCGGTCATCGGCATGACCACTCGGACGAGGTCTTCAAAATAGAGCGTGGCCGCGACTGTGGTCTGGTTGTAAATGACCCGCGGGAGCGAGGCGGGGTCGTGCCCGAACTGCCGCCACGCCTTCTTGTGCCGGTCCGCCAGGAGGCGCGCGTGAAGAACCTTTCGCACTTCTCCGGCACCCGATTCGCGATACGGAGTCAGAAGGAGTTTCACCGGTTGGTATCGATCCGCCCTTTTCTTACTGGCTGTCTCGTTCATGTACTGCAGCCAGACGTCGGGAAGCACCGGCGAGTCCTGCGTGAAACGGCGCACGGTGCCCGCGCCGAACATCAACTGCTCCATCAATTTTCGGCCGAGCTTCGGCGGAGTCGTCTTCTTTGTATTGGCAGCCATCGTCATCACTCCTCAAACACCGCGCGGATAGGGGAACTGCGCCGCAGCGAAAGCGGCCGGATCGAAGTGACTGCGGATGCCGCGTTCCGCCATCGCGTAGCCAAAGTTAATCAATCGTTCCTGCATCTCATCATTCAGTGCGCTGAGCCGCGTCGGGACGGCGGCCAGCTCCTGCGCGCGATTGAGCGGGACGGCCAACGCGCTCGGCGCCGGAAAGTTTGCCGGATTGCTCGACATCGCCCAGAAGGCGCCTTTGCGATCACCGTTGACGAACGCGTCGACGACCTGCCGCCGCCGCAGGCTGCGCACCTGGTTGTCGATGACCGAATTCACGCGCAGCGCATGCCGCACCGTATCGGTCTTCGTATCCGCCTCGGGTTGCATCTTCGCGCCGGCATCGCTCACGAAAATCGTTTTACACCGCTTCCAGGCCGTCTCGATTCCCATGTTGTCGTAAACGCCGCCGTCCGTGAGCAGGACATTCGATGTGAATTGCGGCGTGTTGCAGGCGCCGGCGTTGAGCGAGAAATCGCCCGGCTTGAACGATAGCCTGGCCGGCGACAGGATCGGCGGGAAGGCCGACGACGCTGCAACCGCCTCCGCGAGCAGTCGGTTCGGATTCGGGAAGCGTCCGATCTGCCAGTCGGCGATGTAGTGTTTCGAAAAGCGAAAGAGCGAGCCGGTCTGCACGTTCGTAGCATTGATGACGAAGCGCGGACGGTCGGGAAGATCCTGCAGCGTTTTGTCGCCGAAGAGAACCTCGCGATAGCGCTTGATGACGCGATCACCGATCGTTCCCGGCAGCAGCGTGCCGAGGATGACGGCGCTCTTGTCCACTGTTGTCGCCGCCATCTTCCGCACCGGCGCCGTGATGAGCGCATCGAAGTTCGTCGCGCGGCCCGGGGCGTCGAACGCAAGCGCGCTCCAATGCATCCCGAGGACTCCGGCGGTGAGCGACCCACCGGAGACGCTGGAGATGCGATCGAGTTTGCCGAGGAGTGCCGCGTCGTTGAAGTACCGCAGCACGCCGAGGTGAAAGAGCATCGCGCGATAGCCGCCGCCGGAGAGGCAGAGAGCAAGCGTGTCCTGGAGCCGTTCCGGTTCGGGATTGCTGACGATCGGTGTGGCCTCGGGCATCATCAGAGGAGTGTCGTCGGTGCCGGTTTCCCTACCTCCACTACAATCGCCGCGTGTCTTTGGCAGGCAAGTTGCGGTTCGTACTGAATTCGTTTCGAGGAGGACGCATGCTGAACGTTGGCGACGAGGCTCCGGATTTTGAGGTAACCGATCATCGAGGTAACAACGTCGCGCTGCACGATCTGCGCGGGCGCAAGGTCGTGCTCTGGTTTTATCCGAAGGCTGACACACCTGGCTGAACGGCCGAGGGTTCCGGGTTCCGGGACCTCATCGCCGAGTACGAATCGAAGAACACCACGATCCTCGGCGTCAGTTTCGATGACGTCGCCGCAAACGCGAAGTTCGCCGAGAAGTTCGACTTCCCGTTCCCGCTGTTGTGCGACACCGATCGACAGATCGGACTCGCGTACGGCGCAGCCGAATCGCCAAAAGACGAATACGCGAAGCGGATCGCGTATGTCATCGACGAGAACGGGAAAATCGCCCAGGCGCATCCGAAAGTGGACGCGAGGACTTACCCGGCGGAACAGTTGAAGAGCTTGTGAGACGATTTTCACGCGGAGACGCTGAGGCGCGGAGAAAAACCAAATCTACCTCCGCGTCCCCGCGTGAAAACTTGTGTACCGCAGCCGCATGAATGTTGAATGATCCGGCGCACATCGCTGTTCACCATCCAACCTTGGCTTTGACGCTCTCTCCTCTTCGCCGGCTTCTCGGATACTTCGGCCGTCACAAGACGGCGCTGGCGCTCGGTTCGCTGTGCGTGGCGGCGTCGGCGTCGTTCTCGCTGCTCAAGCCGCTCATCATCGGCAACGCCGTGAACGAGTTGGCGAAAGCGGTCACGCGCGGCGCGCTCGTGCGCTACGGATTGCTGCTCGTCGGCGCGGCCGCGCTGGAAGGATTTTTCCTCTTCCTGCAGCGGCGCATCATCATCGGCGAGTCGCGGCGCATCGAGTACGAGATGCGCAACGATTTCTACGGACATCTGCAGTCGCTTCCGGTCTCGTACTACCAGGACCAGCGGACGGGCGATCTGCTCTCGCGCGCCACGAACGATCTGGCCTCGGTGCGGATGCTGGTCGGGCCGGCGGTCATGCACGTGCTGTCGTCGCTGGTCGTCGTCGCCGGCGCGTTTGTGATGATGCTGCGAATCAATCGCGAGATGTCGCTGCTGGCGCTTGCCGGCGTGCCGGTGGTGATCTGGATGGTGCAGTACTTCGGGCAACGCATTCATTTGAAGTACAAAGCAGTGCAGGACTACTTCGGCGATATCTCCGCGCGGGTGCAGGAGAACCTGGCCGGTGTGCGGGTCGTGCGGGCGTTCGGGCGCGAGAAGGTGGAACAGGAAACGTTCGCGGCCATGAACCGCGAATTCGTCGACCGCAATCGCACGGTCATCCGCTTGACGGCGCTGTTTTACCCCGGACTCCACGCGATGCTCGGCATCATCTTCGGCGTCGTCTTTTTTATCGGCAGCCGGCAAATGATCCGCGGCACGCTTTCCATCGGCAGCTTCATCGCCTTCCAGCTCTACCTCGGGCGCATGGTGTGGCCGCTGATCGCGCTCGGCTGGGTGACGAATCTTTTCCAGCGCGGCATGGCTTCGATGGTGCGGCTGCATGAGGTGTGGACGATCGAGCCGGATGTGCGCGCCGATTCCGGCCAGCCGCTCGATGCACCGTTGCGCGGCGAGATCGACATCCGCGATCTGACGTTCACGTACGGCGGAGCATCCCGTCCAACGCTGCGCGACATCAACCTGCATGTCGATCCCGGCCAGACCATCGGCATCGTCGGCCGCACCGGAAGCGGCAAGTCGACGCTGCTGGCACTGATCACGCGAACATTCGAACCACCGCCGGGAACGATCTTCGTCGACGGCCGCCCGATCGAATCGTTCCCGCCCTCCGAACTGCGGCATTCGATCGGCGCCGTGCCGCAGGAGACGTTTCTCTTTTCCGAGTCGATCGCGGAGAACATCCGCTTCGGTCGCCGCGACGCTTCTGTCGACGAGGTTCAGAAGTCTGCCGCGATGGCCGGACTCTCCGGCGACGTCGCTACCTTCCCGCAGGGACTGGAGACCATCATCGGCGAGCGCGGCATCACGCTCTCCGGCGGCCAGAAGCAGCGCACCGCCATCGCGCGGGCGCTCGTTCGCGAGCCGGCCATCCTCATCCTCGACGATGCGTTGAGCGCCGTCGATACGAATACCGAGGAGCAAATTTTGCG
>JAXDIO010000388.1:0-10776 GCA_034663965.1 Thermoanaerobaculia bacterium | reverse complement strand
GCTTCGGTCATCATGGGTATGCTCCTCGGCGGTTCAGGCCGACTCATGCGAAAGCCATGCTAACCTCGAAATCGATGGGGATCGCTCTTTGGATGACCTGCGCGGCGGCGGTCTTTTTCGCGATCCGCCGTGTCCGATTCGCGCGGCCCAAGGGCTGGATCGGTGAGCTTTTCACCGTAGTCATCGGCGCTCTCGTCCTCGGCAGTGTCGCGACCGCGCTCGACTTCGGCGGGTGGAACGAGTTGGATTGGCGGGCGGGACTCTTCGTCCTCTTCGGATCGGCCGCGCTCGCCGGCGCGATTCGCTTCGCGCGCCTGGCCATGTCGGAACCATGATCCGCGGCGCGATCACACTGCTCCTTCTGACGGTGAACGCGGCGTTCTGGGGCTCGTGCATCGCCATCCTCGGCATCGCCAAGTTCGCGATCCAGTTCACGGCTCCACGCAGCCGCGCGCGCACGCGCATCATCCTGATCCTGGCCTCGATGGGCGCGAACTGGGTGGGCGGGAACGACCGCATCTTCGACGCCCTGCTGCCGACGCAATGGCAGATCGAAGGGATCGGCGACGACGTTCGTCCGGATGGCCATTACCTCATCGTTGCCAATCACGTGTCGTGGGTCGACATCTTCGCACTCCAGCGCGCCTTCCGCGGACGCACGGCCTTCATCCGCTTTTTTCTGAAGCGACAGCTTTTCTGGGTTCCGATCGTCGGTCAGGCCTGCTGGGCGCTGGAGTTCCCGTTCATGCGCCGCTACACGCCTGAGTATCTGGCCAGGCATCCCGAGAAGCGCGGCACTGACCTGGCCACGACGCGCAAGGCCTGCCAGCGCTACCGCAACTTCCCGGTGGCCATCCTGAATTTTCTGGAAGGAACGCGTTTCTCGAAATCGAAACACGCGGAACAGGAGTCGCCGTACCGGCACCTGCTCCGCCCGCGAATCGGAGGCATCTCCTTCGTCCTGGACGCGCTCGGCGATCAGCTCGACGCGATGTACGACGTCACCCTCGCCTACCCGCCCGACAACGACGTCACGCTCGGCCGCTTCCTGACCGGCCGCGTCCCGAGGATCATCGTCCACGCGCGCCGGCTATCGATCCCCGAATCGCTCGACCGAACGTGGCTCGATACGATGTGGAAGGAGAAGGACGAACTGTTGTCGCAACTCCTCTCTCCGCGTCTCCGCGACTCCGCGTGAAAGGCTTTTCGTAAAATGAACGACCAACACTTTGCAGAAGCCTTCGAACGCTGTGAGATCGCAGGCGACGCGTTTCATCATCGCGACCACGTCCGCCTGGCGTGGATTTATCTGCGCCAGATGCCGGTGATCGAGGCGCTGAAGCGCTTCACCGAATCACTGAAACGGTTCGCAGTGCATAACGGCGTCCCCAACCTCTACCACGAGACCATCACCTGGGCGTACCTGCTGCTGATCCACGAACGGATGGAGCGCAATCCGGTCGATGATTTCGCTGCGTTCGAAACCGCGAACGCGGATCTCTTCACCTGGAAGCCGTCGATCCTGAACCGTTACTACGATCAGGAAACGCTCGACTCCCCTCTCGCCAAACGCACCTTCCTCATGCCCACCAAGATCACATACGAAACTCTTCGTTGACATCGACGAAAAACTTCGTATGATTGGCTGCGTACAAGAGGAAACGATCATGAGCGACCGACAGCCACCACGACCTACCGACTCTGAACTGGCCATCCTGGGAGTGCTCTGGGAACGCGGACCGAGCACCGTCCGCGACGTCCACGAGCAGCTCAACAAGGATGGCGCCACCGGCTACACGACCGTCCTCAAACTTCTGCAGATCATGACGGAGAAAGGGCTCGTCGTCCGCGACGAGAGCGAGCGCGCGCACGTCTATGAATCGCGTTACGGCGAGCAGAAGACGCAGCGCCAGCTCCTGACCGATCTGGCAGAGCGTGCCTTCGGCGGTTCGGCCACGAAGTTGGTCATGCAAGCCCTCTCCGGACGCAAAGCAAACGCCGCCGAGCTGAACGCGATCCGCGAACTGCTCGACACCCTCGAAGGAGAATCGCGATGAACACGATCAGCACACTCCTCGGCACTCCAGTCGCGCAAGCAATCGGTTGGGCGCTGTTGCACCTTCTCTGGCAGGGCGTCCTCGTGGCCGCGATTCTCGCCGCGACTCTTGCCCTGCTTTCGAAACAGAGCGCGAACGCGCGCTACCTCGCCTCCTGCGGCGCGCTCGCGTTGCTGGTTGTCCTCGGCGCGGCGACGGCGTACCGGTCGTACGAAGGGAGTGGGGCGTTGGGTGTGGGGAGTGGGAGCGAAGCAAGTAACACCGTTTCGTTCAATGCCACTTTTCAGAACACCACGCCCGAAACTCTTGCCTCCGACGCCCCACTCCCCACCTCCCACCCCCTCATCACATTCACCAAATCGCACCTCCCGCAGATCGTCCTCGTGTGGCTGACCGGCGTTCTGCTGCTCTCCGTCCGTCTTCTCTTCGGATGGCTGCGTGCGCATTCGATCGCGAAGAAAAACGCGACCGAGGCTGCGCCGGAATGGCAGCGGAGCGCGCGGCGGCTTGCGCATGCGCTCAAATTGCGCCGCGCCGTGCAGCTCCTCGAGTCGGCCGCCGTCGAAGTGCCGACCGTCATCGGCTGGCTGCGGCCGGTCGTCCTGCTGCCTGCCACCTCGCTGACGGGACTCTCTACCGAACAGATGGAGATGATCCTCGCGCACGAGCTGGCCCACATCCGGCGCAACGACTTCTTCGTCAACCTGATGCAGGCCGTGGTCGAAACGCTGCTCTTCTACCATCCGGCCGTTTGGTGGATTTCGAACCGCATCCGCGTCGAGCGCGAGCACTGCTGCGATGACGTCGCGGTCGCCGTCTCCGGCAAACCGCTCGTCTATGCGCGAGCACTCACCCGCCTCGAAGAGCTGCGAATTGAAGACGCCCAGGCGTTCGTGTCGGCGAACGGCGGCTCGCTCATCGGCCGCATCCGCCGGCTGGCCGGCGCACGCGCTGAATCGCCGAATGCACCGTCGCGCTTCGTCGCCGGCGCCGCGCTGCTCACCGTGCTTCTCGCGCTGATCATCGCGCCGTCGCTGCCGATCCGCGGGCAGCAGCAGAAAGCCGATCCGCCGGCTCCGAAGCCGCAGGTGTCGCCGACCACGGTCGACGTCAAGGCGGACAACGCCGCGGACGAAGAGGACACCAGTGATGATCCCGAAGCGACGGACGAGGACATGACGGACGACGTCACACCAGCCATTGCGCCGCGCGCCATCATCGCCGGAGTTCCGGGAGGCATTGCCGGTGGCATCGAAGGCGGCATCGCCGGCGGAATCGCTGGCGGAATCGCGGAAGGTGTCAGCGCAAACGCTCCAATGATCGCTCCGATGGCAATCGCGCCGGCCGCTCGCGCGATCGCAAGGGTTGCTCCACGCGTTGCGATGCGCGCCCTGGCGAACATTAATCTCGATGACCTCCAGGTTCCTGAGCCGCCCGATCCGCCGGATGCTCCGGAACCGCCGCATCATAGACGTCATCACATTGGCGAAGGCGGCAAGCTCTCCATCGACGATCTGATCGAGTTGCGCGCCGCCGGCGTCACACCCGCGTACATCGAGACGATGCGCGGCGCAGGACTCGGCGAGTTATCGCTTGACGAGATCACCGAAATGCGCGCCATCGGCGTCACGCCGGAGTACATCAAGTCGCTGCACGATGCGGGCATCAAATTCAGTAATGCCCACGAAGTCACGGAGCTGCGCGCGCTCGGCGTCACGGGCGAGTACCTCACGCAGATGCGCGCCGCGGGTTACGGCAACCTGACCACGAAGCAGCTCAGCGAGATGCGTGCGATGGGCGTCACGCCGTCGTACGTGAAGCAGATGTCGGACGCCGGTTACCACAACCTCACGCCGAGGGAACTGGTCGAGCTACGCGCTCAGGGCGTTCGTCCCGAGTTCATCAAGTCGCTCAACGACGCCGGCTACACGAACCTCTCCGTCAAAGACCTCGTGCGCATGGCCGCGATGGGCGTGAACGCCGATTTCATTCGCGATCTGGCCAAGTACAAAGTGAAGTAGCGGCTTTCTTTCGAAACCTTCTAACAGGACGCCCTTCACGGGCGTCCTATCAAGGACGAGGAGACATCCAATGCACCGTAGCCTGGCGTTAGCTCTGTTCTTTTTTCTCGCCGCCTTCACCGCGCGCGCCGCGTCGCCGCATGGCGCCTGGCATCTCAGCCAGCGCGAGGACGGCCGCATGCAGATCGAAATGATCAGCGATCACAACCAGAACAGTCATCCGATCGAGCGCTCCGCATTCACCGGATTGACAGCCGCGCGGATCGATGCGAGCGCCGACACTCCCGTCGACTTCCGCATGATTCGCGAAGCCGGCACGATGCACTTCACCGGCACGTTCCAGCGCGGCGACGGCGTCGGCCGCTTCACCTTCGAGCCGAATCCCGCCTACGCCTCGACCCTGCGCAGCCTCGGCGTCGCCGCGAGCGATCTCGACGACGATCGCCTCTTCTCGCTGGCCGTCCACGACGTGTCGTCGAACTTCATCAAAGAGATGCAGTCGCTCGGCTACCGCGACGATCTCGACCAGTACGTCGCGTTTCGGATCCACGGCGCGACGCCCGCGTTCGTCCGCGAGATCAACGCACTCGGCTACAAGCCGGACAGCGGCGATCTGATCGCCTTCCGCATCCATGGAGCGACAACGTCGTTCATTCGCGACATTCGCGCGCTCGGATACCAACCCGACGCCGGCGATCTCATCGCCTTCCGCATCCACGGCGTGACGCCGGAGTTCATCAAAGGGATGAAGGAGCTCGGCGTGCGCGACCTCGGCGACGACAATCTCGTCGCCCTGCGTATCCACGGAGCCTCCGTCAACTACGTCCGCGACCTTCGCGACCTCGGCTACCCCAACCTCTCCGCCGACGACCTCGTCTCGATGTGCATCCACGGCGTCTCCGCAAGCTACATCCGCGATCTGAAAAGAGCGGGCTTCGCCGGCATCCCGGTCGAGAAACTGGTGGAGATGAAGATCCACGGCATCGACGCGGAGTTTGTAAAGAGGACAAAGTAGCGCGACAACAAGAGAGAGACGGTTCACGCGGAGTCGCGGAGGACGCGGAGATCCCCTCCGCGATCTCCGCGGCTCCGCGTGAAACTGGTTCCCCTCGAATTAGGCAATGCCGAACTGCCCGCGAACGCCCTACCGGTCGCGCGGACTCCTGCCAGCCGAGTTGGATCACTTCGAAGTCGCTGCCTTTGATCGCGGAAAACGCCGGGTTGAGGATGTCGTTGTCCCAGCGCGTGTCGTACGTTCCGCCCACATACAAGTCGCTGCCGTTGTCGGCGACGATCAAGCCGTAGGTCTTCATCGCCTGGAAAATGCGGCGTACCGGTTCGGGATAGCCGGAAATGTCCTTAGACGCTTTCAAGCGCAGGCGCGCGCCCATCGGCAGTGCGCCGTGCGTCGATCCGGCGCGGTGCGAACCCGGGAAAACGTAGCCGTTCGAGTAACGAACGGTGACGCGAAACGCGTGGCGGATCGGAACGCTGCCGTACACCTCGTCGTAGCGGATCAGTCCCGGAAGGATCGCCAGCCCCGCGGCGTCGGCGCTCGTCCAGCCCTCGGGACGGCGTGCGTTCGAATCGAGCGGGAACGTTGCGCCGGAGCCTGCCGTCCAGTGCGATCCGGTCCAGTGCAGCGCGTAGAGCTCGTACAGCATCCGGTTGTCGCGATCGACGAGCAGCATGTGCCGGTCGCCATCGGCGTTCGGATCGTTGCCCGCCAGTCCGCCTTCGATCCACTTCTGCTGCGTCTTCGCCTCCTCGGGGATCGGATAGCCAGGCGGACGTCCCGGCGCGGCGACGTCGCTTTCAACGTCGTAGTCGAAGGTCACGGGAAGCAACGGCTGCGAGCCGGAGACGACGACGAACGGCATCCCGTAGATCGGCGCCGAGGAATCGCCGCTGTCGCCGCCGAAATCGGGATGCATGCCGCGGGTCGCGCCGACGTCGGCGATGAATGCGCTGCTGTTCGGATCGACCGGCGCCGCGCTGATGTCCGCGTTCCACCAGTTGCCGGGCGGAAAGAGCGGGAGCGGTTGGGGAAGCGCGCCGCCGCGTTGCGGAGACTGCGCGAAGACTGCCGAGGAGAGGAGGAGAACGAGAACGGCAAGACGGGACATGAAACGGATTCTCCTCGACTGCCACTAAACGTTTGTGCCTCTTGTCACAGCGAGGCCGCGGTTTCCGAATGAGATTGGTCTCCGCTACAATACGCAGCTTCAAATAAGTAACGTACGTAAACCCGGAAGGGAGCGCCGGTCAACCGTTCCCGCAAGCCATCCGAAGAGAGGTCTCCTGTGAAGCAGATTCGCGTCATTGCCGTCCTTTGTCTACTCGCCTCGGCCGCCTCGGCCACCGTCTTCCAGCCGGTCAGCGACCGCCAGCTCGTCGATCGATCCGACGCCGTCGTCATCGCCACGGTGCGCGACGCCGCTTCGCGCCTGCGGGCCGACGGCTACGTCGTCACCGACTACCGCCTCGACGTCGAACAGATGCTGAAAGGCGCCGCGGCCGGGACGATCACCGTCAGCGAGATCGGAGGCGTGGCCGGATCGCGCTTCACGTTCATCTCCGACTCGGCGTCGTACACGCCCGGCGAGCGGGTGATGGTGTTTCTCAAGAAACGCAGCGACGGAACGTACTTCACAACGTCGATGGCCATGGGCAAGTTCTCATTCACGCGCACCGCGCGCGGCGAGTCGGTCGTGACGCGCGATGTGTCGGAGCTGCACGACGATCCGGCGCGATTGGCCGATGGATTTGCGCAGTTTGTGACGAGCGGTAAGAGTCCGTCGTATCAGACAAAGTTGACGCCGATTGCGGCCGGGCTCCACCCGATCGCGACCGCTGCGCCATCGGCGTACGTGCTTCAGGCCTGCGGAGCACCGGGCTGCTTCCCGGTTCGCGTTGCCGGCGGTGAGGCCGGCGCGGGACTGCAATTCAGATCAAGCGGTAGCCTTCCCGGGGTCGATGGTCCCGGTGGCATCACCAACGCGGCGGCTACCTGGACCAATGATCCCGGCTCCTTCATCGTCCTCTCGTACGCCGGAACATCGGGATCAACCACGCCGAATGAAAACGACCACGTCAATGTCATCTACCTCGGATATTCAGGTCCCGACATCGGCGTGTGCGATGGCGGGATGGCCTGTACGTTCGGCGCAGGAAACTTTACCCATACGTTCATGGGCGAGACGTTTGTCAGTATCGATGATGCTGACATCATCATTCGGCCGGGCGCCAGCGCTGCGCAATACGCCCTCCTCATCACCCACGAAATCGGTCACGCCATCGGATTTCGGCATTCGGATCAGGGAAGTCCCTTCTCATCCACTGCCGTGATGGCGTCGACGGTCACGACCAGCGTCCTGCAATCGTGGGATATCGAAGCCCTCTCCTTTGTCTACGGCAACGGCCCCGTGTGCCAGCCGCCCACCTCCGTCTCGATTTCAGGCGGAGGCACTTACCCGCAAGGACAAACTGCCACGCTCACCGCGACCGTCTCCGGCGGCAACGGCACCTTCACGTTCGCGTGGTTCGAGGGCAATCTCAACGACACATCGCAACCGCGCGGCACGAACAGCAACACGTTCACCACGCCACCGATCACGAGTTCGAAAAACTACTGGGTGCGCGTTTCGAATGGCTGCGGCACCGTGACGGCTACGACGTCGGTGAATCTTCAGCCAGCCGGCCCGGGCTGCACGCCGGTGAGCATCGCGATCCAGCCCACCGCCACGCAGTCAGTCAACTCGGGCGGCGCGGTCACGCTCACCGTCACCGCTGGCGGAACGTCGCCGTTCAACTACCAGTGGTACCAGGCCACCAGTAACCTCGACACCAGCCATCCGGTCGGATCGAACAGCCCAAGCTTTACGACGCCCGCACTGACGCAGCCGACTTCGTACTGGGTGAGAGTCACGAACGAGTGCGGCACCGCGAACAGCAACATTGCCGCGATCAACATCACCGGCCAGTGCACGCCCCCGTCGTTCGCGATTAATCCAGCCAGCGCGACGATCGTGTCGGGATCGCAAACCTATTTGATCGCGTTCGCAACGGGCGCCAGCTCGTACCAGTGGTTCAAGGGAAATGCGGGCGACACCTCCACGCCGGTCGCGGGCGTCGGACCGTCGAACGATCGCTGGATCAATCAGCTCTACACCGATCTCCTCGGACGTCCCGCCGACGCCGCCGCGCTCTCAACCTTGAACGGACTACTCGCGGGCGGCGCAACGCGCGCCAGTGTCGCGTCGGTTGTCCTGGCCTCGGCCGAGTATCGCCAGCGACTGCTCACCGACTTTTACTCGACGTTCCTGCACCGTCCGATTTCGGCAGCCGAGGTCGGGTTCTGGGCGCCGGCGTTCGCGTCGGGGATGACGGATGAGCAGATCGAGGCGCAGATCATCGCGTCGCCTGAATACTTCGCGCTCGGCGGCTCCACCAACTCGAGCTGGATCAACCGTGTATTCAACGAAGTCCTCGGGCGCTCCCCGAGCAGCGCGGAAACGTCCGCATATCTGACGCTCCTCGGCAGCAACTCGCGGCTGAGCGTCGGCCTCTCCATCCTCAACTCCGGCGAAGCGATCACCCGCCGCGTGCAGCAGGCCTTCCCGCGCTTCCTGCACCGCAGCCCGACCGGTACCGAATCGTCCACATTCGTCGCGCTGCTGCAAGGCGGCCTGCCGGACGAGCAGTTCCTCGCGCAGCTCGTGTCCGCAGACGAGTACTTCAACTTCGGTACGTTGCTCTTCACCGGTCCGATCTCCACCACGACGCGCTTCTGGGTTCGCGCGACCAACGGCAATTGCAGCAGCGACAGCAGCGTGGCCACGCTCACCGTTCCGCAATGCACGCCTCCCACGATCGTGACGCAGCCGTCGAGCGTGACGCTGACGGCCGGCGAGACGTTCTCGGTCGCCGTCGTCGCAACCGGCGCAACGTCGTATCAATGGTTCCGTGCATCCTCCGGCGACCCGTCGAACCCGGTCAGCGGCGCTACAGGCCCGGTCCTCACAAGCACCATCAACAACGTCGGCCCGACGAACTTCTGGGTCCGAATCACCAACGAATGCGGCAGCACCAACAGCAACACGGTTACCGTGACCACGCAGTGCGGCCCGCGCGTTCCCGTGCTTTCCGCGCCTCCCACTGCTCCCTCGGCCAGCAGTTACCCGATCACGTGGAACGGCAGCTCGCAGCGCGACGCCTCGTACGAATTGCAGGAAGCGACGAAATCGGATTTCAGCGACGCGCAGACGTTCCAGATCACCAGCCAGGTCGCCGGCGCCACGACGCGCACGTTCTCGCATACCGTGACCGCCGATACCCGCTACTACTACCGCGTTCACGCCGCGCCAATCTGCGGCGGCAACTACGGGCCGTTCTCACCGGTAGCGAGCGTCCTGGTGACCGCGCCACAATCGTCGCGGCAGCCGAATTTCAACTTCGCGCAGCTCCCCTGCCCGCCATCGCCCTGCACCATCACGCAGCCGATCTTCATCCCCGGCATCACCACGAGCGCCAAGACGGCGCTGGCAACCGGCGACACGTTCAGCGTCTCCTCCGACGAACCATTCATCACCATCTCGCCGTCGAGCGGACTACTTCCGCCGGAAGGCGCCACGGTCACCGCGACCATCGATCTTTCGCAGCTGGACGTCGGCTCGACGCAGGCCAGCGTCACGATCAATCGCGCGCAGGCTGCCGGCAAAGTCGGCGCGTTCGGCGACCAGCCGCCAACCAACGTACCGATATCGGTCAGCGTCGTCGCGCCCGTCACGCCGGCGCCGAAGGATCCGAACTCCGGATTCAACGCGCTGCTCATCCCGGCGGTCGCGCACGCCGACGGCATTGGCTCCCGCTTCGTCAGCGACGTGCGCCTGACCAATACCGCCTCGCAATCGATCAGCTACCAGCTCACCTACACGCCCAACGGCGCCGACGGGACGGTCACTGGAAAACAGACCACGCTCACGGTCAATGGCGGCGAAACCAAAGCGCTCAACGACATCGTCAAAGACTGGTACGGCTCGGGCGTCCTCGGCGAAGCGCCGCAAGGTTCGCTGGAGATTCGTCCGCTGAACTTCGCGGGTAAAGACACCCCCAGCATCAGCCTGGCCACCGTCGCGGCCAGCCGCACGTACAGCGTCGCCGCTACCGGCACCTTCGGTCAGTACATCCCCGCGCTGCCGCTCGTGAACTTCCTCTCGAAGGCGAGCGCGTCGAAGATTTCGCTGCAGCAGGTTTCGCAGAGCAGCGCCACCGGCGGCTTCCGCACGAACCTCGGCTTTATCGAAGGCTCGGGCCAGGCGGTCGATTTCGTGGCCACCCTGCTCGATGACGCGGGACACACGGTCGCCGAGCGGTCGTACAGCTTGAAACCGTACGAATCACAGCAGCAGCGGCTGGATCAGTTCTTCAGCATCTCGTCGATTACCGACGGCCGCGTGGAAGTGCGCGTGACCAGCGACAGCGGCCACGTCAGCGCATACGCGTCCGTCCTCGACAACACCACCACCGATCCGCTGCTGGTCTTCCCCGCCGATCCGGCGAAGATTTCCGCGAAACGCTTCGTCGTGCCGGGCGTGGCGGAGTTCGACAATTCGTTCTCCAACTTCCACACCGACATGCGCATCTACAACGGCGGGACATCTCCCGTCGACGTGACGCTGGCCTTCACCGGCGCCAGC
>JAXDIO010000362.1:0-3176 GCA_034663965.1 Thermoanaerobaculia bacterium | reverse complement strand
GCAAAGCCGTTGGAGCAGGATGTGCTGGTGGGAGTCAACGTGTCGCCGCTTCAGGCTGGGAAACGATCGTCGAAGGAGCTCAGCGCCGACTTGCATCGATATCTCATCCGACTCGAACAAAGGACCGGAAAGCGTCCTTTCATCTATGTGACGACCGATTCGTGGAATGCGAACTTCGAGGACACATTCGGTTTCTACCCGCTCTGGCTAACGAAGGGCGAGCGCCTTCCTCGCGGCTGGTCGCGGGTGTCGCTGGAGCAGGAGGTCAAGGACGGCACAATCACATTGACATTCGGCGGCAGGCTGGAAGAGCTCAAGTCGCTCGCAAGAAAACGCTAAGGATTTTGCATACCCTAATGCTGCCGGACTTCACGAGGCGCGACAAACTCGCAAGGTCGGGTTTTTACGTGCCGCTAACTTCTTCCGGAATAAGCGTTATCCCACCCCTGGGGATCGACTCTTCTCTAAATACCCGCGACCCCCGGCCTGTCACGCCGGAGGTTGCGGGTTCGCGCCCCGCCAGCCCCGCCAATGATCGCGGCGGACGAGCGAGGTTGAAGTCTGGACCTACGGCTTCCACCGCACCCCCACCCACCCGCGCGTTTTGCGGGTGAGGCGCACTTGCGCGATGCCGGCGGTGAGTTGGAGCGCGGGCGTTTTTAGCAACGGCATCGCAGGGATCGATGCGTTGGTCTCGACGCCAAAGAGGTCGATGTCGGTGCCGAGGTTGTGGCGTTGCCAGAAGACGGTGAGACCGGAGGTGGCGATGGAGAGGCGCTGGCCGCGGTAGGTGGCGCTGGAGAACGAATGGCGTTCGAAGGCGGGATCGAGGAGGCGTTCGATGAGGAGGGAGTCGGGCTCGATCGTCGAGCCGCCACCGCCGAGGGTTAGGTGACGGCCTGCGCCAATCTCGGCGCCGAACGTGAGATCGGCGAGGCGAAGCGCGGCGCGCGCGGTGGCTTGCATGTGATTCGCGGAGTCGGCGGCGATGTCGATCCGTTCGGAGGCGATGCGGCGCTGCCAGGTGACGGCGTGCGCGTCGATGAAGGCGCGATTGCGACGCCGTTCGAAGAGACCGCCGCCGCTGATGGAGATTCGCGCCATCGGGAATGCTGCGTCGCGCGTGGCACGCAACTCTACGCCTCTTGTCTCGTGCGAGTCGAAGAGGTGCGCGGCGATCGCGATTGGCAGGCCGCGCCAGACCGAGGCGATGGCGAATCCGCGCGGCAGGTCGCGGGTGCCGATCGCGCCGAGGATGAGCGTATCGATGCGGCCGATGACGTCGCCGAGGCGGAGGCCGAATTCGGTCGTGCTGCCGAAGGGGGTGTATTGGCCGCCGAAGGTCGTCGACCATTCCTGCCGTCCGAGGCCATACGCGTGCGGCGTGACCGGCTCGTCGTGCAGGGCGATCGGCGTCGCGGGCGGCGGCGGGAGGGCGGGGATGAGCGAGCGGTCGAAGGTGAGCGTCGATGACGGCAGCGGAGTCGGATCGGCGAGACGGCGGACGAGGAAGCCGTCGGGATCGAGAGACATGAAGTAGAGCGATCCGTCGGGCGACGGCGCGGGAGAGAGAGCCATACCGGCGCTACGCGTGACGAATGTCGCGCCCGAGGAATCGACGCGCGCGATGTCGATGAAGCCGCGTCCGGCGACAGCGGCGACGAGTGTGCCGTTCGATGTCCATTCGGGCGAAAACGCTCCGGCGACCGGCAGCGATTTGCCGTCGATCGTGACATGCCACTCGCCGTTCGCGTGCTCGGCCCAGGCGATACGGCCATCGGCGGCGGCGCGCGGATGCGAGTAGACGCCGTCGAGCGACGGCTCCGTTCGCGGCGTGATCGCGCCGGTGGTGAGATCGACGATCACGATCTGCGATTCGCCGAAACGGCTGCGGATCGCGACGGCGTGTGTCGCGTCGATCGGATCGGCGTCCTTCACATCGGCGAGATGTGTGAGCCGCTCGGTCTGTGCCGAGGCCGGATTCCAGAGGAAGAGATCGTGGTGGAGAAAGCCGTCGAGGTCGGGCTGCTTGTGCGTGTAGAGGATGGCAGTGCCGTCGCGGGTCCAGCGCGGATTCTCGATGTCGCCGCCGTCGGGCGGTTTGAATGAATGCAGCGGCTTGCGCGGGAATGGCTTCGTGCGGACCGGAGCGACGTCCTGCGGATCGCGGCGCAGCATTTCGGCGATGCGCTTCGCGTTCTTTGCCTCAGCGTCATTGGTGACAGTGGAGAAAACGACGAGCGTAGCCTCCCCTTTCGCGTTGCGAAGAACCATTGCGAGTTTTGTCCCATCGGGTGAGACGGCGGGATCGCCGCTGCCGCGCGTCGTCTCCTGCCACAGCTCGCCATCCTTCCAGCCGCCGGCGCGGGCGACGGTCATCGCGTTCGCCGACAGCTCGGCGGTGAACTGGCCGTAGAGACGTTGCGGCGTTTCGCCGAAGACGCCGGCGAAGGCGCTGTCGAAACTGCGGCGCTGACGCGCGGTCATGCGCGCCCATAGATTTCTCAAAGAGTCGGCTCCGTTTTTTTCGACGAGCCATTCGAGGAACGCGGAGCCGGCCAGATAGGCCATCGACATGCCGAGGAAGCGGCGGTCCGAGTTGAGTTGCGTGTAGGTGGGGAGCTGACCGTTCATTGCCCAGGTGCGCAGCACCGCGGCGCGCATCGCGCCGGAGGGACGGCCGCTGCCGGTGATGCGGCCCTCGATCAGCGTCGCGTATCCCTCGAGGACCCAGCGCGGCGCGTGCAGCGTGATCGGATTCAGCGGGAGAAGATGCGCGAGGGCGCGATCGAACGGATTGCGCGAAGGACGAAGCAGATGCACGAGGTGCGCGGTCTCGTGGACGGTCAGCAGATCGATCCAGCTCGAATACTCGCCGATCTGCGTCTCCGGCTCGGGCGGCTCGGCGTAGAGGACGATGCGCGGCGTGTCGAGCAATGGGATGGTGATCCCATTTGCATCGGCGCTCGGATTCTCGATCAGCACATCCGTCACCGCTTCCGGCGCAAAGCCGACTTCCGCTACGACCGCGGCGCGCACCGACTCCAATCTCGCCGCGGCGCGCGTAGCCCACGCTTCGTATTGACGGGGATAGTGCACGCGAAAATGCGGCGTGGCGATGGTCCGCCAGTCCTCATGCGGCGCCTGCGCGCAAAGCGCCGAGGCGAGGAAAATCG
>JAXDIO010000309.1:0-26532 GCA_034663965.1 Thermoanaerobaculia bacterium | reverse complement strand
CGGCGCTACGTCGTCTGCTACTCTCTCGCCCCGCATGTCATCCGAGTCTTTCGGCTATCGCGTCGACGATGCGCATCCGCTCGGAGTCCGCGTCCTTCGCGAAGCAGCGGCATTCGCGTTCTTCCTGATTTTTACGATCATCCTCACCTGGCCGGTCGCCGTCCGCCTCGACACCGCCGTTTCCGACCTCGGCGATCCGCTGCTCACCACATGGATCCTCGACTGGGATCTCTACAGCATCACCACCGCGCCGGCCCACATCTACGACGCGAACATTTTTTATCCCGCCAAGTACCCGCTGGCATACACCGAGAACCTCTTCGGGATCGCGCTCGTTGCGCTGCCGTTCTACTTTTTCGGCTTCACGCCGCTGGCGGTTAACAACATCGCCGTACTGCTCGGCTTCGCCTTCTGCGGCTACGGAGCATTTGTTCTGGGGAGAGTGCTGACGCGATCGATCGCGGGCGGACTCGTGGCCGGAATCCTCTACTCGTTCGTCAACTTCCGCATCGACCATCTCGCGCACATCCAGTTCGTCTGGGGCGGATGGATGCCGATGATGCTCGCGGCGCTGCTGCACTACTGGCGCCGGCCGACGCCGCGCAACGCCGTGCTCCTCGGCATTTGCGTCTTGATGAACGGTCTGACGAACATCCACCAGTTCCTGTTCGGCACGACGGCCATCGTCTTGTCGATCGCGCTGCTCGCGATTTTGTCGACGCGTTTCAAATGGCGGACGCTCATCGGCGCCGCGCTGGCGACGATGATCGCCGTCGCGCTGATGGTGCCGGTGCTGCTGCCGTACAAGCACGTCTCTGAAATGTACGGCATGGTGCGCGACCGTGGTTCCGCGATGTGGGGCTCGGCCACATGGACGGACTGGCTCTCCGCGAACGGACGCAATCGTGCGTACGGCGAAGTCACCGATCCGATGAATCTTCAGGGCGAGAAAGTTCTCTTCCCTGGCCTGATGATGCTGTTCCTCACCGCCAGCGCGCTGCTGATCGATCGCCGCAAGTTGCCTGTCGCGCTCGACGCTCGTCCCGTTCCTCGATGGCTGCTCCACTCTCTCGACGCCGTCATCGTCGCCATGGCGATCGGCACGTACCTCGGCGCAGCGTCCGGCCGGCGATTCCATTGGCAGCTTTTCCACCACACCATCGTCAGCGTGCAAGGTTCCGATCTGCCGATCGTGCTGTTGATCGTGGCGATCATCGCGCGGCTGTCGCTGCAGTTGCCGCGCGGAATGTCAGGCGAGTCGCTGCAATCGCTGCGCACCGCGGCGGCGCGCTCGCGCGTTCCGATCGAGCTCTGGGTCCTGATGCTCTGGATCGTGCTCGGCGTTCTCGGCTCGCTCGGCCTGCACGCGTTCGTCCACTCATTTCTCTACGAACGCCTGACCATGTTTCGCAGCATGCGCGTCCCGGCGCGATGGGCGACCGACGCGTACGTCGGTTTGGCCGGCGCAAGCGCGTGCGGCGCCGCGGCCTGGATCGACGCGCGGCGGACGAAGATCGGACGGATGAGCGTGGCCGCGCTGCTGATCGTGCTGTCGATTCACGATGTTCTTCCGGTCATCCGCTGGGAGCACGCGCTCAACGTCGCCGATCCCGCCTACGTCTGGATGCGCGACACGAAGTTCACCGGCGGCACGCTCGAGTTGCCGGTCTCGGAAGGGATCGCGCAGTTTCTCTATCAATTCGGCGCGACCATTCATCACAAGCCGCTCATGAACGGCACCTCGGGATTCGAGCCGCCGCTGCACGCCAAAATCGCGGAGATGGCGCGGCAAACGACGATCCCGGACACGTTTCTGCCGCTGCTGGCGAACAACGATTGCCATTTCCTGCTCGTGCACGATGACTGGCTGCGCGGCGCGAGCGAGCCGACGCACGCGTGGTTGGCGAAGGAGATGGGACTCGGCCGCATCGGCTTCATCCGCCGCTTCGATCATCGCGGCGGCGGCGATTACCTTTTCGCCGTCGCGCAGAATGTTCCGAACTGGCGCGACCTCCGTCCGCCCGATCATCGCGACGGCGCCGGCTACACCGACGATCAGGAGTTGCAGCGCGCGCTCCGCGGCGACGCGACGTACATGGGCCGCTCGTTCGGCGTCGTCGACAGGCCGCACAGCGACGAAACGATCAACGGTCCGCTCACCGTCACCGGCTGGGCGCTCTCGCCGAACGGCATCTCATCGATCGACGTCCTGCTGCACAACGGCATGTACCGCTTCCACACCTCGCCCGCCAGCCGCCTCGACGTGAAGATGAAGTTTCCCTGGTACGCGCGCGTCCGCGACGCCGGCTTCACCGTCACGTTCCCTAAACGCCCGCGCGGAGTCCCGCAGTGGACCGACGCCCAGGTCGAAATCATCGACGGAAAAGGCATCCGCACGCGCCTGCCGGATATCGTGATCCGCTGGCCGTAGACGATACGACGCCGGAGTACTTGAGCGTGCGCGGTTGGAACGCTGGCGTCTCGCCGGCTGGACCGGCGGCGTCCCGCCGCCGAATGGGAGGCTTGCGCGGGTGCTGGGTTACCACCGAAATTCGTGGGTTTGCCGGTTCGGCAGCGAGACGCAGCCGAGCCAGCCGGCGAGGACGCCAGCGCTCCAGCCGTGAGCGCCGAAAACCACTTACGCCGACGGCTTCAACATCCCGTGACGCAGGATTCTCGAGATCTCGCTGATCGCATCCTCGGTTCCCATGCCGAAGTGGTCTTTGACGCCGAAGAGAATCTCTACGGAGAAGTAGTTCATGAAGATCCGCGTGGCCAGCATGACGGCGGAGATGGGGGAGAGGCCGTTGGCGAGCTTGGACTGCAGCTCCTCTTCCATGCCGTGCTTCTTGAAAAACGCATCGAAGCGGACGGCCATATCCTCGTAGAACTGGCGGACGTGTGCGCCCTCGAACTCGACGACGTCGACGTAGATCAGCGCAACGTACTCGCGGTACTCGCGGACCATGTCGCGGGCGGCCAGGCCGAGGTTTTCGAGATTTTCGGGGAACGTGCCTTCGGAGAGGGCGCGATTGAAGGGAAACTGCGGCTGCGACATCAGCAGAAAGTAGCGGTCCAGCAGCGAGCGAAAGATCGTCTCCTTGTCGGGGAAGTGATGGTAGACGTTGCCTTTCGAGAGGCCGGCGTCGGCGGCGATGTCCTGCACGCTCGTCGCGCCGTAGCCGCGGTGGGAGAAGAGCTTCAACGCGCTGTCGAGAATCAACTGGCGAGACTTTTCGGAGCGTTCCTCCTGCGTCGCTGCTTTCAGGCGAGTTGCTTTCGTAACTCCTCCTTCAAGACTTTTCCGTACGGCGTGCGCGGCAGCGCGTCGACGAAGACGAACGTGCGAGGGATCTTGTAGCGCGTCAGGCGGCTGCCGAGAAATTCAACGAGATCGGCGCCGGCAACATCGTGCGCGACCACGAACGCGACTCCAACTTCGCCCCACGTTTCGTCGGCGATTGCGATGACCGCAGCGTCGGAGACGTTCGGATGTTGCAACAGCTCCGCCTCGACCTCGGCGGGATAGACGTTGACGCCGCCGCTGATGAACATCTCCTTGCGCCGTCCGGCGATGAAAAAATATCCGTCCGCATCGGTTCGCGCGACGTCGCCGGTTCGAAACCAGCCGTCGACATACGACTCAGCCGTCGCCGTGGGATTGTTCCAGTAGCCGCTGCTGACGTGCGGACCGCGAATCCACATCTCGCCGGTTTCGGCGTCGTTGCCGGCGTCATCGACGAGGCGGACCTCGGTGAACAGCATCGGCCGGCCGATCGAGCCGGGCTTGTTTCGCGCATCCTCGATCGTCATCGTGAAGCAGTTCACTCCCACCTCGGTCAGACCGTAGCCTTGTTTGAGGGTAACACCGCGCTGCGCGTACGCATCGATCAGATGCGCGGGCAACGGCGCGCCGCCGCTGATGAACCATCGCACGTGGCGGAGATCGACGGTCTGAAATTGCGGAGCGTCAAGGAGCATCTTCCAGATCGTCGGCACTCCCAACACGATCGTGCAGCGTTCGCGTTCGATCGTCTCCCACACCTCGGCGACGTCGAAGCCGCGATGAAGAACGATCGTGCCGCCGAGGAGGAAGAGCGGGATGAGGAAGACCGCGACGCCGCCTGCGTGATAGAGCGGAGTAAAAATCGGCGCGATGTCGTCCTCGCGCAGTCCCCAGTTGGTGATGGTGCTGTAGCCGTTCCAGAGAAGCTGACGATGCGGAATCATCACGCCCTTCGGCTTGCCGGTTGTTCCGCTGGTGTAGAGCAGGCAAGCGATTGATTCGGGATCGATGACTCGGTGGGGAAGTGGACGCGTCGTTGGAGCGATGTCCAGTTTCGCGAGCGCTACGCCGTTCAGGTCCGGAGCGCTGCCATCGTAAAACAACATCTTCATCCCGCAGTCGGCGGCGATGGTCGACAACTCATGTGCCGTCGCTCGCGTCGAGAGCGGCACAACGATCACGTCAGCCTTCAACGCGCCGAAGAAGAATGCGATGAAGTCGATGCTGTTCTGCGCGAGGAGACCGACCCGGTCTCCCGATTGGAAACGGACCCCGAGAATCATGGCCGCGGCACCGTTCGCGCGATCGTTGAGCTGCGCATACGTCAGCCGCTCGCCGGTTTCGACGGAGATGAGTGCGACGCGATCGGGTGTGATGCGCGCGCGTTCGGCTAGGAGGTCGCCTGCAAACATGCGATGAATCGCTCCGGCTGCTGCGCGTGCGGAATGTGCGCGGCGTCGTCGATGATGCAGAGTTTCGCGCCGACGATGCCGGCATGCAGTTGTTCGATGTACGTGCGAGTGACGACGCCATCGTTCGCGCCCCAGATCACTGTTGTTGGAACGCGGATCCCTGCGAGGCGATCGTCGATGAAGTACGACATCATCCCGCCGGCGATGAGGCGAAGCATCGGCGAGTCGCTGCTGCGCATGATGAGCGCGTCGATCGCCCAATCCGGAAACTGCGCGTTCGGGCCGTGCACCGCCTGAAGGATCGGGATCGCTTCGTCGCGAGTCGATGCGACCAGCGATACGCCCAACGGGATCGCCAGGCCGCCCCCCGATTCGAGGAAGAGCTCTGCGACACGCTCCGGATGCGCGAGCGTGTAAAGGATGCTGATCCACGCGCCCATCGAGTTGCCTACGAGAGTCACGCGCGTAACGCCTTCGGCGTCGAGCACGGCGGCGAGACGATCGACGAGATGTTGCATGTCGAGCGCGCCGGTCTGCGGTTCGCTCTCGCCGTGTCCGGGTAAATCGGGAACGATGAGCCGGTGGTTTTGCAATAACGCGGGAGCGACCAGCGACCACGTCCCCGCGTGATCGTTGACGCCGTGGATCAGGGCCAGCGTCCGATCGCCGTCGCCGCCGGTCCAGTAGACGGTGCCGTCGAGCGATTTTCGCGTCAGGCCGGCCTCGGCCAGCATCGATCGCGATTGGGCGATGAAGTCGGCGTGCGACGTGATTTCAGCCAAAGAGTCGTCTCTCATTCAGCGGCATGCGCAAGGCGGTGGCGGCCTGGTTGTAGCCGACTCCGGAGCCGACCAGCACGACGAGATGGCCCGGCTTGATCCGGCCGGTGCGAATGGCGTCATCGAGCGCCATCGGGATGCAGGCCGAGCCGGTGTAGCCGGCGTGCTCCATGATCGTGTGCGTCTTTTCCATCGGCAGACCGAGGTCCTGCATCACGATTTCGATGGTCGGCTTGCGGACTTGCGTGAAGATGATGACGTCGATGTCGGTCAGCGCGAAGCTGCCGTTTTCGGCGAGACGGCGGACCAGTTTCGGCCAGCCGGCGTCGTTGATCTCGGGCGGATAGCGCTCGACCATACGCACCGAGGTGCGGCCGGCCTGGACCGATTCCGCGGTGGCCGGTTCGACCGTACCGCCCGACGCGATGAGCCAATTGCGATGGTACGAACCGTCGGCGGCGAACGCGGAGGCGATGAATCCCGGCGCATCGCTGCGCTCGAGGATTGCCGCACCGGCGCCGTCGCCGTAGAAGAAAATGAACGGATCGTCGTCACGAGCGAGCTTGCGCATCTGGTAGACCGCGGCGACGAGAACGGTTCGCAGCGAAGGATTGCTGGTCATCAATCCCGCGGCGGCCGAAAGCGCGGTGGGGAACGATGCGCAGGCGCAGGAGACGTCGAACGTGCCGGCGTTGATCGCGCCGAGCTTCGATTGCAGGATGACCGAGGTCGCGGGGGTGATGTAGTCGGGAGAGTCTGTACCGAGGATGATCAGGTCGAGGTCTGCGGGCGACTTGCCGGCGCGGGTGAGAGCCTGCTGCGCGGCCTGAAGCGCGAGATCCGAAGCCGCCCAACCGTCCCGCGCCTGCCAGCGTTTCAGAATGCCGCTGGCCTTCTCCATCTTGTTCACGAACTCCGGCGCTGTCTCCGCGAATCGCGCGCGCAGGTCGTCGTTGGTGACTTCGATTTCCGGCAGATAGCTCCCGGTGCTGACGATGTTCGCGTACGCCGGTGCGCTCATGTTCCGAGCACCAGTCCTCCATCGACGGACAAGACCGTACCGCTGATGAAGCGGGCCGCGTCGGACGCGAGCCAGACGTACGCGTTGGCAACGTCCGCCGGATCGCCCATCTTCGCCAACGGCGTGTGCGCCGACATCGAGTCGAGCACTTTCTGCGGCATGGCTTTCACCATCTCCGTGGCGATGAATCCCGGCGCGACGGCGTTCACGCGAATTCCGAATCGCCCCAGCTCGCGCGCCCACGTCTGCGTGAAACTGATCACACCCGCTTTCGTGGCCGCGTAGTTGGTCTGTCCGAAATTGCCGTAGAGCCCGACGATCGACGACGCGTTGAGGATGACGCCCGACGACTGCCGGATCATCTGCGGGACGACCGCGCGCGTGCAGAGAAAGACACCTCGGAGGTTGACGTTGACGACGGCGTCGAAGGTGGCGTCATCCATCATCGAGACGACCTCGCCGTCCTTCCACTTCACGAGTTGCGCGTCGCGGAGGATGCCGGCGTTGTTGACCAGGACATCGATCCGTCCGTGCTCCGCGATGACGGCCGCGGTGGCCGCCTCGACAGAGTCCTTGCTGGTGACGTCGACCTTCGGTTCCGAGGTCACATCCCACACGACGACCATCGCGCCCTCGGCGCGGAACGCTTCGGCAGTAGCCTGGCCGATGCCGGCGCCGCCGCCGGTGATGACGACGACTTTATCCTTTAGATTGAGGTTCATCGCTCGATGGTACGTGGAAGTGTGGAGGCTCTACTCGCAACTTGCCGACTGGTCGGTTTGTTTTTGTCAATGTAAAGCGGACTGGCGTTCGTTGTCAAACACGGCACGGCACGTGGCTACCCACTGTCACCGAACGACTCCTCGACCGTTACGATTTGTCGGGTCAGTGCAGTGCACGCGGCGATCAGATCTCGCCGAGTCCTCGGCGTGCCACTACTGAAGGCCCCGGCGAATACGGGAGATGGTCTGCCGGCTGATTCCGGATTTCCGGGCCAGCCACAAGGGCTTGATCTCGTTTGCACGAAGCCAGCTATCGAAAGGCGTCTCGTACCGGTGCGGCATCACGTCTGGCGGGGAATGGCGATGGTGGTGGCTGACGGCGTAAGGTCGTCCGGTCCATCGCTCAACGTTTTGCTGCGGACACCGGAAGGAGGCAACTCGAACCGTGTGTCCAACGCCTCTGCTGGCGGCCAGCCACCATAATCGCACTCACTACTCGGTCAACCGGAACATCACAGAATTGATCTCCTCGAAAATGGTGCGCAGGTGCGGTTCCAGCCAATGGAACCGTTGCGCATCTTCACCATCGAGGAGCGTCAGAGCGCCGTCCGTTTCCAGAAGGATTCGGGCCAGCGCCTCGACGACGACTTCCTGGAGCGCGGCTCCGTCCCTGCGTAGAAACGGAGAAGCAAACTCCTGAATCGGACGATCGAATCGCATCTGGACTGATTAATGGAACGACGCCACGATAGAGATTGACCCGGATGAGTGCCAGTCACGTTTTTTGACCTTTCGATGCGATCGTTACCCATGCACTTGGAGTCTGCTGCGGCGGGTTGCGCGCTTGGTGTGCCAAGCTTGCTGGCCGGCATCCGATGCCTGACGAGACTTACTGGTGTTCGCTTCCCGCGGCCTTTGCAAGCGCTTGGTTCATTTCACGACGCCGCGCGATGTCTGGCGGGGCTTGCGTCGCAACGACCGTGATGGCGAGCGTCTGCGCGCCGCGGCGAATTCCGAGCGTCACGCGATCGCCGGCGTGCATCGAAGCAAAAAAATTCAGTGATTCGATGTCGTTTTTGAAGGTGATGCGGTGGCCATTGATTGCGGTGATCACGTCATGGGGCCGCACCCCCGCGCGTGCGGCCGGGCCACCTGGCAGCACATCGCGCACGAACAACCAGATCACCGGGGCGTGGGCCGGGCCGGAGGAGTTGTACGTGTACCCCAGCGCAAGCCACCCCGGTGACGGCCGTGGGGTCGCAGCGATCAAGGACGCGAGTACGGTCATGAGCAGGGCTGCGCGAAAAGGCAAGCTCATTTTGCATGTCCACTATTCGCAAACACGGTCTGTGTTTGTCCCGGGCCAAGGCGTGCGGTCTCGCATGGCGTCCTGGTTGGGTTGCAGATGATGTACGCGCCTGGTGCGAGGCGTAATTCCAAGCCGTCCGTAGTCAATCCTATCGGGCCTTCTGGTCCGATAGGCATGAGTGCGGTGATTGGTAGGAATGCCGAGCCGTCAAGCGTGACCGTTGGCCATGGGAGCTCGGGCGCGTGCACGACATGCAGTGACGCGTGCTGCGTGGTGATCAGGATGCGCTGGGTCTCGGGGGCCTGTGGATCGATTGAGGCGATCCTGGCTGGGAATCCCGGTATGGCGACCGCAGCGAGGACGGAGCGTGTCGTACCGGAAACGCGAAGCGATACCTCGCCGGTCGGTCCACTGACCGCCTGCCGGACTCCTTGCATCCCCGCGGCGCTGTAGCGAATGATCGCGCCGGCGATCGGCGCTCCCGCATCGCTGATCAGCCAGCAGTGCACGTCGGCCGTTTTGTGGACGATCAGTTGTGCGTGCTGCGGAGAATCTTCCGCGACAAGGTAGGAGGTCATCTCGCTTTCGCCGCTTGGTCCGGCCACTGCTTGCAGCAGGACCGGTCCGGGCTCCAGCCCGCCGGCTTCGAATGTGCCATCCTCGAGAATGAGGGCGTCGGCAATACCTTTCCCGTTGCGCACGACGATGACGTCCCCTCGTACAAGTTCTCCGCTATCGCTCGTTACCTGCCCGCGCGCTTTGCCGCCGGGCACCGGCACGACGACAGAAGCAACAGCTTGCTGTGGCAGACGCTTCACGTCAACGGGGATGTCCTTGACGTACCACGTTTCGTTCGGCGTGCGCACCTGCACGGACCAGATGCCGTCATGCGGGAGGACGCCCTCGAACTGTCCATCAGGCCGTGTCTTTAGCGCGATGCGCGCTGCATCGTCGTCGGTGAAAAACAGTCTCGACTCTAACGGTGTGTTGCCGGTGCGGACGACTCCTTCGATGTGCGTCTTGGTAACTGTCAAAAAACGGGGTGCGTACTCCGTCGCCGCGTCGACGGTCGTCTGGAGAAAGACGGAGCCGAAGGGGTCAAGGAGCGTCAGCACGTACTTGCCGGGACGGAGCGTATCGTTGCGCCATTCGCCGGCCACTGATGCCTGCGATTCGGCGGCCGGCACGCTCGACGTTGCTGGTGTTGCATCGGCGAGTCGCACGACCCAGGGGTGTTCGTCGGAGAACATGGCGGGCGTGATGAATGTCTCGACGACCCCTGCCCGTGCCAGTCTGATCGTGCTGGCGAGGAACGTCTCGTGTCCCGCCGTTACATGGAGATCGTCAATGTGTATCGGGAGATAGCCGGCTCGTCGGACGGTGACTGCGTAGCGGCCGGCCGGCACGTTCGTAAATTGAAAGATTGTTTCGCCGGGGGGTGTGACGGTCACATGGCGCGCTACCCCGTGCGGTGGCGCGAGTTCGATCGTATACGGTGCTCGGGTGCCCGTTGGGATCTCGAGTCGGCCGGCAAGTGAGGCACCGGACGCGAATTCGATGACCCCGAGGTCTTGCGACGCTCCTGGCGCAATATTGAGATGGCTGTAGTGCGGTGCGTCGTCGGACGAGGAGAGGCGCAGTTCACCGTCCGCCGCAGGAAGACGACAGTCAAAGCGTGACTGCGCCACGGCGCAGTGCAGTGGGAGCGGCACGCGTTCGGTGTCAGTCCCATACGCACGGAACTCCGCGTCGATATGCTGCAGCGCGGCGGTGTCGGTCGTCTTAGTCAGGGCGGTTACCTGCGCGGCAGGCCATACGCTGAGAATCGTGTCTGCACCGGAACTGACTACTGTGTCCGGAGCCCAGCAGACTGTTGAATCAACTCGTACCTGCCAAGTGCTGTCGGGCAACGCAATACGATCTGTGCCGAGCGCGTCGAACTGGAACTCGCGGGTCTCGCACGGAGTCCGGTCGCACGTCTTCGCGATGATTTTCCCCGTGCAGGCACGCGGCTGGACGTGATGACCGGCGACGCGCAACGACGTATCCGCAGGTGTGGCGGAGCCAAGGGTCGGCAGCAAACACAGGAGTACCCACGTGGCGCGCATTGCGGAAGTTTCCGATCCCGGGGTTTGCAGGTTAGACGTAGTAGCAGGAGCTGTACCGGCAGAACGTGATGCAGTTATGAAAGCCGTCACACTGCCGCACCGTAGTGCACCCAAAGAGGTTGCCGGAGCCGCCCAAGTATTCCCAGCAGCTCTGGTTGCCGGAACCGTTATCGGTGCAGTCGTACGCTTTGCACGCATCCCCCAGCCCGAATGAGAAACTGCTCACCATCAACAGCAACACGATCATTACCGCGATGCGCTTGGCCATAAAACAATCTCCCTTAAAGTTTAATAAACGGAACGGCATGGGACGATGCGAATCGCATCTGCCTGATTAATGGAACGACGTTATGATAGAGTAATGACCACCTCAGTGCCAGTCACGTTTTTTGACCTTTACCCTCGCCGAAACTCGTCCGGTCTCATTCCGAATTGCTCAACGAAGCGCCGGAAGAAGGTCGTGCGTGTTCCGAGGCCGGCGATTGCCGCGATGTCATCGACCGTCTGGGCCGTCTGGCGCAGCAGTTTGGCGGCGTAGGCAAGTTGCTGTGCGCGCAAGTACTGAAGCGGAGTTTTCCCAAAGAGCCGCTTGAACGCGCGGGTGAGAGTGGCAGGAGGGATATCGAACTGCTGCGCGAACTCCGAGGCCGAGGCACGGGAGCGCGTGCGATAGCAGTTGTCGAGGTACGCATCGACGCCGCGCCGGTACCAGGCGCGTTCGTCTTCGAGGCTGAAGCTGTTCCGTTCCGACTGTCTGGGCCGCCCGCGGCGTAGCGCCATCTCATCTCTCTTTCCAGTGGCCGGCCCGGAAATCGGCCGGCGTCACTGGCTGAGAGTGAATGGGGAGGAGATTTCCCTACCCTCGAAAGCAACTATTTTTTCGAACAAATCGCGAGTGGGTCTGAAGTTGGACCTAGGGGCGATTCCGTTTCAGCCGGGCGGAAGGCGAACGTCAATCGTATCCAGCGCACGGATGATCTTCCGGACCAGCGACTCAAAGTAGTTAGTCTTATCGGAGGTTTTAGCAGCCCCAAAGGCTGGCTGGACGATGCTCACAACAATAACTGCCGCGATCGCCGCAAAATTAGTGAACCGTTTCGATACACCTCTCATATGCCCTCCCGGGCCGGCACTGCCGGCTGATGTGGGAGGGCGCCCTCGCAGCAAAGAGGCACGGATTGGGCGGATGTTTGAGCCGGAACTAATCGTGAGGCGGAGCGAAGACAAGATCAGGCAGGCGTTCCAGCCGTTGGACAAACAACCGCACGTGCCGAACTGTCTCTACACGGATTTGCCCACGAGATGCAGCTTCTTTCAGGTACGCAGCTGCCGTCAATGATTGACGGAGTTTTCCGGAACGTCGGAAGTAGCGCATTACCTCAGAGCAGAGTGAAGAGATTTCTCGCGTCTTGTCAAAGAGTAGAAGCGACTCGATCAAGTCGAGAGTGACATGGGCCGCTTCTTCCGGCAGGCCTAAGTTTTCAGCCGCCATCTTTGCTGCGCGAAGCTGAACGATGGAGTCCTCAAATCGGCCTTCGACGCGACACAGAACACCGAGCTTCCAGTCAGCCGCCAAAACCTCCGTACTAACGTGAAGTTGCACGTGGGTCCGGCGTGCATCGAGGAGCAGCGGTGCGGCGCGCCCCGCGTCACCGAGTTCGAGGAAGCACATGGCCATGTGGTACGAATGGCGCGCCACTCCAATCGCCTCGCCGTTCGATTCGGCGTAGTCCCGCAATTGCTCAAATGCCTCCGCCGCCGCAGCGAACTCTCGGCGGTAGAAAAGAACGCCCGCTTCTACCGCGCGCGCCCTCATCCAACCGTCGGTGTCGCCATATGCGGCACATATTTTGGCGCTCTCCACCGCTTGCTTCGTTGCCTCGGTGAGGCGGTCCATGTACATGAGCACGGAGGCCCGGACGTAGGCCAGATTGCCAAGCTCATAAGCGCCCGGGCCATGCCGCGAGAACTCGTGTTCCGCTCGATCCACGGCGTCGAGCGCCGCGGGATACTCGGCGAGGAATCGCAGCGCGTTCGCGCACTCCTTCCACGCCAATCCGCGCAATGAGTGGACCATGTCCTGAGGGTAGTCGTCCGTTGAGAGCGTCTCGGCGATGACTACCGCTGCCTCGGCCAGGTTGCGCGCATGCAGCGGATTCCGTTCGCACGCGGCATTCGCCGCCTCGGACAGCACGCGTACCGCGCCGGCTGTCGTGTACTCCGGATGCCGTTCGAAGCGCTCCCGAACGAACGCTACCGGGTCGTCGAGCAGCGCCCCGAGCGCCGCACGCGCATCGAGATACTCCCGCTGGCAACGCGCCGCGAACTCCAGGACGCTGCGTTCCTCGTCGATCACACCGAGTGCGCCGTCGGCGGCTTGCCAGACTTCCTGCGTCGTCAGCGCCTCGAAAAACGCGACCGTACCGCGGAAGCGGATCTGACACTGCTCGCACTCTCTTAAATGACTGGCGACACCGGCAAAGGTCCGGTCACCGCGGCCTTCCGACAACACGTAGTCGGCGAGCGCGTCGTCATCGATATGGTTCATGACGACACCCGCGTGATCGATTCGAAGATGGTGCGCGCCGCTTTGCGGCAGTGATGCAGGAGCTGGCGAACGTACTTCGGCGCAACGTCGAGCTCCTCGGCCACCGTCAGCATCGACTTCCCTTCGTAGTGGAAGCAGCGCAACGCGTCGCGGCATCGCGGACGGAGTTTTGCCAGCGTCTCCGTTACCGCGAGGCGGACGGCGATCGTGTCCGACATCAGCGCTTCGTCGCCACCGCTCTCGCACTCCACGTCCTCGACGTCGCAGAACACCGACTGCTCGCGCTGCCGCTTCCGCCAGTATTCGAGACTTTCGTTCCTGACGGCGCCGCGAAAGTACGGCTTCAACTCACCGCGCACGATGCCGGGGTTGCTGAAGTAG
This sequence comes from Thermoanaerobaculia bacterium, assembly GCA_034663965.1. Classification (GTDB taxonomy): domain Bacteria; phylum Acidobacteriota; class Thermoanaerobaculia; order Gp7-AA8; family Gp7-AA8; genus JADGNZ01. Next base: position 12,966 of record JAXDIO010000309.1, on the reverse strand, counting down.
TGCATGAAGATGTCGTGGACGATTCCCTCGGCATCCGAAAACGGTACGCGAAAATCGCGGATGGCGATCAGCCGCATCAGGCGTGCGTACGTTTCGTAAATCTCGGCAAACGCCTCATTGCCGGGCAGGGGTCGTGGCCGCGGTTCGATGCACAGAACGGGCGCGTTCGCTTCATCGATCGGCGTTGGTTCGGCTGGAATCAAGGGATGCCGCGAGTATGCAGCTGGTTACACACTTAACGCAAGAACCTCCGGCCGCGTTGGGGCTCCAAGCGAAGCGAGCTCTTGTTCGGGCAAGTACGTTCGATCCGTTCTCCGCGTGACATCCGTTACTGCCGTGGCTTACGTTGCGATGCATCCTTGCAGCTTGTCCTCGTCCAAAGTCCTGCTCGCCACGTTGGTTTTCGCGATCGCTGCACCGTCCTTCGCCCTCACGTTCGTCGTTCCGCCGGATCGATTCGAGATCGAGCGGGCCAGCGCGATCGTGGTCGGACGCGTCCTCGGCTCGCATCCGCAAGCGTCGCGGTTCGGGATCGAGACGGTGACGACCATCGCGCTCGAAGAAGCGATCAAGGGAAATCCCGGGAGCGTCGTCGAAATCCATACGCCGGGCGGAACGCTCGATGGCGAAATGCGCGTGGTTCCCGGCGTTCCCACATTCGTCGACGGCGAGCGGGTCCTCCTCCTGCTCTATCAACGCGGGGATGGCTCATACACGATCAGCGACCTCGGGCTCGGAACATTCCGCTTCGTACGCGACGCGATCGGGCGCGAGCTGGCCGTCCGCAACGACGCGGATATCGAAGGGTGGGACGTCGGCGGCAAGGTGCATGTCGAGCAACCCCGTTCGGCGGAACGATTCCTCAACTACGTTCGCGGTGTCGTTCGCGGCGATGCTGTGTCGGAGGATTACGTCGTTCCCAGGGAGTTGGGAGTCGGGAGTCGGGGGTTGGAGCTCAAGGGCAGGAGCGGGACTCCGACACCCGACACCCTACCCCCCACACCCCACGAAGCAAACCTGCATCCGATCGCAACAGCATCGTTCACCGCCACGTCGTACATGCTCACCTACGGTCCCGGCCTCGGCACGCGCTGGAACGTCTTTCCGAGCGCCGTGAGCTGGAACCGCGGGAACTCCGAAACGGGTCCGCTCGGCAACGGCGCGGCCGAGATCAGCGCGGCCTTCAGCACCTGGAACGCCGGGGGAACCAACTACATCCTCTCCAGCGCCAACGCGAATCCGAACGGATTCCTCGACCCCACCGACGGCACCAACAACATCGTCTTCGAGAAGAACCTGACCTCGGCGGGGCTGCAACCGTTCAGCTGCTCCTCGGGTGGCGCGCTCGGCATCGCCGGCATGACGCACGCGAGTTTCGGAGCGGGCACGCACGTCTATCGCGGCGAAACGTTCGCCACAACGCTCGAGGCCGACGTCAGCATGAATCAGGGTGTGGGCACCTGCTCGCCGGGGACGGTTCCTCAGGAACTATTCAAGAGCGCCATCACTCACGAGTTCGGACACACGCTCGGCTTCCGCCACTCCGATCAGACCCGCAACCTGAGCGCGTCGTGCTCCGGCGACCCGACGCTCGATTGCACCAGCTCCGCGCTGATGAATCACATCCTCGCCACGGGTCTCAACGGCCAGCTCCAGGCTTGGGACAACACCGCGCTCAACGCCGTCTACGGAACCGCGCCGGCCTGCACGCCGCCGTCCATCACCGTGCAACCGACCGGCACGTCGATCAACGGCGGGAACTCAGCGCAGCTCTCGGTCGCCGCCACCGGCACCGTGCCGCTGTCGTATCAATGGTTCATCGGTTCGACCGGCGACGCATCAACACCCGTGAACGGAGGTACGAGCGCGACGATCGTCGTCGCTCCGCCGAATACGACTGCGTACTGGGTTCGCGTCACTGGCGCATGTGGTCCCGTCGCGAACAGCAACACGGCCATCGTCGCCGTGGCCGTCTGCGTCCCGCCGCAGATCCAGAACACGTTGAAGGATCAGGCGGTCCTCGCGGGATCGATCGTTTCGCTCACCATCAACGTCCTCGGCACAAACACGTCGGTATCGTGGTTCGCAAACGGAAATCTGATCGCCTTCGGCCCGACGCTGATCACCCAGCCGCTGACGCAGACCACGCAATTCCGCGCGCACGTCACGAACGCCTGCGGCGTCACCGACAGCAACACCATCACGATCACCGTCGTCTCGCCGCGGCGCCGGACGGTGTTGCACTAATCCATCCTGCGTAATCTGCGGATACCATCTTCGAATGGACGTCGGAACGCAGCTCGGGCCGTATGAAATCGTTGCGCGGATCGGTGCGGGCGGGATGGGCGAGGTTTGGCGGGCGCGCGATCGGCGGCTTCAGCGCGACGTCGCGGTCAAGGTCCTCCTCGGCACCGCGCATAGCGACGATGCGCTGCCGCGCTTCGAGCGCGAGGCGCGCGCGGTCGCGTCGCTTTCGCATCCGAACATTCTGGCCATTCACGATTTCGGAACCGAGAGCGGGACGCTGTACGCCGTCATGGAGTTGCTGGAGGGCGCGACGCTGCGCGAGCGGCTCGATCAGAGCGAGTTGGACGTCAGCCGCGCACTCGACTGGGCGCATCAGATCGCGCAGGGACTCGCCGCCGCGCACGAACGCGGCATCACCCATCGCGATCTGAAGCCGGAGAACATCTTCGTCACGCGCGATGGCGTCGTGAAGATTCTCGACTTCGGCCTGGCTCGCCTCGATGACGGCGGCAACATCGATCAGATGAACACCGTCGCGCGAACATCGCCCGGGATGATCATCGGAACCGTCGCGTACCTCTCGCCGGAACAGGCGCGCGGCGAGACCGCCGATCATCGCTCCGACATCTTCGCGTTCGGCGCGGTTTTGTTCGAGATGCTCACCGGCCGCCCCGCGTTTCTCCGGCCCACGACCGCGGAGACGATCGTGGCCGTACTGCGCGATAGCGCCAAACCGCAAAGCGAAAGCGGCCGGCTGCCGGCGGAAGTCGAAGAGATCCTGCAGCATTGCCTGGAGAAAAATCGCGACGAGCGATTCCGTTCCGCGCGCGATCTCGCCTTCGCGCTGCGGCTCGCGGCGCGGACGACGGCGTCCGGTCCGCAGGAGATGACGCGCCAGACGCCGAAGCCGAACGATTCGGCGATCCGCGCCCACGAGCTCTCCATCGCCGTCCTGCCGTTTCGCAACATGAGTCCGACCGCCGACGCCGAGTACTTCAGCGATGGGATGACCGAGGAGATCATCAACTCGCTTGCGGCGGTGCCTGCGCTGCATGTGGCGGCGCGCACGACTTCGTTCGCGTTCAAAGGGCGCAACGACGACATCCGTCGCATCGGCCGCGAGCTCGGTGTGGCCATGATGCTGGAGGGCAGCGTCCGGCAGTCGGGATCGCGGCTGCGCGTGACGGCGCAACTCATCAGCGTTGAGAACGGCTACCAGATCTGGTCGAATCGATGGGATCGCGACCTCGCCGACGTCTTCGCCGTGCAGGACGAAATCGCGCAGGCCATCGCGTCGACGCTGAAGGTACGCATCGTCGAACGCGACGGAACCTCGGGGACAGGACGGACGGAGAACCTCGAAGCCTACGACCGCTATCTGAAGGGCACGTACCTTTGGGGCCAGCGCCGCGCCGAGGAAGCGATCGTCGAGTTGAAGGCGTCGGTGGAGATCGATCCCGATTTCGCCGACGCTCATACCGCGCTCGCCGATGCGTGGGCTGTCCACGGCTACTACGGCGGCGTGCCGACGTGGGAGGCGTGGTCTCGCGCGCGGGCGGCGGTCGATGAGGCGGAGCGGATCGCGCCCGATTCCGCCGGCGTGGCGCTCTCGCGCGGAATCCTGGAGCACTACTACGGCTGGAACGTCGCGCGACTCGAACACTTCTGCCGTCTCGCCGCCGAACGCAATCCGAAGTCGGCCGATCCGTGGACGTGGCTGGCCATCGGCTACGCCGCCAGCGGTCGGCGAGACGACGCCCTCGAAGCCGGCGCGCGCGGCATTGCACTCGAGCCGCATCATCCGAATGTGCGCACGTCGCAAGCCTGGGCGTATTTGTTTACGAACGACTACGACACTGCCGCGCGCCTTCTCGAAAAAGCGATCGAAGTCGGTCCCAATGCCGGCTACGCGCACTGGAGCTACGGCCTCGCACTCCGCTACGGCGGCCGCGTGCGCGAATCGCTGCCGGTCTTCGAACGCCTGGTCGACGGTACGTCGGGAAAAGTCCCGCTCTACCTCTCCCTCCTCGCCGCCGCCCTCGCGGAAGCCGGCGAGCGCTCGAAAGCTGAAGAAATGCTCGCGAATCTCATCGCGCGCCGCCGCGAAGGCGATTACGTCCCCTCCATCGATCTCGCCACCGTCCACGTCGCCCTCGGCGACTACGACGCGGCCCTCGACGCCTTGGAACGCGGTCGCGAAGAACGCAACGGCCTGATGTGGGGCCGCATCCACATGCACGACTTCATCCCCCTGCGCACTCACCCGCGCTGGATCGCCCTCTCCCAACTCCTCGGCCGCACCGCGCCGTGGGTTTGGGAGGGGTGAGGCGGGCCGGCTTCGACCCCGGTCTGCAACGTAGCGGCGGTTGGCGGGATAAGCAACACGCCCTAGCCGCAGGGGACTTGGCCCTTTCCCCTCCTCTGCCATCGAATCGCGTGCTTGAAAGCAAGTTCAGTACGATAGAGGCACGTGGATACCGCTGATCGGATTCTCGATTTGCTACTGGGGGGCGTTCATTACGCTGTCCGGCGGTTGGTCATGCATCGCTTCGAGGCGATGCATCGTGAGATTGTTTTTCGCTGGGAGCAAGCTGACGGCGACGCGATGTTCCTTCGGAGCGTTGGTTATACAACTGAGCATGTTCGTGCGGTGTGTGCGTTGAATTCCTTTTATCAGATCGTCGTAGGACCGCTATCAGCCGCTTCGCGCAGATGGCGTACGCCGGACTTCAATACACTCACAATTCGCCACGGTCAGATGGTGCTCGGGCCTTCCGACGCTGCACAACTGCGCGAGATGGTGAATCGGTTTGAAGGGATTTTCGGCGGCATAGACTTTCCGGTTCGTTTCGGAGCGGCAAATACGGCGGGGGATCTCCTGTTTGTCATGGCCTCCCTTGTGAGGGATAGGCAGGAGGAGCGATGAGGCAGCTAGTTGACACTAGCTGGCTTGGCCAAGTGGAGGCATCAGTCGAGCGTTTTGCACGCGAGTTCAAAACGACATATTCAAAGACTGATCGGCAATTGGCCGCGATGTTCGAGATTGGTTGCTTTCATCTCCTTGTTGATTTCTACGCCGCCACGCACGACGTTACACCCGAACAGTTAGACGCTAACGGCGATTTCAGTTACTTGACGACGCCCGCTGAGAATCCAGCGAATTTCTCCTATGTGGTTCTGAACGGAGAAAAGGGATCGTTCGAAATCCGACAGCAGGTCCGGATTACGTCACGACTTCACCCAGACATCGCGTTTACACCGGACCTCCTTGTTCTTCGGGGAGGGTCGCAGATCTCAGAGCGGCTGGATGACGATTACGCGGGGGGAAGGAAGCGGTACTTCAGTGTCGATAGCTCACAGGTCATTGCTGTCCATGAATGTAAATCGCTGAACCCATTTCCTGAGCTTCTCGTGGCTTTCATTGGGTTCGTCATGGCGGCACATGAATATTTCGACAGCACTAGTTCGCAAATCGTGTTTTGTGAAGACGGCTGTCATCTCGCACCGACTCTGTTCGTCGGCGGTTCCGCGCGTGGTCTTCACCTCAGAATGATCCAAGCAATGCGCACGGTTTTACCGATGAACATAGTTGTTGGTATCCATTCAGGAACCACGAGTCTGTTGGGGCATGATGCTCAGGTCCGAAAATTCGACATCCTTGATATGACGAACATCGATCCGATCTAGGGTAGCCAGCTCACGCGAGTGCGGAATATCAGAACGGATGCCGCCAGCGGAGGCCGGGGAAACGGCTGTAATCACGGTCGGTCGTTATCCACTCGCATCCCGATTCGACCGCCAGTGCCGCCAGGAACGCGTCGGCTACGAGGTCGCCGCGCGCGTGAGCCTTTGTACAAAAATCAGTGAAGATCTCCCAATGCCGCTCACCGGGAGTGATCAGGACGGCGTTCGGTTGATCTCGCAGGAATTCGCAAAACTCGAGCGCGCGCAGGAGCGGTGTCGGCGGGTTAAAGATCTTCGGGTGCGAGACGACCCTGAGGAATCCGCTCAGAATCAGGTCACTGACACCGAATGCCTCCGGACCCGCGACGACATCCTCCATCCAATCGCGAAAGCGTCGATGATCAGCGGCGTCTTCCCGGTGGGCGTAGATGAGAACGTTGACGTCGGTCAGAATCACGATCGCCCTCCATCAGCTCGAGCAAGGCCGCACTGTCGTCGAGATTGACGCCGGGATGCAGGCCTTGCCCCCGGAATGTAGGAAGCTTCCCGTTTGAGACCTTTCGTGGCGTACGTTGCCGGCTCAGGGACTCGCGCAGTGCGTCATCGATTACCGATGTCAGTGTTCTGCCGCTAGACGCCGCGACTCGCTTGGCCTCGGCGAGAAGATGAGGGTCGAGCCGTACCGTGGTTCTCATGCGCATCAAAACATACGCAGCGAGCATCAATATGTCAACATTCCCGCACGCTACGCTACTCACGAGCGCCGGGAAGTTTGCCGACATCATCGCCGTGAAGGGCGACGTGCTCGAACACATCGATCTGCTTTCGCGCGTGGACCTGGTGATGAAGCACGGAAAACGCGTGAAGTGAACATCACAGTCCGCTCCAATCGCCGGTCGCTACGATCACAGGCTTGTCGCCGTCGGTCCGCTCGATGCGGTTGCGCGTGATGACGTAGACCGGAATCGCGGCCGCGCGTGCTACGCGGATGTCGCGATTCGACGGGAGCGGGAGGTAGATCGGATGCGTGTGCAGGATGGCCACGGTCCCGGCGGGGATGGGACCGTTCCAGGTTGCCTGGTTCAACTCTCCGTCGCTGCGCCAGCGGAGAAAGAACGTCGCGCCGGCGGAGTTGCGAATCAGGAAGGCCGCTTCTTCGGAATTGGACATGCCGAAGCGGGCGTGGCAGCAGGTCGGCCATGACGCCGTGCACGACCGGATCGCGGACGTCGATCGAAGTGAACGCGAGCAGAAGCGCGGCAATGACGTTCAGCATGATGCAAGCTTGAACGCCGGAACGACGCGAAGGTTACAAGCGTACTAGTCGAGGTGGTAGACGCGGATCGATTTGCCGATGCGCGTGTACGGCTTGCCGTCGATCATTTCGTCGAGCCACTTCTTCGCCCTCGGGCTGTGCGTCTCGTGGAGCGCGATCGCCATCTCGCTCGTAGCGAACCAGCCGTGAACCTGGTCGCCGTACTTGATCATCGCGTGCGGCGGAAAGCCGAGGCGGTCGACGTCGGCCGAAGTGATGACGAGCAGCGAGAGTTGCGCGACGTGTTGGTCGCGCGCGTAGCGCACGAGGCGCAGGACGTCCTGGCCCCAATCGAGATTGCTGTCGTTGAGCACCTTCTCGGGATGCGGCGCGAATTCGTTGAACCACGGCAGATAGTCGGGATGCGCGGCCACGCCGCTGACGAAGAGCCAGAGCACGAGGATCGCCGAGGCGATGCGAAGGCGCGGCAGCGCGAGGATTGCGGCCGCGGCGGCGATCGCGAGCGGCGCGTAGACCGGCAGGATGTGGCGAATACCGATGTTGATTTCGCTGGTCATCGATACGCCGAGGATGGCCGCGGCGATGAGCGGGACTTCGGGGCGGCGGCGCGCGAGCAGCGCGCAGCCGGTTAAGGACAGCAGCAAAAACGGGATCGGCGTTTTGAAAAAAAGAGCGACTGGGAAGTAATACCACCAGCCGTCCCAGCTCATTTGCCCGAACAGAAAATTACGGTGGCCCGTGGCGTTGTGATTGCGGACCTCGGCGAGGCCGCGAAGGAGCGGCTCGAAGCTGAATCCGAATCCTGCCCAGACCACCGCTGCGGCGATCATCAACGCAACGACGCCGCAGATGAGGAACCTCTCGCGCGTCTGCGGCGCGTTTCTCCGATCGCGGATCCAGATCACTGCGAGTAGCACGACCGCCGCCGTAGGAAAAAAGGCTACGAACGAATACTTCGACAGCACGCCCGCTGCGATGGCGATGCCGGTCACCGCGGCGCGCCGCCACGAGGGCCGTTCGGCGAGCCGCGTCAGCTCATCGAGCGCGAACGGCATCATCGCCGCGACGGCCATGTCGGTCGTCGCCAATCCGCCATGCGCGAGGACCGGCGGCAACATGGCGATCAGCGCAGCGGAAAGCAGTCCTGCCTCGGGTGATAACAGATGCATTGCCCAACGCGCCACGAAGATGATGCCGAGCGCAAGGAAGAGGAGATTGCCGATACGCATGCGCGCGAGGTTGCTGGTGTAGCGGCCTTCGAACAGAAGCTCGTTGCCTCGCACGCTGCGGTCCGTCCCATCCGGCTCCGGCGCATTCACGAACGGCAGCGCGAAAAAAACGCGCGCCAGCGGCGGATGATGCAGGTCCGTCGTCCAGGAGTGATATTTGAGGATGTCGTAGCCGGCGATGAGGTGAATGTTCTCGTCGCTGGTCTGCGCGAAGACGCGATACGTCGTCGCCACGCGCCCGAGCGACAACGCCACGATGATCGCGACGCCAATCCAGGCGCCGCGGCGCGTCACGAACGCCTCGTCAACCACAGACTGCCGCCCGGATTCTCCAGCGTCAGCGGCATCAGCTCGGCGAGTAGATCGCGATGGAATCGCGCCAGCCACGTACCGAACAGCACGATGTCGAACGCCTCGTTGAACTCGAGGAAGGCCCGCAGGATGTAGTCCTCGTTCCACGCGCGCCCTTCGTAGACCCACTCCTTCGGATACTCGAACGGATAGAAGACGTCGTGGAAGTGGACGTGAACACCAGGCGCGAGGCGCGGGAGGATGTCGAAGATGATGCGGTTGACGTCGCTCCCAGTTTTCGAAACGTGCGTGGAATCGATGAAGAGGATGTCGCCAGCTTCGAGCACATCGAATGTCGTCAGAGGGACATCCTGCAGTTTCGCTCGGATGATGGTCACACGCTCGCGATCGGCCGGCCGAAGCAGATCATCGAGCGTCGATGTATCGGGATCGATGAACGTGAACGACGTTTCCGGCAGCCAGCGATCGGAGGTATCGAGCATGGCCGCGGACGAAAATCCCGATCCGACCTCGATCACCCGCCTCGGACGCAAATGGCGCAGCATCGAGTAGAGAAAGATGGCGTCGGCGTAGGAGTAAGCCCAGTTCTCGAACCAGTAACGCGACTCCGGCGATTGCGTCCGCGGAAACGGCAGCTCGTTGTAGAAGCTCGCCAGCTCTTTCACCAGCGCGACCTGCGCATCCTCGCGAAGATCGATCCCCGGCAGCGACGGCGGCGGAGGTCCGAACAACTCCGCCTCGCGCGCGCGAACATCATCGATCGCCGGGATGGGCGAGTAGAAATGCCCTGGCGACATCCACGTCTTCCAATGCGCCAGGTCCGCCCGCAACTGATCCCGCTCCGCCTCGAGCGCGACGATGTAGCGATGCAGATCGCCAAGCCACGGCAACCGCCGCGCCGCGCGTTTCAAGAAGCCGGACACTCAGGCCGCGGCCGATTCGGAGGTGACGCGGTAGATGTAGGCGTCGTCGATGATGGCGCGGTCGATCGCCTGCCGCGAAAACGGGATTCCGGTGATCGTCCATCCGGTCTGAATCCTGGACGTCAGTGCGCGCACAACGGGGTGATCAGGTGCGACCACCCGGATGTGATTGACATTCGAACGTAACAGATTAAGCGCGTCAAGAGCGTCAATGACGGCCATGTACGATTCGCCGGCACCATCCGACGTGACACGCGGTAACGCCAGCATGAGCATCCACTGATTCTCGTCGGATTCGAAGTACCAGAACGCCGCGACAACCGGCCAGCCGGCCTCGTCAAGCGCTCGCGTTAGCGAGGCACCAAGGCATTTCATTTCTTCGTTGAGCGTTTCTTTCACCACTGTCTCTTCAGCCATGAGAGCACCCCGTTCGATTCATCCATCACGGCGAGAAAAAATCCTGACGCCTGTGCCGGTGTAATCGAGGCATCGTATCGGCTCGTCTCCGACCAGTCTTTCACGATGCCCCAGTTCTTTGCAAAAAGTCGGTTTCGTCCTTCTTCTTCTTGAAGGAGCCCATCGATAGCCGCGACCTTCAGCAGCTTTGTGAGGTTATGAACGTAGCTATCATTCGCAAGCTCCCGATCGGGGAAATCAAACTCCCGAGTCTTTCTCGCGATGCATGCCTTCAGCGCACATTCGATCGCGTAACCGCAAAGGTAGTACGCGGCTTGATAACGCTGCGCTTCGAGCAGCGCCGCAGCATCCGCTACACGTTCCTCCGCCATTTCTTGCAGGTCGAAACGATTCATCTCCGCGATCGTATCAGCGCCTCAGCTAACCTTCCCCCAACCCCGGCGTCCAAACCCTCGAAACGGAGGAACACCATGCGACGACTTGCCCTCGTACCTGCCCTCATCGCCCTCGCCCTTCCCCTCGCTGCCGTCTCGGATTACCACGGACATAGCGACTATTCGAATCACGGACTCTCGGTCTCCATCGACGACTGGGAGGACGTCCGCGACTGCAGCGCGCTCCGCGTCCGTTACAACGACCGGACGGTGCCGGTCATCGAGGAAAACGTGCCGGTCAGCAGCATGCGTTCGCTGAAAGTGCGCAGCGATCACAACGGCGGCATTCGAGTCATCGGCACCACGTCTTCGGCATTCGCCGTCAAAGCCTGCAAGGCCTCGGTGCTCGGCAATGCGAACGACATCCGCGTCAACGTCAGCGGCAATGAAGTGAGCGCCGATCGCGCCGACAACGACTCACGCTCGATCGTCTACTTCCTTGTCTCCACGCCGCGCAACGCCACGCTCGACCTCGACGCCAGCAACGGTCCCATCTCGATCGACGGCGTCGACGGCTCGGTGACCGCGCATGCGCTGAATGGCCCCATCGGCGTGAAGGATTCTTCGGGAACGCTCGACATCCACACGCAGAACGGGCCGATCTCCTTCGCAGGCAACTCCGGCAAGGTGACGCTGCGCGCGACCAACGGTCCGATCTCCGTCAAGCTGGCGGGATCCTCGTGGACCTCCGGCAACCTCGACGCGTCGACCGAGAACGGTCCGCTTTCGCTGAAAGTGCCAGCAAGCTACGGTTCCGGCGTGCACGTCGAAACCGATGGCAATTCGCCGGTGAGCTGCCGCGGCGCCGCCTGCCGCTCCGCGAAAAAGGCGTATGCGGAGAGCAGCGAAGACGACGATGACTACGGCCCGCGCTGGCCGCGCCGCATCGACCTCGGCTCCGGCGCGCGCGCGGTGACGCTGACCACGCACAACGGCCCGGTGTCGGTGAAAGAAGGCGACTGAGTCGTGTGATTTGAGGCGGCAGCGTTGCGCTGTCGCCTCAGCGCTTTGGCGTGACGCGCCAAATCGTGTTGCCGACGTCGTCCGCGACGAGCAGCGCGCCGGATTTGTCGATCGCGATTCCGACCGGCCGTCCGTGCGCGTCGCCCTTCTCGTCGACGAATCCCGTCAGCACATCCTCGGGCCTTCCATTCGGACGGCCATTCGCGAATGGCACGAAGATCACTTTGTAGCCGCTGAGAGGTTTGCGGTTCCACGAGCCGTGCTGGCCGACGAACGCGCCGCCGGCGTAGCGCGCCGGAAAGAGCTTGCCGTCGTAGAACGTGAGCCCGAGCGATGCCGTGTGCGCGCCGAGGGCGTAGTCAGGGACGGTGGCGGAAGCGACGAGATCGGGGCGCTGCGGCTTCACGCGGTCGTCAACATGTTGACCGTAGTAGCTGAATGGCCAGCCATAGAACGCGCCCTCTTTGACGGAGGTCATGTAGTCGGGAACGAGATCGCTGCCGATTTCGTCGCGCTCGTTGACCGAGGTCCAGAGTGCGCCGCTTTGCGGCTGCCACGACATGCCGACCGGATTGCGGAGTCCGGACGCGAAGATGCGTGAGCGGCCGGTGGTGCGATCGATTTCCATGATGGCGGCGCGGCCCGCCTCCTTGTCGATCCCGTTCTCACCTGCGTTGCTGTTCGAGCCGATCGAGACGTAAAGCTTGGCGCCGTCGCGACTGGCGATGACGTTCTTGGTCCAGTGATGATTGATCGTTCCCGCAGGCAGGTCAGCCACTTTCACCGCCGCCGCGCCGATTGACGTTTCGCCCTCGGCATACGGATAGCGCAGCAGCGCATCGGTATCGGCGACATAGAAGTCGTTGCCGACGAGCGCCATGCCGAATGGCGAAGTCAATCCGTGCAGAAAGACGCTGCGCGTTTCGGCGACACCGTCGCCATCCGCATCGCGGAGCAGCGTGATGCGATTCGCACTCGGCACCGCGCCGCCGGTCTTCTTCATCATCTTTTTCATGATCCATCCCTTCAGTCCCTTGCGGTCGTCGGGACGTTCCGGCGCGTTCGTCTCGGCGACGAGGACGTCGCCGTTCGGGAGGACGTAGAGCCAGCGCGGATGATCGAGTCCGGTCGCGAGCGCATTCACCGAAAATCCTGCCGCGGCAATCGGGGTCGTTCCTTGCGGCCATCCTTTCGCCGGCGCGATCTGGAACGTCGGGATGAGCTGGGGCTTCGGTTCGACGAGCGTCGGATTCGGACCGGTCACCGCCGACACAGGCAGCTTCGCAGTCTCGCTGCATCCGTACGCGATCAGCAGAATTAGAAACGGAATCGTCTTGCGCATGCGCGATCAGGTTTCATGATCCGTTCCTGCTCTGCGTTACCATTGCGCGTCACACAAAAACCTGAGGAGGACGTCATGGCCAAAGGAAACAACGCCCGGAAAAAAGAGACCAAGAAGCCGAAGAAAGACAAGAAGTAAC
>JAXDIO010000301.1:0-2952 GCA_034663965.1 Thermoanaerobaculia bacterium | reverse complement strand
TCTTCAGCAGCTTGTCGTCTGCGTTGATCATCCGCTTGTTGGTCTGGTCCTGAAGGCCGTTGGCCTTGATGTAGTCCCATACCTTCTTGGTGATCTCGCTGCGCGGCATGGGGTTGCTGCCGACGATTGCCGCCAGGTCGCTGCTCGGAGTCACTAACGCGGACAGCCCGCTGCCGCCGCTCTTCTTCTTGCTTGTTGTCGCCATTCGTTTGTTCCTCTCCTACTACGTTTTCGCGCGATTGTGCTCTACCGCACCCTCCGCGTCAAACGGCGATTTTCGGTGTGTATGCCGAAAGTCATGATGCGGACCCCGTTCTTCCTGCACATGCGGTGCCTCCGGCGCACGCCTAGATTGGGCGGCGAAGGAGATACCGATGCACCAACAACCTCTCGTACGACTGCTCGATGTGACGCGAACCTATCCCTTGGGACGCGTGAATGTGCGCGCGCTGACCGGCGTCTCGCTGGATGTCGATCGTGGCGATTTTCTGGCGCTGGCAGGCCCATCCGGCAGTGGTAAGACAACGCTGCTCAACCTCATCGGCTGTATCGACAAACCGGACTCCGGACGGATCGTTATCGATGGCGTCGATGTCACGCCCGTCCCGCTCCACCGCCTCGCCTCCACCCGCCGCGACACCCTCGGCTTCATCTTCCAGACGTTCAATCTGATCCCGGTTCTCACCGCGTACGAGAACGTCGAGTACCCGCTGTTGCTGCAACATGTCCCGGCGGCGGCGCGCCGCAAGCGTGTGCTCGATTGGCTGGAGCAGGTCGGACTCAGCGATCAGGCGCGCCAGCGTCCCGATCAGCTTTCCGGCGGGCAGCGGCAGCGTGTGGCCATTGCGCGGGCCATGGCCGGACAGCCGAAACTCGTCCTGGCCGACGAGCCGACCGCGAATCTCGACTCCGTCACCGCCGCGAAGATTCTGGACTTATTGGAAACGCTCAACGCCCGAACCCACTGCACGTTCATCTTCGCCACGCACGATCCCGCGCTGATGTCGCGGGCCGGCCGCTGCATGCGCATGCACGACGGAGCCCTTGTAAACGAACCACTGCTCGAAGCGCGCGCTTCGTAAGGAACGAACATGCTCACCAAACTCGCCCTTCGCAACGTCTTCCGCAATCGCCGCCGCTCGGCTATCACGCTGCTCGTCATCGTCTTCGGTGCCGTCGGCCTGATCCTTTTCGGCGGCTACAAAGCCATCACCTTTCACGGTCTGCGCGAGAGCACCATCCGCAACCGGCTGGGACATCTGCAGATCTACAAAGCCGGCTTCGAACGCGCCGAGGCCAAGAAGCCGCTCGAGTACGGGCTCGAAGATGTGGCGCAACTGCGCCGCGCGATCCAGGCGGACAAGCGCGTGCGCATGACCACTGCCCAGATCACGCTGATGGGTCTCGTCAGCAATGGCGACAAGTCCGAAACGTTCATGGCCACCGGCGTCGAGCCGAAGGAGGACAAGGCCATGAATGCCCAGCGCCTCGTCTCCGGCACCGACCTCCCCGCCAACGAATCCGACGCCGTCATCCTCGGCCGCGGCCTTGCCGCATCGATGCACGCCAAGCCGGGCGACTACCTGACGCTGATGTCGACCACGACTTCAGGCTCGCTCAACGCGATCGACGTGCGCGTGGCCGGCATTTTCATGAGCGGCGTGAAGGAGTACGACGACCGCGCCATCAAGATGCCGCTGGCCGGCGCGCAGCAACTGCTGCAGACAACGAAAGTCGAGCGCCTGCTGGTCATGCTCAACGACACCGACGACACCGCCGCCGTCCGCGCCGACCTCACCACGCTCTTCGCGAAGAATCATTGGGCGCTGGAGATGAAGGACTGGTCGCAGCTGGCGACCTTCTACCACCAGGTCGTGGCGCTCTATAACGGGATCTTCGGCTTCATCGGGATGGTCGTCTTCGCCATCGTGATCTTTAGCGTCGCGAACACGATCGTGATGTCGATCTTCGAACGGACGCGCGAGATCGGCACGATGATGGCCATCGGCACGACGCGAGCGCGCATTTTGAGACTCTTCCTGGCCGAGGGGCTGATGATCGGCATCATCGGCGGCGTGGCGGGGCTGCTGTTCGGCTTCGGCATCTCCAACCTCATCAACGGCGTGCACATCATGCTGCCGCCGCCGCCCGGCTACACGCAGGGCTACCCGCTGCGCGTGATGCTGCAGCCCGGCATCCTCATCACCGCCTTCCTCATCGCCGTCATCACCTCGACGCTATCGTCGATCCTCCCGGCGCTCAAAGCGTCGCGGCTGAAGATCGTCGACGCCCTCGGCCACATTTGAAGGACTGACCATGAAACGACTCATTGCCCTCGCATTTCTTTTCATCGCACTGCCGCTGATCGCCGACGACAAAGCCGCATCCGTCCTCGCGCGCGCCGACGTTTTTCGCAATCCAATCGAGAGCTTTTCCGTCGACGTCGAACTGACCTCATTCGCAACCGGCGGCAAGACCGACACCTCGCGTTTTCGCGTTTACGGGAAGAGCAGCGACCGCAGCGTCGTCGAGTTCACCTTTCCGCAGACAGAGAAAGGCAAATACCTGCTGATGCTCCGCGACGCGATGTGGATCTATATTCCGACCGCGAGCCGGCCGATCCGCATCTCGCCGATGCAGCGGCTGATGGGGCAGGCCTCGAACGGCGACGTGGCGCGTACGAGTTTCACCGTCGATTACAACGCGACGGCGGTGGCCGAGGATGGCGACGCGTTCGTCATCGACCTCGTGGCGAAGGATCCGTCCGTCGCCTACAACCGTGTGCGGCTGTGGATCGACAAGCAGTCGTACGAGCCGCGCCGCGCCGACTTTTACGTCGTCTCCGGAAAGCTGATCAAGCGCGCGAATTACAAGGCCTACGGAACGATGGCCGGCCGCCGCGTGGTGACCGAGATCGAGATCGACGATCTGCTGCGTCCGGGCAACCGCACG
>JAXDIO010000274.1:0-8108 GCA_034663965.1 Thermoanaerobaculia bacterium | reverse complement strand
TGCTGGCCGATGGCCGCGGCATTCTCGTTCCGTGGCGCGACAGTTCGGCCATCGGGAAAGAAATCGTCGGTCTGCTCGACGATCCCGAGAAGCGGCTCACACTCAGACTTCGCGCCGCCGAACACGGGCGGGCGATGTTGTGGCCGGCGGTCGCGGAGTCGTATCTGCAGTCGTTCGAGCGCGCGCGCGTCGAGCATGCGCAGCGACTGCGGACCGCGTTCCGCGCGCGCACGCTGGCGACGCGGCCGGCGGAACTGCCGCAGGTGAATCTCGAGCACGTCGCCGTAATGACGGACGATACCGGAATCCTGCAGCACGCCACGTTCAATGTTCCACGCTACGACGAAGGCTACTGCGTTGACGACAACGCTCGCGCGCTGATGCTGATGACCCTTCTCGAAGACGCCGGGTCCTATGATCCGAAGCTCGTCCGAAGTCTGTCGTCGCGCTATCTGGCCTTCGTCAGCAACGCCTTCAATGCGCCGATCGGACGTTTCCGGAACTTCATGACGCACTCGCGCGTGTGGCGCGAAGAACAAGGTTCCGAGGATAGCCACGGCCGCGCGCTCTGGGCGCTCGGCACCGTGGTGGGATGCTCGGCCGATCCGGGACGCCACAGTCTCGCCGGCGCGCTCTTTCACGCTGCGCTTCCCGCCGTGTCGACATTCAGCAGTCCGCGCGCCTGGGCCTTTGCGCTCCTCGGCATCGAGCAATACCTGCACGCATTCGAGGGCGACCGCAACGTGCAGGCGTCCGGCCGCGCGATCGCCGAACGGCTGCTGGGACTCTTCAAGCGCACCGATCATCCGGAATGGCCGTGGTTCGAAAACAGCGTCACGTATTGCAACGCGCGGCTGCCGCAGGCACTGATCGCGACGGCGTCATGGACCGGCGATGCGGAGATGTCGGCGACGGGATTGCGATCGCTGGAATGGCTGACGACGATTCAACGGACGGCTGAGGGGTACTTCGCGCCGGTCGGAACGAACGGGTTTTTCGAACGCGGCTCGACGGCGGCGGTGTTCGATCAACAGCCGGTCGATGCGTGCGCCACGGTGTCCGCGTGCATGCACGCATTCCGCGCAACCGGCGATCATCGCTGGGCCGATCAGGCGCGGCGCGCCTTCACTTGGTTCCTCGGCCAGAACCAATTGCATCAGGCGCTCTACGATCCGCTCTCCGGCGGTTGCCGCGACGCGTTACATGCGGATCGCCTCAACGAAAATCAGGGCGCGGAATCGACGCTCTCCTTCCTGCTCGCGCTGATGGACATGCGCGCGTTCGAGATGCAGCGCGCGAATGTCGCGTCCGAGGTTCTCGTGGCGGTCAGCGCATGACCGAAAAGTACGCGACGCTCTTTCATCGCAGCGAACGCAATCCGATTCTCAGCGCGGCCGACTGGCCGTATCCGGTCCACACCGTCTTCAACGCCGGCGCCACGCTGCTCCGCGACGGTACGACGCTGCTGCTCTGCCGCGTCGAAGATCGTCGCGGGCTCTCGCACCTTTGCGCGGCGCGCTCCGCCGACGGCGAGAGCGGCTGGATCATCGATGCGCATCCGACGCTCAATTCCGATCCTGAAAACCATCCCGAGGAGTTGTGGGGCGTCGAAGATCCACGCATCACGTGGATGGCGGAGTTGGGCCGCTACGCGATCGCGTACACCGCGTTCGGAAAAGGCGGGCCGGGCGTGTCGCTGGCGTTGACCGAGGACTTCGTCAGCTTCGAACGATACGGCTTGGTCATGCAGCCGGACGACAAAGACGCCGCGCTGCTGCCGCGCCGCATCGACGGCATGTACGCGCTCGTGCATCGTCCGATCGCCGACTCCGGCGCGCACGTCTGGATTTCGTATTCACCCGATCTGCGGAGCTGGGGCGGCCATCGCATGATGCTGCAAGCTCGCCGCGGCGGCTGGTGGGATGCGAACAAGGTCGGCCTCTCGCCTCCGTTGATCGAAACAGCTCGCGGCTGGTTGATGCTGTATCACGGCGTCCGTTCGAACGCGGCCGGCAGCCTGTATCGGCTCGGCGTCGCGCTCTTCGATCTCGAGAATCCGGCGGAACTCTTACTCCGAGGGGATGAGTGGATCTTCGGTCCCGAAGAGCCGTACGAAACGCACGGCGACGTCAACAACGTGACGTTCCCCTGCGGCTACACGATCGGCGCGGACGGCGACGCGCTCCATCTCTATTACGGCGCCGCGGATACCTGCATTGCGATGGCCACGGGAAGCATCCGCGGCATTTTGAGTTGGCTCGACGAACACGGGAGGATTTCATGACCAGACAAGCCGTTCGAACGACCGCAGGAAAAGTCCTGCGCAGCGACGACCTGATCGCCGACGAGAAAGAAGTTGCCGCCGGATTCCTGAAAGACAATCCCCATTTCGGAAATCCGCACGTAGTCCGCTGCGACTGGTGCCGCGAAACGCGCACACTCTTCCGCGACGAGAACGACGGGCCGTTCAAGCTGACAACGCACGGCTGGCTCTGCGAGCCGTGCAACGTGCGAGCGTCGAGTCAGGAAGTGAAGTTTTGACGAACTGAGTCCTTTCCGCCAGTTTGACATCATCTGAATGCTGGCGTAATGTCAACGTTAACGTCAATGCGTACGTCAATCTCGATGCAGATGCTAGAGCGGCGGCGCCTGATCAGCCACACGAAACGAGGAAAGGTTCAGTCATGGCCTCAGCGCTTGCCGAACGACTTGAAAACATCAAAGAGCTAGGCGGAATCAGTGGCCGCGATGTTGCGCAATTGCTCGACACGACTCCTGAAACCGTCTCACGATGGAGCACTGGCAAAATTGATCCGCAACGTGATCGCCTGCACCGTCTTCTTGAGCTTGAGTTCTTCCTCGGCGAGCTTGCGGAATTCTATTCACCAGAAAAAGCAAAGCTTTGGCTCTTTAGTCCTCACAAATTGTTGGGCGGCGAGACCGCAGCTGCTCGCATCCAGGCTGGAAAGACACAGGACGTGTTCGCAATCCTCGACCAACTGCGCTCGGGTGCGTACGTGTAATGATTTTCCGGCCGGAGATGCTGGATATTTTGCAGTCGGCAGCGGCATCTGCATGGAACGGAACCGTATACCGTCACATGTTTGGATCGCATCCTCCGGCGCGCGCGAATACGGGAGGAGCGAGGTGGAATGCCCCCGGCCTCGCGGCCGTCTACGCGAGTTGTGAGCGTGAAACAGCACTTGCCGAGGCGGACTATTACATCAGCCTTCAGCCATTGCCACCGAAAGTGAAACGAACGTTGTTCACGATTCGCGTTGGCTTGAAGAACGTGATCGATCTTACCGGCACTGAGCTTCTTCCCCGGCTTGGCATAACCGACGACGTGCTAGCCAGCATTGATCACCTGCCTTGCAGAACCATTGGTGCGGCCGTGAATTGGCTAGGACACGATGGACTGCTCGTGCCATCGGCACGTCGCAGCGGAGGCACGAATCTCGTCATCTTCCTGCAGGACCTTGCCACCAGCATCTTCGAAGTTACTGACGAAGAAGAGATCGCAACAGCTCAATGAATCCGGCGCGCCTCCGGTCTCTTCGCAAAGCCAGGTAACCCGAAGCTAGTAACTCCGCGGCAGGATCACGCGAATCGTCGTGCCCTGACCTGGTTTCGTGGCTAGCTCCAGTCCGGCGTCCAACAGCTCGCAGAGCCGCTTGACGATTGACAATCCCACGCCTTCGCCGGGCTGCTGACTTTGCGGGAGTGCTTCCGATGCCGACGGCAGCGTCGCGGCGGCGGGGATGTCGCGACGGCGATCGGTGCTTGCATCTCGGGCTTCGTCGGACGCTTCCGTGGCGCTGAGAAGCTCCTGCGCGAGCGGCGCGGAATGGTTTTCATCGATGCCCGGCCCGGTGTCTTGCACCGAGAAGGTCCAGCGGTCAGTGTCGCGGCCCTGGTCGAGTCCCCACGTCACGGTCACGCCGCCGCGCTGCGTGTACTTGACGGCGTTGAGTAGAAGATTCTGGACGATGCGCAGAATTTTGGTTCGGTCGCCCTGCACCGGCATCGATTCCGGTCCGTCCATCTTCAGATAGAGACCGCGGTCCGCCGCGGCAGACTGTGACGCGGCGCAGAAGTCGCGCAGCAGCGCGGCGGCGTCGAATGTGGTGAGCTCGCGCTGCTCGTGTCCCGCTTCGAGGCGGGCAAGGCTCAGCAGATCGTTCAGCATGTCGTGAAGCGAGGAGACGCTTTTGCTGAGCATGTCGGCCACTTCGCCGCGAAGTTCCGGCTGCGTCGCATCGCTCTCGTTCAGCAACGTGGCCGCGCCCTTCACCACCGTAACGCTGCCGCGCAGGTCATGCGCCGCTGTCCGCCACGCCTCGGCGCGCGACTGCTCGATCGCGTGCAGCGCCGAAAGCGCCTTCTCCAGATCATTGACGTGACCCGCCGACTCTGCCTGCTGCAGCCGCCAGTATTGCGTCGCGCTCTGCGTGACGCCGCCTGCACACAGCTGCGCCCAGACACGGCGCGCCGTCGGCATGACGCTGGGATCGAGAGCGCGGTGCTCCTCCGCGTAGCGCTCCAGCTCATCGACGACAGCCACCTGCAGGTGGCCCCACTCGGCGATCAATTCGCGAAGCGGATAGCCCTGCTGCCACCGCTGCAGACCATGCTCGCAAACGCGATCTGCCTGTAGCTTTACCGCTTCCGCATCCTGTTCCTCGGGCCACGACCGAAGGGTGGCGGCCAGACAGTCGAGCACCGCGGGGATGTGATCGTTGAATTGCGCACGGGAGAGCGACGAGGCGATGTTGCCCGGTCCCGTGTCGCCCGCGGCACGCCACGCATCGAGAATCGCCTCCCGCCGTTCGAGCAGTTCGAAGGCAAGCTCGGTCAACTGCGTGGCAGCGTCGTTCGCCTTGATCACGAGATGAAGGTCGTTGGCGGCGGTGCGTTCGTTGGCGGACATCGGATCTCCTTTCGCAGGAAGCGGTGTTATGGCGCGGCGATGCAGGCGTCGACGGTTGCGAGGATTTCGTGGATTGCTGAAGGTTTATGGAGAGTGGCGAACACGTTCGCGCCGCCGGCCCTGGCGATGGCGTCGTGCGGTGCGGCTGACAGGATCACGACGAAGCGCGGCTTTGGCGCGCGAACGGCGAGGCGTTCCAGAACTTCGAAGCCGCTCATGACCGGCATCATGAGGTCGAGCACGATCACGTCGTAATCCGTCTTCTTTGTTTTCTCGATCGCATCGTGGCCGTTCGACGCCGTATCGACTTCATATTTGGCGCGGCGCAGGATCGTGGCGAGGAGCCTGCGAATCGACGGGTCGTCCTCCGTCACGAGGATCCGTTTTGCGCTCATCGATCGATGCCCACCGGAATCGTGAACGAGAATGTGCTGCCGGCGCCGAGGGTGCTCTCGACGGTGATGCTGCCGCCGTACGCCTCGACGGCTAACTTGCAGAAGGCCAGTCCGAGGCCTGTTCCGACACGACTCGAGTCGAGCTGGCCGAATTTTTCGAAGATGCGGCCGAACGACGCGGCCGGGATGCCCTGGCCGGTGTCGCGCACGGAAAAGCGGATCATCGCGGCGTCGGAATGCGCGCTGACCGTTACCGTGCCTGCGCCGGTGAACTTGATGGCGTTGCCGATGAGATTGACGAGCGTGCGGCTCAATTTCTTTTCGTCGCCGAAGAACACTGGCAGATCTGCGGCGACGTCGGTCACGAGTGATGTACGGCTCTCTTCCGCGAGGAACGCCACCTGCGCGACTGCGACCGCCACGAGCGACGCCGCATTGACTTCGTCGTATTGCAGTTGCGTCGGACCGGACTCCATTTTCTCCACGTCGAGCAGATCGTTGATCATGCCGAGCAGAGTCCGGCCGCCGCTTGCGGCGATGGTCATGATTTCGTGCTGCATCTCGTTGAGATCTCCGTCGTTTTCCATCATCTCCACGCCGACCATGACCGCCGTCAGCGGCGTGCGGAGATCGTGAACGATCATGTTGCGCATGTCGTCGCGTTGCGTTTCGAGCTGCTGCAGACGTTCGTAATTGTTCTGCACTTGCTCGAAGAGAGCGGCCTCGCGATCGCGGCAACGCTTCTTCTCGAGAGAGGAATCAATGCGCGCCTTGAGCAGCGTCGGATTGAATGGCTTGGTGAGGTAATCATCGGCGCCGGCTTCGATGCAGCGCACCACCGACTGCAGCTCGTTGAGCGCAGAGATCATGATCACTGGGATGTTCTGCAGGCGGCTATCGGCCTTGATACGGCCCAGGACTTCGTAGCCGTCCATCTCCGGCATCATGATGTCGAGCAGGACCAGGTCGAAGGCGGCTTCGCCGAGGATACGCATCGCATCGAGGCCGCTGCCGGCAGTTTGGACGTCATGACCCTGCCGCTCCAGGCGCCGGCAAAGCACTTCGCGGTTGGCCGGGTCGTCATCGACGACGAGCAGGTGTCCGGGTGTTTCCGCAGCGCTTTGCGCGCCTGCATCCGGCTGCCTCGGTGATTCCGTCTCGTGCAGAACAGGAATCGCCTCGCGCGCGGAGGTGAAGTTCTCCTCGATGATCGCGAGCATGCGGTGGCCGGCGTCGCGGATTTTTTCGACGTCTGTTGCGAACCCTTCACGACGCTGGCTGTCCGCTTCCTCGGTCAGCATTTCCGAGTAGCCGATGATGTGATTGAGAGGGCTGCGCAGATCGTGAAGAAGTTGCGGCGACACGCTCGTCCGCACAGCACGGGCCGGTGATTCGGATTCCGGACGTGGCGCCAGACTCAAGACACCGGCTCCAGGACGTGGGCCAACAGCGCTTCCATCTTGGCGAGGAGACGCGGCAGTTCGATCGGCTTCGTGTCGTATTCATCGCATCCCGCTTCGAGCGCTTTGTCGCGGTCGTTCGCCATCGCATGCGCGGTCAACGCGATCACAGGAATGTATTTGAGGCGGTCATCGGCCTTCAGACGCCGCGTCGCTTCCCAGCCGTCGACGACGGGCAGACTCATGTCCATCAGAATCAGGTCGGGGAGTTTGGCCCGCGCCACTTCGACTCCCTTTTCTCCATCGACCGCAATCAAAACTTCGTAGCCTTTGCGCTCGAGCCGGCGCGACAGCATGTCGCGATTCATTTCGTTGTCTTCGACGATCAGGATCGTTGTCACGGCGTTGCTCCTTCGAGTACGGGAACCTCAGCATGCTGCCGAGGAGCGCGGGTGGCCTTGCTGTCGGCGAGAAGATCGCGGACCTGTTCGAGGAGGACCTCGCGCGAGTCGCCGTCCTTCCGCAGAATCTTTTCGACATTGCCGTTCAACCGGCGGCGGTCATCGTTGGTGAGGTCCTGCGAGGTGATCACGACGATCGGGATCGATCGCCATTCCGGACGCTTGCGCACTTCGGCGGCGAACGCGAAGCCGTCCATCTCCGGCATCATCAGGTCGAGGCAGATCAACCGCGGACGTTCGCGCGTCATGCTCTCCAACGCCTCGATTCCGTTGCCGGCCTCGGATACGACCCATCCTTCTTTTTCCAGAATGGCGCGCATCAGCGAGCGGCTGGAGACCTCGTCGTCAATCACCAGGACAGGGCACGGCGGCGCGGGACAGGTGTACTTTTTCAAGATCTGCGACAGGCGCCGCCGATTGACCGGCTTGGTGACGTACTCCGATGCGCCGAGCGTGAATCCGCGCTCCGGATCATCGACCATCGTCAGCATGATCACGGGGATTTCACTCAGGACTGCGTCGCTTTTCAGCTCGGACAGAACACTCCAGCCATCCATGTCGGGCATCATCACGTCGAGCGTGATGGCCGCGGGCAGGAGCTGCCTGGCCAGGCGCAATCCCTGCGCGCCACCGCTGGCCGCGCAGACCGAGAACCCTTCTTTTCGCAGATAACGCTGCATCAGATCGCGCTGCAGCGGATCGTCGTCGATGACCAGCACGCAGGTGCGGGCCGCGGGAACCGCTTCGCCGTCGGTCGCAACGAGGTCCGGAACTGCCGGAGATAGCCGGCGATCTTCGATCAACGCCTCCGGCTCGATCGCGACTGCCTCGATCACCGTGGCCGGAAGTTTGATGGTGAAGACGCTCCCTTCGCCCGGGACGCTGTGAACGGTGACGTCGCCGCTCATCATCTGGCAGAAGC
>JAXDIO010000211.1:0-32157 GCA_034663965.1 Thermoanaerobaculia bacterium | reverse complement strand
ACCGGCGCGACCGGGCCGATCTCCGGGCTCACCGGCACCGTGGCCTGCGTCGTCAGCGGCTCGATGATGCGGATGAGCGACGAGTCGGAGACGACGGTCACGTTCTGCAGGAACGTGTCGGTGCGGCCGGTCATGATAATCCGTTCGGTGGCCACTTCCGTGACGTTCCGGATCTGCGAGGCCGGGCCGGAGATTAGAGCGTGATCGGGGACGAGCGTCGGATCGCCGGTGTTGTATCCCGGCGGCGGCTGGCCGATCAGGAACGGCCGGATCGGGACGACTTTCTGCCGCAGCGGCTCGACGTGGAAGCGCAGTTTGGTCGGCTCCATCGCCACGACGTCGATCTGCGGTGGCACGCTCATGGCCTGCGGACTGAGCGTGATAACTGCGTCGCCCGGTGTGACCCAACTCACATCCAGTGTCACTTCGAGATTCTGCGACGACAGCGAACGGAGGTCGGAGACGCGGCCCCGCAAGCGAACGCTGACGGTGTCGGGTACGGGCGTAGTGATGGCGAGGTCGCGCGGCATCCGAACCAGCGACACCGGCGCCGCGAACGCGCGCTCCGACACCGGCTCCCGCCGCGGCGCGGAGACGGCGAACCACACCACGAACGC
The DNA here is from genome assembly GCA_034663965.1 of Thermoanaerobaculia bacterium. Lineage (GTDB taxonomy): Bacteria > Acidobacteriota > Thermoanaerobaculia > Gp7-AA8 > Gp7-AA8 > JADGNZ01. The sequence goes on along the minus strand of JAXDIO010000211.1, from coordinate 31,540 downwards.
AAGAAAGACCGAGAGGATTTTGAGCGGGAAGTTGGCGGTCATTTGCGAATCGCCCTCAGCCTCTCGGTCATCAGCTGCAGAAGTTGATCGCGGTCGAGATGCTCGTGCAGGACGCCTTCGGTGGCCGCTGCGATCGAGCCGTTTTCCTCCGAGATGATCAGCACCAACGCGTCGCTATCCTCGGACAACCCAATCGCCGCGCGATGGCGCGTTCCGTGCGCGAGCTTCGGATCGGCCGACGTCGTCAGCGGCAGGAACGCGCCCGCCGCAACGATGCGATTGCCGCGGATGATCGCCGCGCCGTCGTGCAGCGGACCACCGGGAACGAAGATGGTGATGAGCAAATCCGCCGAGACAACCGCGTCGACGCTCTTCGCTGCCTCGGCATACATGCGCAGACTCTGCGCGCGCTCGATGGCGATCAGCGCGCCGATACGCTGCGCGGAAAGGACGGTAGCCGCTTTCAGGATTTCGTCGAACGGAACCGGCGTCGCGACGCCGGCCACGAGCGACAGCAATGGATTCGACGCCATCCGCGCCAGCGCGCGCCGGATCTCGGCCTGAAAGAGAACGATTACCGCGAACGGCAGGTAAAACAGAATCTGCCGCGAGATCGCCTCGAGCGCGGGAAGGTCGAACGCGCGCGCGACGAAGAAAGAGCTGCCGAGGACGACCAGGCCGATCGAGACCTGCATCGCGCGCGTGCCGCGGATCAGCGCCAGGATGTTGTAAATAACGAAGGAGACGATGAGGATGTCGACGGCGTCGCGCCACGTGAATTGAAGCGAGAGGATGCGGTCGTACCAGTTCATGGCCGCCGCCGTCCTTCGATAGCCATCCACACTTTCAGAAAATCGACCGTCGCGCGCACGTCATGCACTCGTACGATCGCCGCGCCCGAACGTTGGGCCGCGGCGACGGCGGCTAGCGATCCGAGGGCGCGGTCGGGGCCGGAATCGCGTCCGGTGATGTGGCCGATGAACGCTTTGCGCGACGCGCCGATGACGAGTGGAGCGAGCGCCGTCAGCTCGTTCGCGCGCGCGAGAAGCTCGAGGTTATGGTCAAACGTCTTCGCGAAACCGATGCCGGGATCGATGAGGATTTTTTCGCGATCGACGCCGGCAGCGACGGCATCATCGATCATCGACGACAACTCGGTTGCGACGTCATTCACGACATCGTCGTAGTCCGTGAACTGCTGCATCGTGGCCGGTTCGCCGCGCATGTGCATCAGGATCACCGGCACGCCGCTCTTCGCCACGATCGCCGGCATTCCTGCCGAGTAACGCATCGCGCTCACGTCGTTGACGATGTTCGCACCGGCGGCGATCGCTTCCTCCGCCACGGCCGATTTGCGTGTGTCGATCGAGATCGTCACGCCGCTCCGACGCCGGATCTGTTCGATCACCGGAACGACCCGATCGATCTCGACCTGCGCAGCTAACGGCTCCGCGCCGGGCCGCGTCGATTCGCCGCCGACGTCGATGATCGTCGCGCCGTCCTCCTCCATCTGCAGCGCGGCGTGGACGGCTTTCGATTGATCGAAGTGCACGCCGCCGTCGGAGAACGAGTCGGGCGTGATGTTGAGGATGCCCATGACGGCGGGGGCCGGACCGTCAAAGGCCAATGTTGAATGTTGAATGTTGAATGTTGAATGTTGAATGACCACGGCGGCGACCTGGCCTTTCATTCAACATTCAACATTGAACATTCAACATTCAACATTTACGAATCTCGCTCTCTCCGAATGCGCGCGCCGAGGGGATTCAAGCGTTCCTCGATCCGCTCGTATCCGCGATCGATTTGATGAATGTTGTGGATCACGCTCTCGCCTTTCGCGCAAAGTGCGGCCAGCAACAGCGCCATGCCTGCGCGGATGTCGGGGCTCGAGATCTCCGCTCCGCTCAGCCGGTGTCCGCCGACGATGATGGCGCGATGCGGGTCGCAGAGGATGATCCGCGCGCCCATCTGAATGAGCTTGTCCGTGAAGAAGAGCCGCGACTCGAACATCTTCTCGAAAATCATCACCGTCCCCTCGGCTTGCGTGGCGATGACGATCATGATCGACAGCAGGTCGGCCGGAAACAGTGGCCACGGCCCGTCGTCGATCTTCGGCACCGCAGCGCCGATGTCGTAGCGAACGCGCAGCGCCTGATCCTTCGGGACGCGGATGTCCTTTCCTTCGATCTTGATGTCGATGCCGACCTTCTCGAGCATGTAGCGGACCGCGTACATGTGATTCGGCACCGCATCCTCGATCACCAGCTCGCTGCGCGTCACGGCCGCCAAGCCGATGTACGAGCCGACTTCGATGTGGTCGCTGGGGATGTGAAACTCGCCGCCGTGCAGCGAATCGACGCCGTGGATGCGCAGCGAGTTCGTAGCGATCCCTTCGATCTGCGCGCCGAGGAGGTTGAGAAAACTGCAGAGGTCCTGAACGTGCGGCTCGGCGGCGGCGTTGTAAATCAGCGTCTCACCCTCGGCGAGCACCGCGGCCATGATCGCGTTCTCGGTCGCGGTCACGGACGCTTCGTCGAGAAACATGTTTGCGCCGCGCAGATGGCGCACCGACATGCGGTACTCCTGCGCGGACACTTCGATTTGCGCGCCGAGGGCTTCGAGCGCGAGCAGGTGCGTATCGACGCGGCGCCGTCCGATGGCGTCGCCGCCCGGTTTGGCGATATTCGCGGCTCCGCAGCGCGCCAGAAGCGGTCCGGCGAGCAGGATCGACGCGCGGATTTTTCGCGAAAGATCGGGATCGGGCTCGGAAGAACATTCGGCCTTGGTGTGAATGCGCACGACGTTCGCCTCGAGCCGTTCGACCGAGGAGCCGATGCCTTCCATGATCTGGAGCATGACCCGAACGTCCTGAATATCCGGCAGGTTGCGCAGCACGATCGGCTCGTCGGTGAGCAGGCAGGCGGCGAGGATCGGCAGCGCGGCGTTCTTGTTGCCGCCCGGCTTGATGCGGCCTTCGAGCCGCCTGCCGCCTTCGACGATGAAGCGTTCCATCATGCGGCGCGGATTGTATCCGCGAGCCCTGCTACCATGATCGCCAATGATCGTCGCGCCTCTTTCCTCCGGCAGTGCGGGTAATTCGTACTACTTCGAGAGCGACGGAACTTCCATCCTCGTCGACGCTGGCCTCGGCCCGCGCGAGACGCGCAAACGCCTGGAACAGGTCGGCAAAACGATCGAGCAGGTGCAGGCGATCGTGATTACGCATGAGCACTACGATCACATTCGCGGCGCCGGCTCGATCGGACGCAAGTACGGAATCCCGATCTACTTGACGCAGGGCACGCTCGACGCCAGCCGCATCGACCGCGAGAAGACGCAAACCATCGTCTTCCCGAACGATTCGACGTTCGCAATCGGCGAACTGAATATTCATGCACGCCGCACGCTGCACGATGCCGCCGATCCAGCCTGTTTCGTGATCGAGTCGCGCGACGGTACCCGCGTCGGCGTCGCCAGCGACCTCGGCCACGCGGACGCGCCTGTAATCCGACACCTCTCCGATTGCGACGGCCTTTTCTTCGAGGCCAATCACGATCTGGACATGCTGCGAATGGGCAGCTACCCGTGGTCGCTCAAGCGCCGCATCATGTCCCGCTTCGGCCACCTCTCGAACGATGATTCGATGACTGCCGTGCAACGGATGATCGGCGCGGACCTGAAAACCCTCTGCCTGATCCACCTCTCGCAGAAAAATAATCACGAGTCGATCGTCCGCGACATGGCCACACGCCTCCTCTCCCGCCTCGGCGCGACCAATCAGCTCGAGCTCTCGATCGCAAAACAGTTCGAAGCGACCGGTGTGTACGAGATCGCGCGACGCCGTCCCGCGCGTCCGCGCGTGCCGGCGCTGCACACGCAAATGGCGTTGTTCTAGGAGCCTGTGTGGCACAGACACTCTTGTCTGTGCTTTCGCAAGGTGCAGTGGCTGAACCTCAGGCAGCGGCTCTTTTTCGCAACACTCCCGAGCCTCACCAGCACAGACAAGAGTGTCTGTGCCACACAGGCTTGCTGCATATACTCGCGGCCTGTGTCCGATCCGCACACCATCTACAACGACCGACTCGCGAACCATCGCGCCGAGGCCGCGTCGCTGCGCGCGAAGGAGCGCGCCGTTTCCCTCGGACGCATCGTTTTCTTCTTCGCGGCGGTTCTCGTCGCCGTCCTTCACTTCAGCGGATGGATCGCGATTCCGATCGTCGCGTTTGTCGCGCTCATCGTCGCGCATGACCGTCTGATCCGCCGAAGACGCCGCGCCGAGGCGGCGGCAACGTTCTGCGAACGCGGCATCGAGCGCGTGAATGGAACGTGGCAGGGGAGGGGATTCGACGGCAGCAACTTCGCGACCGAGCATCATCCGTTTGCCGCCGATCTCGATGTCTTCGGCAAAGGGTCGCTCTACGAGCTCCTCTGCATTGCCACTACCGCCGCCGGACGCGCCACACTTGCGCGCTGGCTGCTGCATCCGGGCGACGCCAACGCCACCGAGGTTCGCGAACGGCAGACTGCGGTGAACGAGCTGCGCGATCGTATCGATCTGCGCGAGGAAACGTTCGTCACTACCGCCGAGGTCGCGACTGAGGTGGAGGAGGCGCACCTCGACGAATGGTCGCGCGAGCCCGCGCTCCTACGCAACGGCGAACGAATCGCATCGATCGTCATCACCGCACTGGCAGTGATCGCGTTCGCCATCGGAATCCCGTCGCTGATCTCGCGGCTCGTCAACGCCACAAATCCCGGCGCGATGCCGGTGTATTCGCCCTACGCATCGCTGCCGCTGATGATCATGATCGTCGTGGTCAGCCTCTTTGCGCGGCGGATGGCCCAACGAGTAGCGAGAGTCGTCAGCGCCGTCGAACGACGCGAACCCGCGCTTGCGTTGCTGGCTGGACTGCTCGGCGTGATGGAGCGCCAGTCATTCAAAGCGCCGCGACTGATCGCACTCCGTTCGAAACTGGAGCGAAACGGCGTCCCCGCATCGCGCCAGATCGAACGCTTACGAAAACTAGTCGCGCTTCTCGACGCGCGCCGCAATCAGTTCTTCGCACCCTTCGCGTTGCTGTTCCTCTGGACCACGAACGTCGCTTTCGCAATCGAACGCTGGCGCCTGGAATCGGGCGTCGAGATCGTTGCGTGGATCGACGCGGTCGGTGAGCTCGAAGCGCTTCTCTCCCTCAGCTCATTCGCATTCGAACATCCGATGTTCACGGTGCCGGAGGTGATCGACGGTGACGCGAATTTTGACGGAGACGCCGTCGGCCATCCGCTGATTCCGGGCGATCGCCGCGTCGCAAACGACGTCAGCATCGGCGGCGACCTGCGCCTGCTCATCGTCAGCGGCTCAAACATGTCGGGCAAGAGCACGCTGCTGCGCGCGATCGGCGTGAACACGATCCTCGCCCTCGCCGGCGCCCCGGTCTGCGCCGCGCGCCTGCGCGTGACTCCGATGTCCGTCGGCGCCTCGATCAGCCTCAACGACTCGCTGTCCGAAGGCGCGTCGCGCTTCTACGCCGAGATCCTCCGCATCCGCGACATCCTGCGCATCCCCCCGCCGCTCCTCTTCCTCCTCGACGAAGTCCTCGGCGGCACGAACTCCCACGACCGCCGCATTGGCGCCGCCGCCATCATCCGCGGTCTGGTCAGCCGAGGCGCCATCGGCCTTGCGACGACGCACGATCTCGCCCTCGCACAAATCGCGGACGAACTTGCCCCGCGCGCCGCCAACGTCCACTTCGAAGACCACATCGAAAACGGACAAGTGATGTTCGACTACCGCATGCGCCCCGGCGTCGTCACCAAGAGCAACGCGCTGGAGTTGATGCGCGCGGTGGGGATTGAGGTGTGAGTGTCGAAGTTAGGCGACAGGCAGAAACTGAGCTGGATAGCGGGATAGAACCGAGTCGACCGTGACGATTAGCAATTCATGCTCAAGCGCCTGGCATACGAGCATTCGGTCGAAAGGATCACGGTGATGAGCGGGCAGACCGGCAAGGCGAGCTACGGAGGCTTCGTCAAGTGGCAGCGGCTCAATTCCGTGAAGCTCCCGCTGAACGGATAGCCACGGATGCGGTTCTTCTGGAAGTGGAAGCTTTCCAAGCTGATACTTAATCGTTGCTTCCCAGAGTGAAACGACGCTTAAGTATGAAGCGTCCGAATCTTCGATCGCTTGACGCATCGATGACGACACCCGCTCGTCTCCCGTGATGTACCACAAGAAGATGTGCGTATCGAGCAGCAGCCTCATTGCTCGAAATCTCGCAGCACCTCCTCGGGCAATGGGTCATCGAAATCATCGGGTACGACGAACGTGCCCGCGGCAAGGCCGAAGGGTCGTGGACGACGTACCCCTTCGATCGGACGAATTTCTGCGACCGGCCTGTCGTGCTGGGTAACTACCAGCGTTTCGCCTTCAATGACTCGGTGCAGGAACCCTTCGGGATCACGCTTCACTTCTTCTACGCTGACGTTCATGACTTCGCCGAGTTTAGCAAAGGGTCACGCATTCACCGCAGTCATACTCGGATACCGATCGCCGGCCGCGATTCCTTTTGGCGCAACTTCATCGATTCGCGCCAGCTCGGAAGGCGTCAGTTCGATTTCAGCCGCGGCGATATTTTCCTCGAGGTGATGAATGCTCTTGCTGCCGGGGATCGGGACGATGTCGTCGCCTTGCGACAGGATCCAGGCAATCGCCAGTTGGGCCGGCGTCACGCCTTTGGATTTGGCGATCTCCTCGATGCGGCGGACCAGGTCGAGATTGCGTTCGAAGTTTTCGCCCTGGAAGCGTGGCGATTGGCGGCGGTAGTCGGTGGGTTCGAGGTCGTCGATCGTTTTGAAGCGGCCGGAGAGGAATCCGCGGCCGATCGGGGAGTAGGCGACGAAGCCAATCCCCAGCTCGCGCACGGTCGGCAGAATTTCGTCCTCGGGATCGCGGCTCCAGAGCGAATACTCCGTCTGCAGCGCGGTGATTGGATGAACGGCATGCGCGCGGCGGATCGTTTGCGGGGCCGCCTCGGACATGCCGAGGTGGCGGACCTTGCCGGCGCGGACGAGATCGGCCATCGCGCCGATCGTCTCCTCGATCGGCGTGGTGCGATCGACGCGGTGCTGGTAGTAAAGATCGATGTGATCGACGCCGAGGCGTTGCAGCGACGCGTCGCAGCACTTGCGAACGTAATCGGCCTTGCCGCTGATGCCGAGGAAGCCGCCGTCCTCGCCGCGCATGTTGCCGAACTTCGTGGCCAGCACGACTTCATCGCGGCGGTCGCGGATAGCGCGTCCGACGAGTTGCTCATTCGTGAACGGCCCGTACATGTCGGCCGTGTCGAGAAAGTTGCAGCCGAGGTCGAGCGCGCGATGGATTGTGGCGATCGACTGCGCATCATCGTGGGAGCCGTAGAACTCCGACATCCCCATGCAGCCGAGGCCGATGGCGGAAACGCTGAGAGACTGGCCGAGCGTCCGTTTCTTCAACTGCGGCGATCCTGATTCCGCGGCGCTTCATCGCCGGTCCGCTCAGTCTTCGGCGTGCGATCGACGCGGGTGCCTGACTGCCGGCGGCCTTCCTGCGCTTCGCGTTTCGCGGGACGTTCCTTCGGTTCCACTCGGGACATGAGGGCCTCCTGCCGGGTCACACGCAAACCAAATGCCCACAGAATGCAACCGTGAATCTCTTGCGCCGCATGACAAGAACGCCCGAGCGGCGCCTCCTGCTGATCGCGTTCGGCGTTCGCGTCGTGCCGGCCGCGCTGGTCTTCGGTACCGACGACGTGGCGGGTTGGGCCGCGTGGGGAAGCTTGCTGGCATCGGGAGCGAATCCAACCGCGTCGAAGTATCTGTTGGCGTGGCCGCCGTTATGGCTGCCGTTTACCTGGTTGGCGTCGGTCCTGTCGGAGACGACGCACATTCCGTTTTATCTGCTCATCAAACTCGCCCCGATCGCCGCGGATTTGGTGTTGACGATGTTTCTTTACTCCGTCGCCGAGGACTACGGATGCCCGCCCTGGAAAACCGCGCTCGCGTACGCGCTGAATCCGATCTCTATCTACTGCACCGCCATCCACGGTCAGTTCGATGCGATTCCAACCCTCTGCGCGACGGTTGGTGTTGTCATGATGGGGCGCCGCGGCGACTCGCGTTTGATCGGAGCCGGATCGTGGCTGGGCATCGCCGCAGCATTCAAAACCTGGCCGCTCTTCATCCTCCCGGCGCTTCTTGCTCCGCTACGGTCGATGCGGCGTCGGGTACGAGTCGCCGCGATCGCCATAGGGATCTTCATCGCCGCCCTGCTGCTCTCCTGGTTGTTCTTCGGCGTTGGCAGCGTGATGGGCGTTCTGACCTACCGAAGCGCTCTCGGCTGGTGGGGCCTCACCTCGATCGCGTACCTGCGCGCCGCCACTCCGTCCGTGAATCTCTTTTCAGCGATCTTCTTCGCGGCGATGGCTGCGGCCGCGCTGCTTGTGATCGCGAAGCGGACGGAAGCCGCCCGCGGCGCGCTCCTGCTCCTGCTGACGTTCTACGTGACTGCGCCCGGCTTCGGCCCGCAGTACCTCGTCTGGATCGTGCCGCTGGCGCTGCTGACGGACCAGCGCTGCGGCGTGGCGTATTCGATCCTGGCCGGATTGATGATCACGTTCGAAGTGCTTGCCCGGCCGTATACAGGCCACGTCGGCGACATGGTCCGCATCCTTCCGCACGCCGGGTATGCGCGGGCGTATGGCGGCGAAACCGATCGTCTGTACACGGACATCGATCGCCTCGTACTTTGGGCTTTTTTCTGCTGGTGGTGGCTGCTGACAGTCGTTCGTACCGCGCGCCGCTGACTACCGGAACTCGATCCAGTCGCTCATGCCGACCACGCGGTTGGAGTTTTCGGTCTTCTGCTCATGGACGAAAACGCGCGCGCGGATGGGATGCTTGAGCTGGGGAAGCAACAGGACACGCGAGAGATCCTGCGTCAGCGTGATCGTGCCGGTCGCACTCTGCAGATAGTTCGGCCGCGGCGGCGCCAACGGCCGGTCGCCCTCGGCCTTCACCTCCACGCCCACTCCGATCGTTTGGTTGGGCGTGGTCGTCTCGAAGACGAGATCGAGAAAATAAGTGGACGGCCGGAAACCACCGATGACGTAATCGACGACCGCGTTGATCGGCGTCGACGCCGTCAGTTCGCTTCCGGGCAGCGGCGTGATGCTGCGCACCGTCACCGTGGCCGACGGAACCGCAGCCTGCGCGCTGATGTCCGTCGTCTGCAGCTCCCAAGGCCCGACGCCGGTCATCTGCATCTCCGTCGCCTCGGGGAAGAAGAGAAAGTGCATGACCCGCGGCGGATTCACGTAGAAACTGCCCGCGCGATAGCGCTTCGTGTTGCCGGCATTCGCGACCGATCCGAAGCCGAGGTCGACGGCGCCGGCGAGTATGGTCACGCGCTCCTGCCGCGGATGCCAATGCGGCGGAATGGCCGACCCGGCCGGGATGCGCACGCGCAACGTGAACATCCCATCGCTTTTCGGACTCCCCTCGAGCACCGCCATCTTCGATCCCGCCGGCAGCGTCGACGGCCCATCCGCCCACACCATCGCCTCGGGAGTCAGTCCGATGGGCGGGTCGGGTTTGGGCTGGGTCTGGGCGTTGAGGACCGAGGCGGCGAGGAGTACGGTGATGAGGATGGTGCGCATGTGCGAGATCTTAGCGCCTGTCATACCGAGTCGGCCGCGCCACGGAGGGCAACCCGCGGTGAGGAACCCAGTCAGCCGCAGCCCCTCCCCGGTCTTCGCTTGCTCGCGTTCTACATCGAGTGGAACTTGCGGTGCTATGAGCCACGTCATGCCATGATCGATATGCCTTGCCCGAACAACCGGTTCCACCGTTAGAACTTCGCGATCCTCGTCGCGCACGCCTCCTCGATCAACTCGTGTCTCTCGGGCCGGGGCCTGCCGCGCTGTACCGCGATACATGCCGTTTCTTCGATGGCGTGATCGGAGCCGAGACGGCATCACACTTGGCCGGCCATCTCCAACGCGAACTGCTCAGCGCTGTTCACGATGTCCTGCTTCCCGCCGACTATAGCGATCCAAAGGCAGGCGACGATCCTAAGAGCGTTGAGGCCGTCCTCGGTGCTCTCGGACTTCCGCCAAACACCGACACCACCAAGCTTCGGAAGGCTCTACGCCGATACTTCAAACCACAAACTGGCGGCGGGATAACGAAGGTAAAGATCATCGCCAACGCGCTCGGTCTACCTATCGAACATGAGGTGGTCGCGCTGTCCAGAGAGCTCAAACAACTCCACTCCATCGCGCATCGTTCAGGCCTTGACGCACCGCCCACGCTTGATTCTCTTCGTGAAACATGGGAGCACTTTCAGCGCCTGCTTTCGCTTCTTCTTGAGCACTTCGAGAGGAGCTATGCGTCTGCATACGGCAAGATTCGCGCTGCCGTCGCCGCGCACGATCTCCCCACATTCAGGACTATGGTCCCGCAGAACTTCACGACCCTCAGCTACTTTTTCGAGCGGCTCGAAGGAGATCGTTGGTTCCACATCATTCGGCAAAGCGACATCCTCACCGCTCCGCCTGCCGGAGGCGGCTGGCCCGCTCTCACGTACCTCAACCGAATGGCCCCGACTCATCCCGTCGAGATCCGCGACATCCTGTTGGCTGTACCCGCGACCGAGAACGAGTTCGTGTTGATGGGAATGATCGATACCGCTGGCCGACTGCCTCCGACCGATGCGCTAATGGCGCTTCAACGAATCGCACCTGACGTCGCCGCGCTGCGCGCTGATTCGTTCGTTCCACGCGATTTCACGGAAGCCGTTGGTAAATACGCAGCCACTGACCCCGACCTTGCGCTCACCTTGCTGCGGCCCTTCTTAGAACTCCATTCCGCGGATGAACCGCGGGGTGGCTACCTCGGCTCGCGCGAACTAACGGCACGCGTCGACGTGCATACGTACGGCGACATCATCGAAGGCCCCCTTCAAGCGGTAATCGCCGCACACCCTGATGCGGCCGTAGCGTCGCTCGTCGCACTGCTCGACCGCGCGCTGATGGAGGAATACGGCTCGCCTGCCGATGACTACTCCATCGCTTGGCGTCCTGCTATCGAACCGCACGACCAGAATCACGAGTACGAACCGCTTCCGCACCTCCTCGACGCCGTACGACTCGCTGCTGAACGCGCATGCATCTCCGCACCCGAACGAGCACCCGACCTTATTCACGATCTGTCTGCGCGGCAGTGGACGATCTTCAAGCGGCTCGCCATTCACCTTGCGCGCGTGACTGTGCCACCTACCAGTGCGCTTGTACGCGAGTACGTTCTTGACCTTCAGACCCTCACCAACGACGAGGGACGTCACGAGAAGCACCTTCTCGTTGCCCACGCGTTCCCGCATCTTTCAAGCGATGATCAGCGACAGTTCATTAATGCGATTCTCACTGGCTCTCCTGACTTCGAGGGAGACGATGAGCGGCGCGAGGCCCGCACCAGGAGCTGGAAGCTCAAGCGGCTCGCGTGGATCGCCGATTACCTTACCGAAGATGCGCGCCGACTCTATGAAGAACTTTGCGGCGACGCTGAGGAGATCGGCCCAAGTGCCGACTTCGACATCTATACAACCACGATGTGGGCCGGCCCGACGAGCCCGAAAACGACGGCTGATTTTGCGGCGATGCCGCTTCCGAACCTGATCGAGTTTCTTCGGGCATGGGTTCCGCCATCAGGGATCATGGGTGACACCCGAGAGGGCGTCGGACGGGAACTCGCGCCCGCCATTGAGCAGCGCGCCGAAGAGATTTCCGAATCCGTGGAGCAGTTCATTGGCCTCGATCCTACTTTTGTTCGTGAGGTAATTGCAGGCCTTACAGATGCCGCAAAGAACAACAAAGCCCTCAAGTGGGAATCCGTTCTAAGCCTCGCCGCATGGGCTGTCTCGCAGCCTCGCGAAATCGCGGGCCGATCACGGTCAGGTATGGATGACGATCCTCACTGGGGCTGGACCCGTTCGCAGATAGGCCGTCTGCTGCAGCAGGGTTTCATGAAGCGTGAAACACAAATTCCCTCCGAGCATCGAAGCCTCGTCTGGAACGTTATCCTCCCTATTACCGAGGATCCCGATCCTGATGAATCGAAAGAGGAAAGTAATGATCCGCTCAGCACAGCGATCAACAGCACGCGCGGTGTCGCGTTCGAGGCAGCGCTCGCATACGGAGCATGGGTTCGTGGTGGCCACTTTGGCCCGTCTTCCGTCGAAGGTGAACCGTTCCACGATATGCCGGAGCTTCGAGCGCTGCTCGTGAGACACCTTGACCCCGAGGTGGACAGCTCGCCGGCCGTGCGCGCCGTGTACGGACAAAACCTGTTCTACATCTATCGGCTTGAACGGCGGTGGATCGTTGACCATCTCGATCAACTTTTCCCTGCAATGTTCCCCCGACTGGCCGATGCTGCCTGGCAGACCTACTTCGTGTACGGCCGTCGGTTTTCCAAAGCGATCATCCGCGACCTTCATCCACAGTATGAGCTAGCCGTCGATTCGCTCGGCGCTGCGGAGCCGCTTTATCGCGATTACCCAAGCCAACTAGGTCTTCATCTGCTTTATCAGTACCTCGACGCTGACGAAGAACTCAGTCCGAATTCTTTGCTAGACCGCTTTTTCAGAAACGCCAATGTGGACACCCGGACACGTATCGTGAGTTTCATTCCGCGCTGCGTGGACGAGTTTGTTGAACGTGGCGAAGAGGCGCCGATCGAACGTGCGGAGGCCTTCTGGTCGTGGCGAGTCGCCACGTCTGACGACGGTGCCGACCTGCGGGGCTTTGGCCTATGGATGCCGAATGACCGTTTCAATCCCGTTTGGCGGCTGACACAGCTCAAGCTCGCAATCGATCGTGGCGGCGTACCTCTTCATGAACACGCCGTGATCGGTGCGCTTCCTCCACTTGCTGCCTCGCACCCAGCCCTTGTTCTCGATTCCATCGCAGCCCTCATCCAACAAGCGGGCTCGTATACGCAAATCTATCGCTTCACGTATCGCGGTGAGATCGAAGCAATTCTGAGGGATGCGTTGCTCTCAGCCGAAGAAGGTGTTCGCACCACCGCCCGTGAACTAGTGAACACGCTGATCGCAAAGGGTTTTACGAAACTACTCGCACTCCTCGAACCACCGCCGGCCGGCGACCACGACTCGTGACACTCGCAACCCATGGTCGAATTGATCCGACGCGCTCCTCACTGGTAGGCGGCACTCGCCACGATTCAATTCGACGAACGTACGCGGAGTTGCAGTCGTGGCTTCGGTTAGCACGTCGGAGTTCGGAATGGGAGCGAACGCCACCCTGTTGACATCCACCGAGGAATGCATAAAAATTCACGCCGATGAATATTCATGCGCACGGGGACGGGCTTCGCAGACGCGACGAGATTCTTCGCATCGTCGGGGAGCAGTCCGTTCAGTCGCAGGACGAGTTGTTGGCGCTTTTGAAAAAGCGCGGCTTCAAAGTCACGCAGCCGACGCTCTCGCGCGACCTGCGCGAGCTCGGTGTGGCCAAGTCGCCGAACGGCTACGTCACGCGCGATGCGTTTGCTGGCGGCGCGGTAGTCGCTTTCGCGCCGCGCGACGTCGTCGAGACGCGGCTGGAGCAGGCGGTCGCTGAATATGTCACCGGCGCCGATACCGCCGGCAACCTTGTCGTCATCCGCACGCCGGCTGCCAGCGCGCAGCCGGTGGCCAGCGCCATCGACGCCGCATCGATCGACGGCGTCCTCGGCACCATCGGCGGCGACGACACCATCTTCGTGGCCTTCCGCACTCCGTCCGCGGCTTCGGCATTTGTCGACCGCGTGCGACGAACGATCGGCGTCCGCCGCAGTACCGCTCGCTGAGTTTTTCTGGACACGACCATGACCGAAACGAACATCAATGCAAGGAAGCGTGTTGCCATCGTCGGCGCGACCGGTTACTCCGGCGCCGAGCTGACCGCCATCCTTGCGCGCCATGCCGAGGTGGAGCTGGTTGCGCTCTTCTCGTCGAGCAGCACCGCGCGCGGGCCGGTGACGCCGACGCTGCCACAGCTGATCGCCGAGCCGTTCACGATGGAGGCGCTCCTCGCCGCGCAGCCGGAGATCGTCTTCCTCTGCACGCCGAACGAAGTTTCCGCGAACCTCGCGCCGCAGCTTCTCGACCACGGCATGAAGGTCATCGACCTCTCCGGCGCGTTCCGGCTGGAAGAGCCGTCGATGTATCCGACGTGGTACGGCTTCGATCACGAGCGCCCGAATCTGCTCGGCGAGGCTGTGTACGGGCTGACCGAGTACTGCAACGGCGAGTTGAAGAACGCGCGGCTCGTCGCGAATCCCGGCTGCTATCCGACGTCGATCCTGCTCGCGCTGCGGCCGCTTACGTTCGCCATCGACCGCGAGCAGCCTGTGATCTGCGACTCGAAGAGTGGCGTTTCCGGCGCCGGCAAGAAGGCCGATCTGAACTTTTCATTCGCTGAATTGTTCGGCAATTTCAAGGCCTACGGCGTCGGCCAGCATCGCCACGAGCCGGAGATTCGCCAGCAGCTTCACCTCGGCGATCGCGCGCCGGTCGTCTTCGTCGCGCACCTGCTCCCGGTCCATCGCGGAATCCTGTCGACGATGCACATCGGCTTCACGCACGCCATGACGGAGCAGCAGATCGCCGACGCCTACGCGCGCACGTACGCGAACGCTCCGTTCGTGCGCGTGCTGCCGGCGGGACAACTGCCCGAGCTGAAGAACGTTGTCGGCACGCCGCGCGCGGACATCGGCTTCCAGCTCCTGCACGGCGGCCGCCGCGCCGTCATCGTCTCGGTCATCGACAACCTGCTGAAAGGCGCCGCGTCGCAGGCGGTGCAGAACTTCAACCGCATGTGCGGCTTCGCGGAGACGGAGGCGCTGATCTGATGAACGTCATCAAATTGGGCGGAAGCCTTCTGGACGATGCGGTGCGGCGCGCCGAGGCACTGAACGCGATCGCCGAGCAGTGGAAGAACGGCGAAGAGCTCGTCCTCGTTCACGGCGGCGGCAAGCATGTCGACGCGAACCTGAAACGCCTCGGCATTCCGAAGCGGACGTATGCCGGACTGCGCGTCACCGATGACGACACGCTCGACGTCGTCGTTGCCACGCTGGCCGGCTCCGTAAACAAGATGCTCGTCGCAGAGCTGGCAGCGATCGGCGTCCGTTGCGCCGGCATCAGCGGCTGTGATGCATCGACGCTCACTGCCGAAGTGCATCCGTCTGTTGATGGCGTCGACCTCGGCCACGTCGGCAGCGTCATCGGCGGCGATCCGACGCTCATCAACGCGCTGGTGACCAGCGGAATCCTGCCGGTCGTTTCCTCCGTCGCCGAGGGTCCGAACGGAACGCTGTTGAACGTGAATGCCGATTCCGCCGCCGCGGCGATCGCCGTCTCGCTCGGCGCCGAAGAGTTGATTTTCATCACCGACGTCGCCGGCCTGCTCGATGCGCGCGGCAACGTCGTCGCCGAACTGCACGCCGCCGAAGCGGAAGCGCTTCTCGGCACTTCAATCGTCACTGGCGGCATGCGGCCCAAGCTGCAGGCCGCGCTGCACGCGCTCGGATCGGGCGTGCGGCGAATCACCATTGGAGAAGAGGGAGGTACGAACCTTGTTGCTGCATGACGAATCGCCCGCCGCCGTCGAGGAGCGCGAGAAGGCCTTCCTCCTCGGCACGTACGCTCGCACGCCCTTCCATCCGCGTAGTGGCAAAGGCGCGCGCATCACCGACGCGGACGGCCGCGAATATTGGGACCTGCTCGGCGGCATCGCCGTCAACGTCCTCGGCCATCGCCATCCGCGCCTGATCAAAGCGCTGCGCGACGAGTCGAACGCGCTGCTGCACGTCTCGAATCTCTACTACCACCCGGCGCAGGGGCTGCTCGCCGAACGCCTCGTGCGCGCCTCGGGACTCTGCCGCGCGTTCTTCTGCAACAGCGGCACGGAGGCGAACGAAGCGGCGCTGAAGTTCGCACGCCTCGCCAATCCCGGCCGCGCTGGCATCGTCGCGCTCAACGAAAGCTTCCACGGACGGACGATGGGATCGCTGGCCATGACCGGCCACGAGGCCTATCGCGCGCCATTCGAACCGCTGATTCCGGGCGTGACGTTCGTCGAGCCGAATGACGTCGCCGCGCTCGAAGGTGCCGTTGATGAAAAGACCTGCGCGATCTTCCTGGAGCCGGTGATGGGGGAGGGCGGCATCATCCCGCTCTCGCACGATTTCCTCGCCGCCGCGCGCCGCGTGGCCGACCGCACCGGCGCAATTCTCGTCTTCGACGAAATCCAATGCGGGCTCGGACGCACCGGAACGCTCTTCGCGTTCCAACAGAGCGGCATCGTCCCCGACATCGTCACGCTGGCCAAGCCGCTCGGCGGCGGACTGCCGCTCGGCGCCGTGCTCACCGGCGCGGCCATCGAAGGCGTCGTCAAGCCCGGCCATCACGGCACGACCTTCGGCGGCAATCCCGTCGCCTGCCGCCTCGGGCTGGCGGTGCTCGACGAGATCGAAGAGTCAAACCTGCTCGATCGCATCACCTCGATCGGCAACTGGTTCAACACGCAATTGCTACTGCTGCAATCGCGCAATCGATCCATCGTCGAAATCCGCGGCCAGGGATTCATGTGGGGCATCGAGCTCGATGGGCCCGCGAAACCGGTCGTCGCCGAACTGCTCGCCAAAGGATTCGTCTGCGGCACCGCGCGCGACAACGTCATTCGCCTTCTGCCGCCGTATGTCACGCCGAAGAAGGCATTCGCAGAATTCATCGACGCACTGGAAGCGGCTCTCGGCTCTCGGCTGTCGGCTGTCGGGACGCCGGCCGCAGAACCAGCCAAGCAACGAACAGCAGCTTAAGAACCCGACAGCCGACACCCGACAGCCGACAGCCAAGAAACTCAAGGAGTAGAAATGAAACACACCTACAAAAAAGTCGCCCTCGCCTACAGCGGCGGTCTCGACACCTCGATCATCATTCCGTGGCTCAAGGAAAACTACGGCTGCGAAGTGGTCGCTGTGGCTGTCGATGTCGGTCAGGCCGACGAGACGACCGGCCTCGCCGAAAAGGCGTATCGCACCGGCGCGTGCGATTTTCATCTCATCGATGCGAAGGAAGAGTTCGCGCGCGATTTCCTTTTTCCCGTACTCAAAGCCGGAGCAATTTACGAGAAGGACTACCTCCTCGGCACGTCCACCGCGCGTCCGTTGATTGCGCGGAAGCAGGTCGAGATCGCGCTCGCCACCGGCTGCGACGCGCTCGCGCACGGCTGCACCGGCAAGGGCAACGATCAGGTCCGCTTCGAGCTCGCATACCAGGCGCTCGCGCCCGAGCTGGCCGTCATCGCCCCGTGGCGCGAGTGGGACATCGTCTCGCGCGAAGACGCCATCGATTACGCATCGTCGCGCGGCATCCCCGTGCCGGTGACGAAGAAGGATCCGTATTCGCGCGACCGCAACCTCTGGCACCTCTCGCACGAAGGCGGGCCGCTCGAAGATCCGTCGTTCGAGCCGGAAGCGTCGATGTTCAAGCTCACCGTCGATCCGATGGCCGCGCCCGACGCTCCGGAGAAAGTGGCCATCACGTTCGAAGCCGGCGTTCCCGTCGCCGTCAACGGCACGGCGATGTCGCCAGCCGCGATCGTGATCGCGCTCAACGAAATCGCCGGACGCAACGGCGTCGGACGCGTCGACCTCGTCGAGAACCGCCTGGTCGGAATCAAGTCGCGCGGCGTGTACGAAACGCCCGGCGGCACGCTGCTCGTCACCGCGCTCAAGGCGCTCGAATCGATCACGCTCGACCGCGACAGCGCGCATGAAAAAGAGCGCATCGCCACGCGCTACGCGGAGCTCGTCTACTTCGGCCAGTGGTTCTCGCCGCTGCGCGAAGCGTTCGACGCCTTCGTCGATTCGATCACGGCCAAAGTCAGCGGCACCATCACGCTCAAGCTTTACAAAGGAAACACGACGATCGTTGGCCGCAGCTCCCCGAACTCGCTGTACAGCGAGGAGCTGGCCAGCTTCAACATGACCGGCTACGACGCGCGTGACGCCGCGGGATTCATCCGCGTCTTTGGCCTGCCGACGCGCGGACGCAATCGCATTGCGGTCGACAAGAATCTCGATGACACGCTGCCTGCCGATGAAGTCACCGCCGCGCGCCTGCGGAAGGCGGCCGGTTGACGCAGAAGTTGTGGGGCGGGCGCTTCGAGGGCGAGCCGTCGCCGTTGCTGCGGCGGCTCAACGACTCGTTCGCGTTCGACCGCGAGCTGTTCGACGACGACGTGGAAGGCTCGATCGCCTGGGCGCGCGCGCTGGCCGATACCGGCGTGCTGTCCGAGGATGAGTTGGACGCGATCCTCGGCGCGCTGACGCGCATCGAAACGCCGGTCGGCGGCGATTACGAAGACATCCACTCGTACGTCGAGGCGAAGCTCTACGAACTGATCGGCGCCGGCGCCGGCAAGCTGCACACCGGCCGCTCGCGCAACGACCAGGTCGCGACCGATCTCAAACTCTGGCTGAAGCGCGCCTGCAACGAAGCGCTCGATGCGGCGACGATGTTGATCGCCACGCTCGCAAATCGCGCGTCCGAAGAAGCGGCGACGCCGATGCCCGGCTACACGCATTCCAAACAGGCCGAGCCGATCACATTCGGACACTGGTGCATGGCGTACGTCGAAATGCTGCGCCGCGATCGCTCGCGCTTCACCACCGCCGTCGAACGCGGCGACGAATGTCCGCTCGGCTCCGGTGCGCTCGCCGGCACGCCGCTCCTGATCGATCGCGACGCGCTCGCGCGCTCCCTCGGCTTCGCCCGCGCGACCGCAAACTCGATCGACGCCGTCTCCGACCGCGACTTCGCCGCCGAGTATCTGTTCGCGTCATCGTTGATGCTCACGCATCTCTCGCGGCTCGCCGAGGATTTGATTTTTTTCACGAGCGACGAGGCGGCGTATGCCGAACTGCCCGATGCGATGGCCACCGGCTCCTCGCGCATGCCGCAAAAGAAAAATCCGGATGTCCTCGAACTCACCCGCGGCTACGCGGCGCGCTCGATCGGCGAACTGACCGGTTTCATCGCGCTGCTCAAAGGACTTCCGCTCGCGTACGACAAAGACCTCCAGCTCGACAAAGAGCCGCTCTTCCGGACGCGCGCCGTCATCGCATCGCTGCTTCCCGCACTGAATGAACTGATCGCCGGACTCGCGCTCGATCGCGACCGAATGCGCACCGCCGCCGGCGGCGATGCCCTCATCGCCACCGCCGTCGCTGACGCTCTCGCGGCGACCGGGATGCCCTTCCGCGAAGCGCACGATCAGGTCAGCCGCAATCTGGCCGACCTGCCCTCACTCGCAAAGCAACACGGCGTGACACTCGAAGGAATGCTCGCCAAGAAGAACTCCTACGGCGGAACAGCTCCGGAGCGCGTTCGCGCGGCTGCACAGGAGTGTTTGAAGTGATCAACGCGAACCGTCAGTTCGGCGCGGCACAGACAAGAGTGTCTGTGCCACACAACCAGCGAGTTCTCGCGCAGACGCGAATTTTTTCAGTGCCGAGTGTGGCACAGACACTCTTGTCTGTGCTCAGCGGCGCAGCCGCGCGAATCGCGAACCAGCCATGAAACTCCCCAAAGGTTTCCTCGCCTCCGGCGTTCGCGCCGGCATTCGCAAGAAGCGGCCGGACCTCGGGCTCATCGTCGCGCCCGACGGCGCGAACGCTGCTGCTGTCTTTACGAAGAATCGCTTCCAGGCCGCGCCGGTGACGTTGTCGAAAGCGGCGCTGAAAAACAGCGGCGGGAAAGTCAAAGCCGTCGTCGTCAACGCCGGTTGCGCGAATGCCGTCACCGGCAAGGCCGGCCACGACGCCGCGAAGCGCGTCCGCGCTCGCGCCGCCGAACTGCTCGCTTGCAGCGACGACGAAATCTTCATCGCCTCCACCGGCGTCATCGGCGTCGTCCTCCCCGACAAGAAACTCCGCGACACGCTGCCCGACGCCATCACGCGACTTTCGTCCGGCGGTATCGACGCGCTCTCGCACGCCATCCTCACCACCGACGTCGGCCCCAAGGTCACGCAGGCCGCCTTCACCCTCGGCGGCAAGCGCGGACGCATCGTCGGCGTCGCCAAAGGTGCCGGCATGATCCATCCCAACATGGCCACCATGCTCGGCTTCGTGATGACTGACGCCGCGCTCGATCCCGCCACGCTCAAACGCGCGCTGACGATCGCCGTCGAACAAAGCTTCAACGCCATCTCCGTCGACGGCGACACTTCGACGAACGACACTGTGCTCCTGATGGCCTCCGGCAAACTTGCCAACAACGGTCGCGCGGACACCGCTGACTTTCAGCGCGCACTCAACACCGTCTGCCGCAATCTCGCCTGGATGATCGTCCGCGACGGCGAAGGCGCTACGCGCGTGATGGAGCTGACCGTGCGCGGCGCCAAGACCGATCGCGACGCCAAGCTCGCCGCTCACGCCGTGGCAACATCACCGCTCGTGAAGACCGCGCTGCACGGCGGCGATCCGAACTGGGGCCGCATGCTGGCCGCCCTCGGCCGCAGCGGCGCGCGCTTCAACGTCAAACGCGTTTCGCTCTTCGCCGCCAACGTGCAACTCGTCACCAACGGCGCGCCCGCGGTCTACAAAGAGAAAGACGCCGCGAAAGTCTTCACCCGCGAACGCGTTCCCATCATCCTCGACCTCGGCGGCGGCACTGCGACCACGGTCGTTCTCGCCTCCGACCTCGGCCACGACTACATCTCCATCAACGCCGACTACCGCTCGTGAGCGATACACTTCCGCGCCATGCGGAAGCTGATCTCCACGCTCCTCCTTCTCTCCGCCACCACCGCGTACTCCGCGTTACGCGATCCCGTCGTCGCGCGGCACGGCATGGTGGCGTCGACGAGCGGCATCGCGTCCCAAGTCGGCGTCGATATCATGAAAAAGGGCGGCAACGCAGTCGATGCCGCGGTGGCAACCGCGCTGGCGATGGCGGTCACCTGGCCTGCCGCCGGCAACCTCGGCGGCGGCGGATTCATGCTGATTCGCATGGCCGATGGCACGAGCGAGGCCATCGACTATCGCGAGCGTGCGCCGCTGGCGGCGTCGCGCGACATGTATCTCGACGCGAGCGGCAAAATCATCAAAGGCGCGTCGACCGACGGCTACAAAGCGATCGGCGTTCCGGGAACCGTGGCCGGACTGATGCTCGTCCACAAGCGACACGGCAAATTGAAATGGAGCGAGCTCGTCGAGCCGGCGCGGAAACTTGCGGCCGAGGGGTTCGTCGTCAGCCCGTTTCTCGACGGCGTGTTTCACGACAAAGACACGTTGAAGAAACTCGAGCCGTGGCCGGAGAGCCGCCGCATTTTTCTGCGCGACGGGCATCTCTACACGATGGGATCGCGATTCAAGCAGCCCGAGCTGGCCGCGACTCTGGCGCGCATCCAAACCAACCCGCGCGATTTCTACGAAGGCGTGACGGCAAAGCGCATCGTCGCGGACATGAAGGCGCATGGCGGCCTGATCACGATCCAGGACCTCCGCGAATACAAGCCGGTGATCCGCACGCCGTTGCGCGGTAGCTATCGCGGTCACGACTTCATCGTCATGCCGCCGCCGTCGTCCGGCGGAATCGCCATCATCGAGATGCTGCACATGCTGGAGAACTACGACGTCGCGTCGACCGGTTGGCAATCGGCGCGGTATCTCCATCTGCTCGCCGAGGTAATGCGGCGCGCATTTGCGGACCGGGCGGAGTTTCTTGGCGATCCTGATTTCGTCAAGCTGCCCGTCGCCGCGCTGACTTCGAATGGGTTCGCCGAGGAGCGGCGGAAGACGATCGATCTCGCGCATGCATCGAAGTCGAGCGAGATTCGCGCGGGGAATCCGGCGCCGTTCGAGCGGACCGATACGACACACTTTTCCGTCGTCGACGCCGACGGCAATATGGTCAGCAACACGTACACGCTCAACGACTGGTTCGGCGCCGGCGTCACCGCGAAAGGCACCGGCATCCTGCTGAACGACGAGATGGACGACTTCACCTCGCAACCTGGAGTGCCGAACGTCTATCAGCTCATTCAGAGCGAGAAGAACGCGATCGCGCCGAAAAAGCGGCCGTTGTCGTCGATGGTGCCGCTGATCATGTTGGACAACGGCAAGCCGTGGCTTGCTGTCGGCGCCGCGGGCGGGCCGCGCATCATCAGCACCGTGCTGGAGATTGTCCTGGCGGAGGTCGATTTCCAAGTGTCGATTCAGGAGGCTGTGGATGCGGGGCGCATTCATCATCAATGGATGCCCGACACAATTTTCTGGGAGCCGAATGGGACGAATCCAGATTCACGCGCAGCTCTCGAAGCGATGGGGCACAAGTTCGCGGAGAAACCGTTCGACCACATCTCCGACGCGAACGCGGTGATGATCGATCCGAAAACAGGCTTGCGATACGGCGGCGCTGATCCGCGGCGCTCGGGCGTCGCCGTCGGATGGTGACGATGCGACGCGTCTGGCTGGCGGGCGCGCTGATCGTTCTCACGGGACTGCTCGTCACGTGGACTAATTTTCTTCGCACGCATCGGATTGAAGTTCCCGCGTCGCCGACCGAGAACGATCAGCCGCAGCTCGCCGCGTACTGGCGATTTCTCGCCGACGCGCGGCCGCTCGTTCCGGCCGGATCGTCGTACACGATCAAAGCCCCGACGCCGGACGATGAGACGCAGCTCTTCTGGCTCGCCGCCGGTTTGTACGCGGATGTGACGCCGTATCCGGCCACGTACGTCTGGCAGTCGCAGCCCGGCGGCGGGAACGAGGCGAAATACGTTCTCGTCTACGGCACGCCGGAGTGTCCGGCGGACGCGCCGTCAATGCACATCGTCACCGGCGGCGCGGTCTGCGTGCGCGACAAGCCATGACTGTGTTCGCGTACATCGTCGCCTACACGTTCGTTCCCTTGTTCGGGCTTTCGCTCGCCTCGTCGATCGATTCGCGCAGCGCGCGCCTCGGATACGCGTTTCTGGCCGGCGCGCTGCTGCTGACGATCGAGGCGACGCTCTTCACGATGATCGGCATTCGCTGGAGCATCGTCGGATTGTCGTTGCCCCTGCTGATCGCGAGCGGCATCGTGTTCTGGCGGACAAAACGCACAGACAGGAGTGTCGTTGCCACACCATTCGCGATCGCGATCATCGTCATCGCGAGCCTGCACTTTCTGCTCTCCATCATCACCACGCAGTCGATCAATCCCGACTACGTCCTCTTCTGGGGGACGAAAGCGGTGCACTTTGCGATGTCCCGATCGCTCGACGCCGGCTACCTCCTCTCGCGCTACGCGCCGCCGCGGATCGATTACCCGCCGCTGCTACCGATCGTGCAGGCGTGGGGGCTGCTGTTCTCGCACCAGATGCCGTGGATTACCGCCGCGGCGATGTCGGCCGTGTGGCTGATTGCCGCGGTGCCGGTCATCAACCGGTTAACCGGATCGATTCACGCGACCGCGTTCTGGACCGCGGCCATGGCCGCGTCGCTGGCGTTTTGCGGCAGCGGCGGAAACGCCGAGGCCATGCTGGTGGTGTACATCTCGGTGGGGGCAGCGGCGATCGTGGCGCGGCGCACGTCCATCGCCGCGATCGCGTTCGCCGGCGCGATGCTGACGAAAGAGGAAGCGTTGGTCACGATCGGCGCGATCCTGATCGGCGTCGTCATCTACGATCGTGGAATCCGTCGCGCGGCGATTCTCGCCGCGTCATCTGCCGCAGCCGCGTCGGTCTGGTTCGCGTTTCAGAAACGCTTCGGCCTGCACGTCGGCTACGACCGCGTCACGCTCACGCACACGTTCCACTGGGGCAACCTGCCGACGATCTTCCGCGAAGCACCGAAGAGTTTGGCCGCGGGATGCTGGGGTTTGTCGTGGTTGATTCCGCTGGCGATCATCATCTACGTCGCGTGGAAGATGCCTCGGCGACTGAAAGACTCGATCCCGCTCCTCGTTCCGGTCCCGCTGCTCTTCGCCTTCTTCGTCTACCTCTATCTGCAATACGAAAGCTCGCTGGCGATGAAGATGTGGTGGATCCTGCCGCGGCTTTCGCAGCCGGCGCTCTCGCTGCTCATCCTGGCGGCAGCCTTCGCCGCTGGCGATAGAATGCCTGCCCATGATCGATAAGAAGTCGCTTGTCGCGTTTGCGAACAAAGAACGCGATCGTTTCGAGACCGCTCTCCGTCAGTTCGTCGACATCCCCACCGTCTCCGCCGACGCCGGCCGGCTTCCCGACATCCGACGCTGCGCGGAGCTTGCGGCATCGACGATCCGCGACTTCGGCGGCGAGGCTGACATCCTCGAAACGGACGGCAATCCGATCATCCACGGCCGCTTCAACAGCGGCAGCAATCTGCCCACTGTGACGGTCTACAACCATCTCGACGTCCAGCCGGCCTCGCGCGAAACCGAGCCGTGGACGAGCGAACCATTCGTTTTCACCAAACAAGGCGACCGCTACCTCGGCCGCGGCACCACCGACGACAAAGGTCCCGCGCTCACCGCGCTTTTCGGCATCCGCGCCGCGCGCGAAGCCGGCGTGAAAGCGAACATGCACCTGCTGTGGGAGTTGGAAGAAGAGATCGGATCGCCGAGCTTCGACGGCGCGATGAAAAAGTACGGCAAGCAGCTCAAAACCGATTCGGTAATCGTCTCCGACACGATCTGGGTCTCGCGTCAACGTCCTGCCTGTCCCGCTGGATTGCGAGGCTTGCAGGGATTCGAGCTGATCCTTGAGACCGCCGCCACCGATCAGCACTCCGGCGTCACCGGCGGCGCGGCCCGCAATCCAATCGGCGAGCTGATGAAACTCGTCTCCGAGATGTACGACGCCACCACCGGCAAGGTGAAGATCAAAGGCTTCTACGACGACGTGGAGCAGCCGTCGAAGCAGGAGCTGGCCGATTTCCGGGCGTCAGGTTTTACAGTCAAGGATTTCAAGAAAGACCACGGCTTCAAGTCGATCCGCACGGAAGACGCGGACGCTGTGATGAAGAGCATCTGGGCCATGCCGACGTTCGAAGTGCACGGACTGGTCGGCGGCTACACCGGCCCCGGCATCAAGACCATCATCCCGCCGCGCGCCGTGGCGAAAATCTCCTGCCGCCTCGTTCCGAATCAGGACCCGAAGAAGATCATGAAGCTCGTCCGCGACTTCGTGAAACAGCGCAATCCCGACGTGAAAGTCGTCACCGAGTCGTCGATGCTGCCGTACAAAGCACCGACCACGGGACCGCTGGCCGACGCCGTCCGTAGCTCGATGAAATTCGCCTTCGGCCGCGAGCCGGTCTTCGTCCGCGAAGGCGGCTCCATCGGCGCGATCGTCTCGATGGAAAAGGTCCTCAAAGTCCCCGTGCTCTTCCTCGGCCTCTCCCTTCCCGAGCACGGCTACCACGCCCCGAACGAGAACTACGACTGGCAGCAAGCCAGCGGCGGCATGGTCGCCTTCGCGAAGTACTTCGACGAGATCGCGAATATGTAGGAGCAGCGCCATCACCGGACAGCCGATTTACGCCGTTTGCGTGATTGCAGCGTTTGCGCTGATAGCCGTCACGATCTTCGTCCGACGCAGGCTGGCAGTGGCTCTGTCCGTGTCGCTTCTTCTTATGATCTCGGCGATCTCCGTTCTTGGCGTTGTCTCCTCCGTGCGGCTTGCGCGGGTGAGGTTCCAGGCGGGAACCCTTCGCGATCGCGATCCTTTCGTTGAGGCGCTTAATATCGACCGCGACTGGACCGCCGTGCTGTTCCTATCCAATCTGGGACTCGGAGTCGCGACAATCGTTTTGAGTCGGCGCCAACAGACCTAATGCCGCGCTCGGCCCCCTTTTTTTCTATCGATCGTGGATTTTTGTGGACAAGAGTGGCTACCAGTGGTAGAAACAGCCTTCGAATCACGAAAGTTCAGCGGAAATGGTCGAACCAGTCCTCATGGGGCATGCCCCGGCCAAGGTCGACGACAAGGGTCGTCTGAAGATCCCGGCCAACTTCCGCAAGGTCATTGAAGAGAAGTTCGGCTCCGACTGCTTCATCACGTCGACAGATGGCGAGCGGGCTCTCATCTACCCGATGGCGGTCTGGTTCGACTTCCAGGGACGCCTTTCGAAGGTCCCTTCGACGTCGATGGCCAAGTCGAAGCTGCTGGAGAGAGCGAACTACTTCGGCCAGATCGGAACGATCGATACGCAGGGGCGGGTGCTGATTCCGGCCATCCTGCGCAACGTCGCCGGGATTGCCGAGGACGTGGTGGTCATCGGGAACACAGACCATTTGATTGTTTGGAATGGCGAAAAGATCCAGCAGCGGATGGCGGAGACGCCTCTGACAAACGATGACTGGAAAGAGTTGGAGTTGCATGGTGTGTGAGCTGTCATGCACCAGTCGGTTCTTTTAAGCGAAATCGTCGAATACCTCCGTCCCGCGCGCGATGACGGAACGCTCGTCGATGCCACGATCGGATTGGGTGGACACGCCGAGGCCTTACTCGAGCGTTATCCGAAAACCCAACTGCTCGGCATCGACCGCGATCCGCAGGCGCTGGCCGCATCGGCAGCGAGGCTGGAGAGATTCGGAAATCGCGTGACGCTCGCACAGGGCCGCCACGAGACGCTCATTGACATCCTGAAGAAGCAGAACATCGAATCGGGCGCCGGATTGGTAAGTGGCTTACTCGCAGACCTCGGCGTCTCATCGATGCAACTCGACGACGCATCGCGCGGATTTTCATTCCGCTACGACGCGCCTCTCGACATGCGCATGGGGCCGGAGTCGAAGACGGCCGCGGACCTCGTCAACTCGCTCGGCGAACACGAGCTCGCAACGATCTTGCGCGACTACGGCGAAGAGCCGATGGCGCGACGGATCGCGAAAGCGATCGTCACCGCGCGTGCCGAAGGGACGATCGAGACGACGGCGAAACTGGCGGAGATCGTGAGGAGTGTGAAGTGGTCGAAGCCGGGACAGATCGATCCGGCCACGCTCACGTTTCAGGCGCTTCGCATCGCCGCGAACGAAGAGTTGATCGGACTCGATAAGTTCATCGACGACGCGGTCGAAGTCCTCGAACCGACGGCGCGCATCGCAATCATCTCGTTCCATTCGCTCGAAGACCGCATCGTCAAACGAGCGCTGCGTCGATTGGAAGGGGAGTGCACCTGCCCGCCGAATTTGCCGGTGTGCGGCTGCGGCGCAAAGGAAGTCGTCGAGATCCTGACCAGCCGTCCGGTCACTGCTTCGGAGGAAGAAGTTCAACGAAATCCGCGATCGCGAAGTGCGAAGTTGCGAGTTGCGGAGAAGGTGGCTGTCGGCTCTCGGCCGTCGGCTGTCGGGTAGTCGCAGTTCTTTGTCGTATCAGCTTTCGTTTGCCGGTTGGCGCTCTCACCCGAGAGCCGACAGCCGACAGCCGAGAGCCGTTACCGGAGCCCGGAAACAAGGGTGAAGGTTGGGGAAGGGTGGGCGTGTGTGCGCCGCGGGAGCTCGGGAGGGGTGGCTGGGGGAGCGTGGGTGGGTGTGGATGGTTCTCGGGACGTACTTGTAGGCAGATCTTCACCCTTGTTCCCAGGCTCCGTGCAGTCCACCGGATGGTCCCCGCATGTACGCGCAGAAGAAACCGATCGAGAACACCCACATCGTTCGCGAACGCGACCGCCGGCGCTCCCGTGAGCTGTGGGCGGTCCTCGCGCTCGGCGTTCCGATCGGCGCGTTCCTGCTCCTCTTCACCTGGCAGAACCTCGAAGTCATCCGCCTTGGCCACGAAGCGACGCGGCTGCAGAAGCAAAAACAGGAGATCGAAAATGCGAACAAGGCGCTGCAACTCGATCTCGATCGCCGCACGTCGTTAGCCGCCGTCGAGCAGCGCGCCGTCACGCTCGGATTTCAACGCACCGATCCGCGAGCCGTCGTGATGGTGCAGCGGCCAACCGTTCCGACACCCGACACCCGACACCCGACATCCGGACTCCGCTGATGCCGATCTCGCAAAAGCGCCTCCTGCAACTCTTCGCCGTGCTGGCCGCGTGGGCGGTGATCGTCATCGCGCGTCTTGTGCAGATCCAGGTCGTGCGGCACGGCGAGTACGTCGTCAAAGCAGCGCGCCAGCAGGAGCGGACGCTCGCCTTGCAGCCCGTACGCGGCTCGATCGTCGATAGCCGCAGACGGATTCTCGCGGAAAGCGTGGCCGCCGAATCGATCTACGCCGACCCGCAAGCCATCGGCGATCGAATTCAGACCGCAAGGGCGTTAGCGAGCGTCGCGGCATTGCAGATGGACGCGCGCGACCTTGCCACCAAACTCTCCTCCGGTGCCGGCTTCGTCTGGATCGCGCGCCAGCTTCCGCTCGAAACCAGCGCCGCGGTGAAAGCGCTCAAGTTGCCCGGCATCTACTTCCTCGAAGAACATCGCCGCTCGTATCCGCGCGCCAGTCTCGCCGCGAATGTCGTCGGCTACGTCGGTCTCGACGGCGAAGGACTCGGCGGCATCGAGCACTCCTTCGACGCGCAGGTGCGCGGGCGCGCGGGACGCGTCACGCTGCTGCGCGACGCGCGGCGTGGCATGTACCTCGTCGGCGGCGAAGGACCAAACCGCCCGATCGACGGCCACGACGTCGTCCTCACCATCGATTCGGTCGTGCAGTTCATCGCCGAGCGTGCGTTGGCGAAAACAGTCGACAAGTACAACGCCGCGGATGGCGTGGCCATCGTCATGGACCCGCGCGACGGACGCATTCTGGCAATGGCTTCGAATCCGACATTCGATCCCAACCGCATCCGCGACTTCACAGCCGAGGATCGACGGAATCGTGCCGTTCAGGATCAGTACGAGCCTGGATCCACCTTCAAGATCGTCACCGCCTCGGCCGGACTCGAAGAAGGCGTGATTACGCCGTCGCAGATCGTCGATTGCGGCGACGGTTTCATCCAGATCGGCAACACGCAGATTCACGAGCACGGTCACAACCGCTACGGCCTCATTACCTTCGAAGACGTGATGGTGCACTCGTCGAACGTCGGCGCCATACGCGTCGGCCTCGCGCTCGGACAGGACCGTTTCTACCGTTACATGCGCCGCTTCGGTTTCGGCGAGCGGACCGGCGTGACGTTGCCCGGCGAAGCGTTGGGCAAGTTGCGCCCGACCGGACAGTGGTCGCAACTTTCGAACGCGTCGATGTCGATCGGTCAGGAGATCGCCACGACGCCGCTGCAGGTTCTCACCGCAATCGCCACCGTCGCCAACGGCGGCGTGCGCGTGCAGCCGCGCATCGTCGAGAAGGTCGTCGACACCAAGGGCAACACGATTTCCGTTCCGCCGCAGGCCGCGCCGGTGCGGGTCATCTCCGAAAAGACCGCCGCCGTGCTGAACGAAATTCTCAAAGCGGTCGTCGCGCGGGGAACCGGCGTCAACGCCGCGCTCGCCGAACACATCGTGGCCGGCAAGACCGGCACGGGGCAGAAACCATCGCACGGTGTCTACGGCGACAAGGTCTTCGCCTCGTTCGGGGGCTACGTCCCCGCCGACCGTCCGCAACTGGCCATCCTCGTCGTGATCGACGAGCCGAAGGGCGCTGAGTACGGCGGCACCGTGGCCGCGCCCGCTTTCAAAGAGATCGCCGAATCGACCCTTCGCTACCTCAACGTCGCCCCCTCCGTCCCCGCGCGCACCATCGACCTCGGCACGCCGATGCTGGCGACGTTTTCGCAAAAGCCTGCGCCGACCGCGGGATCGGAAGTCCCTGACCTGCGAGGCCTCGACGCGCGTGCGGCGGTGGCGCTCGCCACCAGGTCCGGCTTCCGCGTCCGCGCCTCGGGGAGTGGCGTGGTCCAAACACAGCAACCGTTACCGGGCGAAGCTTCGCCGAGCGATCATCAGGTCGTGCTGACCCTCGCCGAGGGGGCGCGATGAAGCTGCGCGAATTGCTGCGGGATGTGGAGGTGCGGGAGAGCCGCGCCGATCTCGATGTCGGGATCGCGAGCGTGACCGCTGATTCGCGGATGGCCACTCCCGGCGCGCTCTTCGTCGCCATTCCGGGATTGAAAACGGACGGTGCAAAATTCATCGAATCCGCCACGCGCAAAGGCGCCGCCGCGATCGTCGGTGAATCGAGCGCTGCATCCGTTCAGGTCGACGATACCCGCGCCGCGCTTTCGATCATCGCCGCGAATTACTACGGCCGTCCCGCCGACAAGCTTTCGCTCGTCGGCGTGACCGGCACCTCGGGGAAAACGACCACGACGAAGATGATCGAATCGATCTTCGACGCCACCGGTGGCCCGGTCGGCCTCGTCGGTACGATCGAATATCGCGCCGGCGACGAGCGCCTCATGGCCGATCGCACCACGCCTGACGCCGTCGTGTTGCAGCAGTGGTTCGCGAAGATGGTCGATGCCGGCGTGCGCAACGCGGTGATGGAAGTTTCCTCGCACGCGCTGGCGCTGAAGCGCACGTACGGAATCCATTTCGCCGCGGCCGTCTTCACGAACCTCTCGCAGGACCACTTCGACTTTCACAAAGATTTCGAAGACTACTTCGCTGCAAAACGGATTCTCTTCGATCAGATCGACCGGACCCGCAAGACCGCTATCGTCAACATCGACGACGAATACGGCCGCCGCCTCGCGAACGAGCTTGGTGGTGCCGTCGTGACCTTCGGCCGCGGTGCGAACGCGGACATCCATACTCTCGACGGTTTCGAAATCTCCGTTCGGGGACTGCAAGGCCGCGTGGCCACGCCCGCCGGTGAGGTGCGCATCGAGTCGAAACTTCTAGGCGCGCCGAATCTCTACAACTGGCTCGGCGCGATCGGCGCGGCGCAATCCGTCGGCATCGACATCCCGACGATCGAAGCAGGTATCCGCAATCTGGCCGCCGTGCGCGGAAGGTTCGAGTACGTCGAATCCGATGGCGGACCGACCGTCATCGTCGACTACGCGCACAAGCCGGACGCGCTCGACAAACTGCTGCAGGCCGTGCGCGATCTGGCCGACGGCCGCCGTGTCGTCCTCATCGTCGGCTGTGGTGGCGATCGCGACAAAGACAAGCGTCCGAAGATGGGTGCCATCGCGGCGCGCCTGGCCGACTACACCGTCCTCACCAGCGACAACCCGCGCGGCGAGAAGCCGGAAGCGATCCTCGACGACATCGAAGCCGGCATGCGCGGCGCGACGAACTACACGCGCATGACCGACCGACGCGAAGCCATCAGCCGCACGATTGCAGAAGCGTCCGACGACGACGTGATCGTCATCGCCGGCAAAGGACACGAGCCGTACCAGGTGATCGGCGACCAGATTCTCCACTTCGACGACCGCGAAGAAGCAGAACGCGCGTTGGAAACCAGACACGAAAACAGAGCACAAAATTAATGTTGAAATCAGTGATCAAATCGATTTATCCTTATCAGAGTTCGGATACGTGTTCTGTTCCGGCTCCGTCGATTGCTTTCCGTGCGGG
>JAXDIO010000207.1:0-19478 GCA_034663965.1 Thermoanaerobaculia bacterium | reverse complement strand
CCTTCTTCGGCGTGAACTTCAGCGAGTTCGAGATCAGGTTGATCACCGCCTGCGTCAGTTTTTCCACGCTGCCGATGATCTGTGGGACGTCGCGGCCGTGCGCGGAGAGGAGGAAGACTTCGTCGCGGGAGGCCACGCTCTGCAGGCTGCGTACGGCGCGTTTGAGGAGGCCGGCGATGCGCACCGGCTCCTGCTCGACGGCGAAGCTGCCCGACTGGATCTTGGAGAAGTCCATGATCTCGTTGATCAGGCTCATCATCCGTTCCGACTCGCGTTGGGCCTCGGTGAGCAGATCGAGATGGAGCGCGTCCATCTTCGACGTCTCCTGCGAGAGGACGAATTCGAGTGTTCCCTGGATTCCGGACAACGGTCCGCGCAGGTCATGGACGATCTGCGCGGTGAAATCGGACTTGGCCTGTTCGGCCTCGCGCTGCCGCGTCACGTCCTCGAACCAGAGCGCGACGGCGGGAACGGCGTAGTCGTCCGCCTGCATGATCTTGTCGACGCGATAGGTGCGGCCTTCGATGTCGACGTCGAGCGAGCGGTGCGCGTCGGCGTCGAGGAAAAAGCCCTGCAGCCAGCCACGCTCGCCGGCCACCGCGCGCGCGGCCTGCGTCAGCCACTCCTTCGCGTCGGAGCCGAACGTCGTGGCGAAGGCTTCGTTGCGCCATTCGACGCCGCCATGTTCATTGACGATCGCGATCGGCGTCTTCAGGTGTTTGGCGATGACGTAGTTTTCGTTTGGATTCATTGCGGCACCGTGATGGCGCGTTCGTGTTGGAGCTTGGCAAGCGTGAAGAGCGTGGTGAACTGGTCGAACGGGCTGAGGATCAGCAGTTTCTGCAGGTCGAGGCGACCATCGATGAGCGACATGAGGTAGCCCTCCTGCGCGGTGAGATTGAAGCGGTCGAAGTTCGAGAGGAACTCCGCGGTCAGCTTTGGCACTGAGTGCATCCCTTTCGGATGGGCGAGAAAGTCGCGGACGATCGTGTTGCGCAGGATTTCCGTGTAGCCGCGCAGCGAGAGGTCGTCGGGATACGCAGCGCGCGCTTCGACGAGTTTCAGATACGTGTGCCACGCGCCGTGCTGCGCGATCGAATCCGCGACGCGCCGGCTCCAATCGGCGGTTGCCGGAGCAGTGGGGGAGGTAGCCGAGGACATCGCGGGCATTCTATCTGGCACTCACAGACAAGAGTGTCTGTGCCACAACATTGCGGATAAACTCTTAGAGTGTCCGCGCGCCGTAAATCCCGTCTGACCCTCCTCGGAATCGCCGTCATCCTTGGCATCCCGGGCGGCTTCGTGCTCGCGCACGCCATCCGCGTCCCGCTGGTGAAATCGCTGGAGAACTATCAGCCGGCCATCATCACGCGCATCTACGACCGCAACGGAATCGGATTCGCCGAGTACTCGATCCAGAAGCGGATCGTAGTCGCCAAGCGCGACATGGCGCCGGCGCTCGTGCAGGCGGTCGTTGCGACCGAGGACGCCGATTTCTATCACCACGGCGGAATCAATCCGAAGGCGATCTTCCGCGCGGCGTTGAAGGACATCATCGCCCGCAAGAAAGTTGAAGGCGCGTCGACGCTGACGCAGCAACTCGCGAAGCAGGTCTTCCTCACGCCAGCCAAAGATTTCCGCCGCAAGATCAACGAAGCCTTCCTTGCGGTCGACATCGAGAAGAACTTCACGAAGGATCAGATCTTCGAGCTGTACGCGAACCAGGTCTACCTCGGCCACGGCGCGTACGGCGTTGAGGCGGCGTCGCGGCTCTATTTTGGGAAGCACGCGAAGGATCTGACTGTCCCCGAGGCCGCGCTGATCGCGGGATTAATCCGCGCGCCGATGTACTACAGCCCGATCACGCACATGGATCACGCTACCGCGCGGCGCAATCACGTGCTGCGGCGGATGTACGAGGAGCGCTACGTCAACAAGCAGCAGTTCCAGCAGGCGCTCAATGCGCCGATCGTCCTCGGGACGTACAAAGAGGAAGCGCCGCGCGTGGGCGCGTATTTTTCGGAGGAGATTCGGCAGTACATCGAACGAAGCGACAAGTTCGGCGTCGAGAATCTCTATCAGCGGGGACTGAAGGTCTATTCAACGCTCGACTTGCGCATGCAGGTGGCCTCCGAAACCGCACTTCAGCGCGGACTGCGGCGATGGGACCGGCGCCGCGGATTTCGCAAGCCGGCGCGGAATCTCGTGACCGAGGGGATCGATCCGAGTGCGTACAAGGATCCCAGCTGGTCGAACGATGCGTACGTTGCTGACAAGCTTTATCCCGCCGTCGTCATGGCGGTCGACAAGAACGGCGTCACCGCGCGGGTCGGCAAGGATTCGATGACGCTGCCCGCCGCGTCGTTCGCGTGGACGCAGCACAAGACGATGGAGGGGACGCTCAAGAACGGCGACATCATCCACATCCGCCTCGATGAAGACGCGAAGACGCACGCGAAAAAGTGGATGCTCGATCAGCTGCCGCAGGTTCAGGGCGCTGTGGTCATCCTCGACGTGAAGACGGGCGAGGTGCGCGCGCTGGTCGGCGGCTACGACTTTCAGATGTCGAAGTTCAACCGGGCCATTCAATCGAGACGACAAACGGGATCGTCGTTCAAGCCGTTCGTCTACGGCGCGGCATTCGAGAAGGGACTGACTCCGGCGGATACGGTCTTCGATGAGCCGGTGGCGATTCCCGTAGGCAATCAGATTTACTCGCCGAAGAATTACTACGGCAAGTACGCGGGCATCGTGACGATCCAGCGCGCGCTGGAGTTGTCGATCAATGTGCCGGCGGTGAAGACGTGGATGATGGTCGGCGCGAATCACGTGGTCGATTTCGCGAAGCGCTGCGGTATCACCTCGGACATCCCGCGCTATCCGTCCACCGCTCTCGGCGCGGCGGGCGTGTCGCCGATCGAGATGGCCGGCGCGTACAACGTCTTCGCGAATCAGGGCGTCTACGTGAAGCCGCGCATGGTTCGCAAAATCGTCGATCAGACCGACCGCGTGCTCGAGGAGCAACTCCCGGAATTGTCGGAAGCGACGCAGGCGCAGGTGGCGTTCGAGCTCGCCCACGTGATGCGCGGCACGATCGACCGCGGCACCGGCTATGAAGCGCACGTCCTGCCGCCGCCGCTCGCCGGAAAAACGGGGACGACGAACTCGTACACCGACGCCTGGTTCCTCGGATTTTCGCCGGAGTACACGATCGCCGTCTGGACCGGCTACGACGATCCAAGCCGCTCGCTCGGCGGCGGCGCAACGGGCGCGGAAGTCGCGCTCCCGATCTGGATCGACATCGTGAAGCAACTCGACGCGCAGAAGCTTCGCAGCTCGCGTCCCGAGTTCGACATCCCGCCGGGCATCGTGATGGCGCCGATGGATCTGAAGAGCGGTCGGCGCGGCATCGGTCCGTGCGAGCGCGTGATCATGGAGGCGTTCATCGCCGGCCAGGAGCCCGACAAGGATTGCAGCGGCGCGACGGTGGCGGTGAGCAAGCTGCCGTACTACCTGCAGAAGCCGTTCTATCAGCCGAAGGAACTCGAGCCGACGCAGGCTGCGCCCGACGCGTCCGCGCGGTCGGGCGAGAGCGCGGAGTCGCCCGCGCCGAACGTCGATGAGGGGCCGAAGACGGCGGCGCCGCCTCCGACAACGACGGCGCCTCCGGCGACGAGCACGCAGCCACCGCCGACATCCGGTAACTGACGGCCATAGAGAACGACACGCCGGCGAAAGCTCCGGCCTTGGCCGTCTATGCTTTCAACGTTGCCATTTGTGTGGGTTGCGCGCCATGCAGATCGGATGCATATTCCGTTATTCCGTCAAATTAATTCGTGGAGGTCAATATGGCCGACGATGATCGTCTGCACCTGCGGGAATCAGGCCCGCGCGTTGGTGACGCTGTATCAGCGCAACTTGAGATCACGCGAAGCGCAACGCAGGGCGGCGGCGGCGGTGGCCGGGCCGGAGGAGGTGATGGTCCGCGGCGGCTCGATACGCTGGACTACCTTCGCGCGGCGATTGCAGCAACAAATCGCACCCGCACTGTCACGATGGCACTTGTCGTGGCGAGTGTCATTCTCGCCATTGGCGTTCTCAATTCGCTGTATCACTCCTGGATGGGCACGCGACTTCTCGCCTGTGCGGATCCTGACGCAAATTACGTCATCGAGACAATTGGCCAGCCGCCAATCGCGGCGGTCAGCTTGCGCGACAAGCAGCCTTACAAACACGCGCGGGAGCTGTACGAAGACCGCTACCAGACGCTCTATACAGCGCTAACGAAATCGTACGTCGACACATCGTTCGCGATTCGAGTTCCCTTCTTCGGCGTTGCCATTGACGCAAATGATTTCGGTGTCGTAGGCGGCATTGGGTTTTTCATCATCCTGGTGATGTTCGATTTCTCTGTACGTCGAGAGACAGCGAATCTTGAAGTCGGATTTGCGCACGCGAAAGAGGAGGGCAACATCGCAGCGTTCTACGATGTCCTGTCCATGCACCAGCTCTTCACACTTCCCCCTCGAAGCAATGCGCCAGCGCACGGCCTGACCGGGAGCTTGCCCAAAGTGATCTGCTGCCTTCCATTCGTCGTACAGGCGACGATTGCCGCCCATGATTTCGCAACCAGCGGAATTGGCGATCAGCTGAGCGACACACACATGGTGATCACGTTTTGGTCTGAGGTCACGTTTCTTGTACTGATCGTTCTCCTCACCACGGCAGTCTTCGGCGAGCTTCGGAGGATCGAAGAAAAGTGGGACACGTGGGCTGTGGAGCGCTTCCCATCAGTCGTGAGCGCAAGACCGACGAAGACGCGTCGCGAGCGTATTGTGCGATGGCTCACGGCATGATTCGCCGCCCGCGATGAACGCCGCACCACCGCCGCCAGCGTAGCGATCCAACGCGATCTGCTATTCTGGCCGCGGGTCCAACAATTGACGATTCCTCTCCTCCCGCCGCGCTCTCCTCGCACGCGATGAAGTCGCTTGTCATCGCGCCGCGTTTCCCGTGGCCGCCGTACACCGGCGACCGGCTGCGCGCATCCAGCTGGATTTCCGCGCTCGCGAGCAGCGGCGACGTGGCGTTGGTCGCACCGCGCGGAACGATTCCGTCCGATGTTCCCGCGCTCCGTTTCTACGCCGCGCGATCGTCCCTACTTCGCGGGATTCGCGGCGTGATGACCGTGCTGCGCGAACGTCTTCCGCTGCAATGTCTGCTCGCCGCGCGGTGCGACTGGTACGGCGCGATCGCGGACGCGCGGCGCGACGTGGGGCCGTTCGACGTCACGATCGTGCTTCTGTCGCGCATGCATCCGTGGGTGCGCGAATCGCTCGAAGGGCGCACGATCCTCGACGCCGTCGATTCGCTGCGGCGCAGCGCCGGCGAACGGCGGAAAGCCGCCTCGCCGCTGGTTCGCTGGCTCTGGAGCATCGAGGAACGCCGCATGGCGCGCATGGAACACGAAGTGTCGCGTACGTACGGACAGGTGGTCGTGGTCAGCGACGACGAGACCGCGGAGTTCGACGACGCCGTAGCCGTCACGATCGGCGTCGCGGCGAAGCCGCTCGATGATGCCGCGCGCGGCTACGACTTCGGTTTCTGGGGACGCCTGCCGTACTTCGCGAACGCCGACGCCGCAGCATGGCTGCTCGATGAGATCTGGCCGGCCATCCGCGCGCTGCATCCGCCGGCGACGCTGATCATCGGTGGCGCGGAGGCATCGCGCGCGCTGCGCAACGACGCGCGCCGCAGCGGTGTCACGCTCGTTTCTCCGGTTGACGATATGCCGTCCTTCGCGCGCAACATCCGCGTCGCGCTGATGCCGTTGCGCTACGGAAGCGGGCAGGCCACGAAAGTCCTCGAAGCGGCCGAAGCGGGATGCGCGATCGTCGGCAGCCCGACGGCATTGCGCGGACTCGGCGCGCTGGCGCCGCACACGCGCATCGAGTCGTCCGCATCGGGATTTGCCAGTGCCGCCGTCGAGCTCCTGACCGATGCCGATGCGCGCGCGCGCATGACCGCGCGGCTGCGCGATGTGATCGCTACGCACTACGACCGTGCCATCGCGCTGCGGCGCCTTTCCGCCATCGCGGCGGCGGAGGTTGCATGATTCGCCCAGGTTCGCGCGAACGCTCGTTTCGAACGGCCATTTTGCTGCTCGGCGATTTTTCCGTGGCGTGGCTCTGCCTGACGATCGCCGTCTATTTCCGGCGCCTGGTGCCGATGGCGTTCACGCGTTCGCTACTCGCGCCCGACAGCCTGCCTCTCAACCTTCCCGTCATCTCACTCTTCACCGTCGCATTCCTCGGCGCTCTCGGACTGGCCGGTTTCTACCGCCGCCGCATCATGTTGCGCGCGCGGCCCGTGCTCCTCGTGGCGCTGCTGATTCAAATCGCGGCGGTGACGATCGGCGCGACATTGCTCGAGCGGCCGCTGCCTCGCACCGTGCTCTTCGCCGTGCCGCTGCTGGAAGCACTGCTGTTCCCATTGTGGCGTTCGATCCAGTACACGATGTGGCCACTGCGGCGGCGCGAAACGATCCTCGTCGGCGATCCGGCGGAGATCGCCGCGGCGCTGGCGGTGCTCGAAACGGATCGCGATCGCCGCGTGCGCGTGATCGGTTACGCCGGCTCCGGTGACGCGGGCGTTGACGTGCCGTGGCTCGGACCACTTACCGATCCCAACGTTCGCACGGCCATCCGCGACGTCGAAGAAGTGATCTGCGTCTGGTCCGAGGCCGCGCCAAGCGGACGGCTGGAACTGCTGCGCATTCGCGGGCCGCGCGGCTATCTTCTTCTTGCCTCATCCGCGGACGCGTTGCTCGTCTCCTCCGTGCTCGGATGGATGGGCGACGAGCCGCTGATCGAAGTGATGATCGGCTGTGGCTTCGGCGTCCGAGCGATCGTAAAAAGGAGCATCGACATCGCCGTCACAATCGTGCTGGCGATCCTCACACTGCCGTTGTGGATCGTGATCGCAATCGCCATCTGGCTCGACGACCGCGGCCCGATCCTCCACCGTCAGATGCGCCTCGGCCTCGGCGGCGTTCCCTTCGCGATGTGGAAGTTCCGATCGATGCGCGTTTCGACCGACCAGTCGGACAGCGAACGCGTGACGCGCGCCGGCAGCGTGTTGCGCCGCTATCGCATCGATGAACTGCCGCAGTTGCTCAACGTCATCGCCGGCGATATGAGCCTGGTCGGTCCGCGGCCCGAGCGACCGGAAATCGCCGAGCGCATCCTCAAAGAAGTCCCCGATTTCGATCTGCGCTGCATCATTCGTCCGGGCATGGCCGGACTCGCGCAAATCCTCGTCGAATACGACTCGCGCCCCGCCGTGAAGCTTCGCTACGATCTGACCTACATGTGCTCGTGGTCGCTCTGGCTCGACGTGAGGCTGCTGTTTCGCAGCGTCGCCGCGGCGCTCTCCGGCAGCGGCATGTAGTCACGCAATCGTTCGATACAACTCGATGTGCGCGCGTGCCGCGTTGATCGGCGTCGCAATGTCGCGCGGCAGCGAGGCGGTGATGCTGCCGGCCAGCCACTGATTCACGATCGCCGCCAAACCATCCGCGCCACTTTCCAGCGGCGCGAGCCATCCGCCGCCATGCGCGCGAATCCGTTCCGCCTGTGCGCCGAGGTCGAACGCAGCGACCGCGGCACCGGCCATCCACGCCTCGGAAATCACTAGGCAATGCGCCTCGGGCCAGATAGACGGGACGATGACCAGACCGATGCCGTGCTTTTGCAGCAGCGCCGGAAGTTCACCGCCGCGGTAGTAGCCATGCACGGTGACATTTGAAAGATGGCGCAGCTCGCGCAGCAGATCCTCGTCGCCGCCGCCGAAAATGTGCAGCGGCGCATCGGTCCGCTGCGCCAGTTCCGCAAGCATGTGCGCACCTTTGTGGCGCTTCGCACTGCCCGCGAACGCGATCGCCCTGGGAGCGCGGGCGTCCCGCCCGCTGTTGATTCGCGCGAGAACTGCGAGCGAGACGCCCGCGCTCCCAGGAACGGCAGGCTCGATGATGACTCCCGCTAAGTCCGGCAACGCGAAAAGCTCCCGATGCTTCTCGAGCAAAAACTGCGACGGGAAAATTATCCGCTTCGCACTCGCAAGGATCTGTCGAGCGAGCGCGCGACGATCGCGCTGTTCGTTCCTTGGCACCTGCCACGTTTGACTGAGACAGCGATGGCAGCGATCGAGGTCGCGCGAGTAGAAGCAGAACGTGCCGGAAGGTTCTTCGATCAGATGCGGACGCGCGCAGAACAACGAAAAATCATGAACGCTGACGATGACGTCGAAGGCATCTTCGATCAATCGCAAGACCTCGGCGAACGGCACGCCGTGCATCCCTTCGAAATGGATGGTTCGCGCGCCGGTGATGGCGATCGCATTGCGGATCGCGATCTCGATCTGCGGCGAAACACGGCGCGAATGCCGCGAGGGTCGCGACAGATCGAGAACTCCGGGACTGACGAGCGCCACACTCCGCATCGCGCGTTCGCAGTCGAGCCGCGCGACGAGTTGTGCTTGCAGACCACCGAGCCGCAGCGATGTCCCATCCGCGGCGACGTTGAGAATCGGCGCCTCGGCGTTGCCGGCAAACGCGCCGCGGAGTCGCAACGCGGCGGCTTGCGTGGCTTCCGCCATCCGCTCGTGCGTCCGGCGAACGGCGGAGCCGACGCCTTCGCCGCGGATGACGCTCTGGATTGCGCGGATCACGACTTGCGATTCCTCAGTACCGATTCATAAACCGTTTCGATCTCCGCAGCATGGACATCGTTGCGTTTCGGCGGACGGATGCGCGACGACCAGCGATCGATGATCTCCGGCTCTTCGACGACGCGCCGCAGAATCGAACGCAACGCATCGGCATCACCGACAGGAAAAAATTCGCCGCCGTCACCCGGCGCGAACATCTCCGACAGCGCGCCGCCGGCCGAGGCGATGACGGGAACGCCGCAGGTCATCGCCTCGCGCGCGGCCAGGCCGAACGACTCCAGCCCGATCGACGGCACGAGCAGAACGTCCATCGAGGCGAATACCTGCGCTTTGTCCTCTTCGCGAAAGCGTCCTTCGAAAATGATCGCGGCGCCGTCGCCGCGCCGCGCCAGGTCAGCGGCGTAGTCGGGAAATGCGCCGGCATCGCCCCAGATGTGCAGAGAAGCCTCCGTCGCATCGATCCCGCGCATCGCGTCGACCGCGACATGCACGCCTTTGTGCGGCGAGATCGAGCCGACGTAGCCGAATCGAATCGGCCGGCGTGCCGTTGCGCGCGGACGTGCGATCGGCACGACTCCGACGCCGTACGGAATCACATGAAACGGCTTCTCCGCATCGATCACCCCCGCGCGCACGTAGTCGTCGCGAATGGCCTCGGAACCGGCCACATACGCATCGGCAGCATCGATCGCACTACGCGCGGCCGATCGACGCGCCGCGTGCAGCAAGCGATTCGTGACCGGCGACGGCGCGATCTTCGTCAGCGTCACGCAGCGCGCGCATTTTTCGAAGGCTGGTCCGGTGCAGCGATTTCCGTCGCGGTCGTACAAGTTCACCCGCGTGCAGAGGAACCACCAGTCCTGAATTTGCAGCACGATGGGGATGCCGAGGCGACGCGCGATGCGGGCGAGCGAGAAGGCGTGGCCGGCCAGGTGATGGATGTGCAGCAGGTGAGGGCGCTGCTGTTTTAGGAAGCGTTCAAAGTCGCGTTCGAGCAGCCGGTCGCGGATGGCGTTGCGCCGAAATGGATTGCGCGCCGTGAAGTTGTTCGTCACCAGCCGCACGCGGATGCCGTCGTCGAGCAACTCCATCGCTTCGCCGTGCGCGCGCGCGGGATCGGAAGCGCGGACGTAGACCGAAACCTCGTTCGACGCCTGCTGTTGCCGTGCGAGCCAGTAGGCGTACAACTCCGTGCCGGCCTGCTGAAACGGCGGCCAGCCGTGAACGAGATGGACGATGCGCCGTCTGCGATCCGATCGTGGCGTGATCGCGGCGACGATTCGCTCGCGAACGTCCGCGAGGGGATCGATCTTCATGAACGCCGCGATCGTTGCGATGTAGCGCGGATGCAATCGCCGCAATGTCGTCGCACCGCGGCGTTCCAATCGCGCGTGCGATGCGCCAAAGCTGCGATGCCCGGCGTGGTAGATGAACGTGGCGTCGTCGGCGAGGTGCACCCAGCCGCGTGCGAGTGCCCGCAGGCAGAAATCGTTTTCCTCACCGTAGCCGAGTCCGAATTGCTGGGCGTCGAGAACGCCGATGTCATCGAGCAGCGCCCGGCGAATGTAGAGACAGACGCCGACGCCGGTTGGAATTCGCGGATAGCGGTGCTGCGAAACGTTTTCGACGACAGCCGCGAATGACACTGCATCAATGCCGGCCGGCAGGAGGTTCTCTTCGAACGGCTGCGGGATCGAACAGAGCGTGGCGTGGTTCGAAAGCGGTGTAACGGTTCCTACGTCGCCCGACGAATACGCGGCATCAATCAGCTTCTCGATCCAGCGCGGCGTCACGATCGTGTCGCTGTTGAGCAGCACGACGTCTGACGACGTTTCGCGCATGCCGCGATTCACTGAGCCGACGAAGCCGAGTCGCGTGTCGTTGCGGAGAACGCGAAAACTGAAGTCTGCGACCACCGACTCCACATCCGCATCCTGCGGTCCGTCGACGACGAGCGTGACGCGATGCCGCGTCTCGCGCAAAACGCTTTCGAGACATGCGCGCAACTCCCTCGCCGCGCCGTACACCGGAATGACGACGTCGACCTCGGACGGCGGCGTCGCGCGCGCACGCCCGGCGCCGCGAGTCCAATCGAGCGGACGGCGGGCGACGATCCGGCGAATGGAGTCGGGCAGCGGCACTGCCGCGATATTAGAACGGCGGATGAAGCCGCCAAAGCTCCGCGCCATCGTCGGCGTAGATGCGTTCGAACAACGGCTCGGCCGGAAGCCGTTGCCATTCGGGCCGGCATTGCCGCTTCGAAACGAGCAGATAGCGAACGCTCAGCGGTTCCAGCGCGCGCGACAAATCGTCCGCATTCTTTGCGTTGCCGAAGATCGTTTCATTCGCATTCGGTCCGATCACATCGCCGAGGAGGTCACCGTCGCCGTAGTAGTTCAACTGCTCCGCACCGCAAGCGTAGACCCGGCCCGCGCCGCGCCGCTCCAGCGCGCGGAACTCCGGAATGTGCGCCTCGAGATACTGGCGCCGCTCCGTGGCATTGAGCGGCGGCGGACCTTGTCGCCATAGTCGATAGCCGGCATACGCGATGCCCGGCGTGATCGCGAGGAGCGACAGCGTCATCAGTATTCGCTTCGACAACAACGGCGCGATCGTCATCGCCGCCGCGACGCTGACCAGCGGAAGCAGCGGCAGCAGGTAACGCGAGTCCTGCGGAAGGAAGGCGAAGATGATGACGTAGCCGATGCAGACGATCGACAGAAACGCCGCGCGGCGATTTCGCGTCGCCGCGATGAACGTGATCAGCATCGCGACCGCGAACAGCGGCGAGTAGGGCGGCTGGAAGTTCAACCGATCGCGGGCGAACGTCACGTTCCAGAACAGCCGCAACGTGCTCGATAGACGATCGGTCGAAGAGGGCAACGCCATCGTCCACGCGCTCGCGCCGAACACCTTCGACAGAAACGGGAAGAACGGATTGCCAGTCAATGCGACGATGCGGCCGTACATCAGAAGCACGGCCAGCACCAACGTTCCTGCGAAGAGAGGGATGTCGCGCCGGCGGTTGCCGCTGAACAGCAGCAGGTAGACGAATGCCACTGCCGCGAAGTAGCAGCCGAGGTACTTCACACTGCAGGCGGTGCCGAGGAGGAATCCGGCCGCGGCGGGGTGGCGGTCGAGACAGTAGGCGCCGGCCGCGACGAACAGCATGAGCGCTGCCTCGACGTACGTGACCGTCCCGATCTGAATGACGATCGGATTGCCGAGGATGAGGGCGGCGGCGAGGATGCCAGTCGTCCGCTGCTGAGGCCATGCGATCACGATTCCGACGAGGAGCAACACCTCGGCGAGCGCAACGAAGTGCGTGGCGGTGTCACCGAGGAGGAGAAAGATGGGGACGCAGAGCACTTCGTGAAGCTGCGGAAAGATCGGGAATCGGATGTTGGAAT
This sequence comes from Thermoanaerobaculia bacterium, assembly GCA_034663965.1. Lineage (GTDB taxonomy): Bacteria > Acidobacteriota > Thermoanaerobaculia > Gp7-AA8 > Gp7-AA8 > JADGNZ01. The sequence continues at coordinate 7,341 of JAXDIO010000207.1, read as the reverse complement.
TGAAGTTGATCGCGCCACTGCTGGCGATCGCGCGGACGAAGGGGAGGTGGTAGAGCGTTTCGTCGAAGGCGATCGGGGGGTAGAGGGCGAGCAGGGCGAGGGGGACCAGGAGGACGGTTTCACGCGGAGGCGCGGAGAGGCGGAGAAACGCAAGACTCCCTCCGCGTCTCCGCGTCTCCGCGTGAAAAAGAAGCAGAGCGATCACCGCGACGGCAACTAGCACCCACGGTCGGAGCAGCCCGCAGATCCCCAGCACCACGAGCGCTTGCCCAATCACCGCGAGCACGAGCGTCAAACGAAGAGCCAAGCAGCGAATGATCGCACGCGGTAACGTTGTGGCTGTGATTGAGTTCTCCGTCGTCATCCCGACCTTCAACACGGCGCAGATGACGCTGCGCTGTTGCCGCGCGGTGCTGGCGTCATTGCCGAGCAACAACGAGGTCATCGTCGCGGACGACGGATCGACCGACGGCACGGCGGAGTTGCTCGCGGGCGAGGCGCCCTCGGTACGCCTCGTCCGGCTCGAATCAAATCGTGGCTTTGCCCCGGCCGCGAATCGCGGCGTGGCTTCCGCGCGTGGACGGGTCATCCTCCTACTCAACAGCGATGCGATCGTCGACGGCGATGCGATTCCCGCGTTCCGCGCCGCGTTCGCCGCCGATCCGAAGCTCGGCGTCGCCGGAGCGCGGCTCCTCCATCCCGATCGCACGCCGCAGTGGAGCGGCGGCGCCGCGCCGACGCTGGCGTGGATGATCGGCGTCGTCAGCGGCGCGGGACATCTGGCTCGTCTCCTCCGCCGTCGCGGCGCGCGCGTTCAGCCTGATGTCGATTGGGTCAGCGGCGCGGCGATGGCGTTCCGCCGCGAGGTGTGGGACGCCGCGGGCCCGCTCGACGAACGCTTCCGCTTCTATTGTCAGGACATTGAATTCGGCCTTCGCGCGCGCGATGCCGGCTGGCGCGTGGCGGTGATCGAGGAGGCGCGCGTCGTTCACGCCATCGGCGGAACGGTTGCAGCAGCCCGCGCGCTGCACCACGATCCGGAACGGCTCTGGCCCGATCTGCTGGCGTGGGGCGGCAGGCGTTACGGCCGTCGGTGGATGTTCATCGCGCGAACCGTGTTGATGATGACTGCTGCCCTTCGCATCGCGGGACGGGCGATTCGTGGACGCGATAACACGGCATTCATCCGGGCGATGAAAGCGATTCGTAGAACGTAAGAAGCCTTCGCGCGAGTACCTCGTTGTCGTAGCGGCTGCGCACCATCTCGCGCGCCGCGCCTCCGATTCGCGCCGCGGTCTGTGAATCGCGGAGCAGAAGCGCGACAGCATCCGCGAACGACGCGGCGTCGTCAGCGATGAGGATGTCGCGGCCATGCTCGGCAACGAGCCCGCCTGCGCCGAGTGTCGTGGCCACGACCGGCTTCGCGAGCGCCATCGCCTCGAGCACTTTGATGCGCATTCCGCCGCCGGCGAAGAGCGGCGCGATCATCACCGACATGGAATTCATGAACGCGGTTGCGTCCTCGACGCTCCCGCGAAAGTCGGCGCCGGTCATCCGCCGCCGCAGCCAATACGGCACTCCACTTCCCGCAATCGATAGCCGCGCCTGTGGCACTCGCTCGATGACTAGCGGCCACAGTTCTTCGACGATCCACTCGACGGCTTCCTGATTCGGACGAAAATCGAGCGAGCCGATGAACCCGACGTTGTTCGCAATTGGCGCGTCGCTTTTTGTTTCGGCCACGGTGACGCCGCAGGGCACGACGTGTATCGGCCGCGTTCCACCGAGGCGGCGAAAGTCGGCGGCGTCGTCGTTGGAAATGGCGACGATTGCGTCGGGCACGTTGAGCTGCCGAACCTCGTACTCGCGCAACGACGACGCGATTCGCCGCAATGCAAACCGGCGCAGTGGATTTCGTTCAATCCGCGCCAGCCCTTCCCAAATACGAAACTCCACATTCAGCGATCGAAGGACGACGCGCGCGCTGCTCTCGCTTCGTACTACGTCGACGTACGGCAGCAGAAACGGACTCTCGATCTGCACGACATCCGGCGCGAACCGTCGCAATGTTTTTCGTAACGCTTCCCGGAACTCCTCAGAAACGAAGCGCGCCACGAGAAACGGAATCCTCTTCGCAAACGCCGGCCCGATGATCCGGGATGTATCGATATCGATCGCCTGCGTTGGAATCAGCGGAGCTGCCACTGCGCGATGCTTGCGCGGATTCAGCGACAGAATCTCGACCTCCGCCCCCGCGCGAACCAGCCCCTCTGCCAGCCGCGCCATCGCGATCCGCCCGCCATCGATCGGCGGCCACGGCAGACGGGGCGTCAGGATGAGGATGCGCATGAGGACGCGGCATAATAGCGATCGGGAAGCAAGAGATCGGTGCTGGTGCAGTACGATTTGATGATGGCCGAAGGAAGCAGCACGAGATCAAACCGCCGCGCGCAGTCGCAGCGGCGTCCAATCGACGGCTCGCGCGAGGCCATCATCCGGGAAGAAGTGGCGGACGCGCTGGCAGCCACACCGGCCGAGCGCATGGAAGTACTCATCGCACTCCTTGACAGCGCGTACGAATTATGGAGAACGAGAGGACTGGATCGTGACGAAGGACTTTGCCGATTTCCTCGAGTCACTCAACAGAGAAGGCGTGGCCTATGTAGTGATCGGCGGGATCGCGGTCCTGGCTCACGTCCCGTATCGGACTCGAAGCCTCGGCGCTACGCGATCACGCCTGTGAAAGGCCGTCCGCTCCGCACGGATCTCGATAATGTCGCCGAAGTCATCGCCGAAGTCGAAGAGGATGCGTTTCGTTGATCTCGTCGACACGTATCTCAACGTAGTAGTCGACGAGGCTCCCGTGAAATGACGTGGCCACGCTCGCGTCCGCGTCACAAGCGTGCACGCCGAGCCTACGTAGCGCGCGTGAACAATTGGCGCTGGCTGACGTGGTAGGCGCGGGCGCGGATCATCTCGCGGACGTCGCGCGGCTTGGTGATGCCGTGCAGCATCGTCGTCGGGAAGGCTTTGTCGGACGAAATCAGCGTCACGTTGCCGATACCGAGGAGGCGGTCGGCGAAGGATTGGAAGAATTGGGTGTCGTCGATGTAGCGGAGATCGATCTCGTTGAGGCTCTTCGACAGCATTCCGCGCTCGATCATCACTCGCTGATTCGTGATCGTGTAGATCGTGCTTTGCAGCCGCACCATCACGATCAGAAACATGACGATCTGGTAGAAGACGGCGATCGCTGTGATCAACCAGCCGAATTTCGTGATGCGGCCGGACATCTCCAGGTCGTTCGTCTGCGACGCAATGAAGCTGGCAGCGACAGGGATGAGGATCGCGGTGAGGACGATCAGGACGATCTTTCCGATGAGCACGCGCGCGGACGGCGATCCACGCCACAGCGTTTCCTCCGCCGTAACCGGAACGGCTGCCGCGGCCGGAGCGGCATAACTCACCGGCGATGACGGCCGTCCGCAGTGCGGACACGCCGCGGCCATCGTGGAGACTTCGCGTCCGCAGTCGGGGCAGGTGACGACAGGCATAGGCGGCGATTGTAGCGTAGGGTCCATAGCGAGCTCGTCGGGCGAATACGCGTCATCCGCGTCGATGTTAGAATCCGCGCTCGCCGAACGTCCAATCCGGCATCCCAACATCGAGTCCCCTCTCTATGCGAAGAATCCTTCTGCTCCTCGGCGTGCTGTCTCTGCCGCTCGCCGCGCAGACGCCGTACCTCGTCAAAGACATCAACACGACGTATTCGAACGCTACGAAATCGTCGTCGCCCACGGAATTCGCCGCCTTCGGCAGCCGGACGTTTTTTATAGCTACGACGGATGCCGCCGGGACGGAGCTCTGGAGCACCGACGGAACGAGCGCAGGCACGTCGATCGTCTCAGACATCATTCCGGGAAGCGGTAGTTCCAATCCGAACTCGCTCCACGTCGTCAACGGATCGCTTCTTTTCAATGCGCGGGACGTCAATCACGGAATCGAGCTTTGGACGACGGACGGGACGTCCGCCGGGACGCACCTCTTGACCGATATCAATCCCGGACCGACGTCAAGTCAGCCGGTGTCGGGAACGGTCTATAAGAACCGGATGCTCTTCAACGCCGACGACGGAACGGATGGACGCGAATTGTGGACGACGGATGGCACCGCTGCCGGCACGCGGATGCTGAAGGATATGAATCCTGGCAGTGCCTCAGGCAATCCCGGCGGGTTCGTCTTGTTGGGCGACAGCCTCTACTTCCTTGCAGTGGGCGGTCTGTGGAAGACCGACGGCACCGAGGCCGGTACTGTGAAAATCGCGTCCGTTTCGGCGCGCAATCTCGCCGTCTCCGGATCGCTGATCTTCTTTGAAGGATTCACGCCGGCTACGGGCGTGGAGTTATGGGTAAGCGATGGCTCGGAATCGGGCACGCGCATGGTCACGGAGATTCTGCCGGGCACAGTAGGCGCGCTGGAAAGCAACTTCTGGATTCTCGGTCTTACGCCGTTCCACAATGGCGTGCTGTTTCCGGCCAATGACGGCGTTCACGGACGCGAGATGTGGTTCAGCGACGGCACCGCGGCCGGCACGCGGATGGTCCGCGATTTCGTTCCCGGACCCATCGGGATGTGGGATTCGAGTTACGCCTACATAACATTGTTCGGCAATCGGGCCTATTTCTCAGCCAGCGACGCTGGCCACGGGTGGGAGGTATGGTCCACGGACGGCACCGACGCCGGCACGGCGCTGTTTGCCGACCTCAGGCCGGGATCCGCTTCGTCTTTTCCGTCTGACTTCATAGTGAACGGTAGCAACCTCTATTTTCTAGGCGATTCGACGAACGCCGGACGTTTGCTCTGGGTGAGTGATGGCACCGTAAGCGGCACTCAAGCGGTCAGCACGTCATTCGAAGTTGCGTCCGGCTTCGCCGCGGTGAGCTCGTTGTGGCCCGTCGGAGGCAAGGTCTACTACGCCGGGATCACGCCGCTGACGGGTAAAGAGCCGTGGGTGAGCGATGGTACAGCCGGCGGATCGCACCTCATCGCGAACCTCGCCGCGGATCGTGCGCCTTCCTCCGATCCATCCGTACTCACAGCGGCCGGCAATCTGTTGTTCTTCATGGCGACGGAGGGAACGACGTCGACGTCTGAATTCGGTACGGCGCTCTGGAGAACAGACGGCACCGACGCCGGCACTGTCAAGCTGCTGGACAAGAGACCGTATACAGACACCTTGGTGCCGACAGGCGGCCCGCTTTTGTTTTTCCGAGTGCAGGACACCAACAGATTCCGGTGGATGATGAGCGACGGAACCGTGGCGGGAACGAAGCTCGCCGACGATTTCCAGAGCCGCTTCGGCCAGTTGGAATTCAGCGCGTTCTTCCCGTTCGGCGACGCGCTGTTCGCGGCAGTTGGTGACAGCTTCCAGACCTCCCTGTGGAAAACGACGCCCACGCCCGACGGCACAGCAGTAAACCTTGGACCACCTAATCCGTTCGGAATGATCGATTTCGCCGGCAAGTATGCTTTCTACGCGGAAGGTCGGAGCAATATATATAGCTATGGTCTATGGATCACGGACGGTACGCCAGCCGGTACCTCCGCCGTCATCCCGTATCTCGGCGACACCGCCGACAGGCCAAGCCGGCTCGCCAATGCTAATGGCACTCTTTTTTTTCTCAAGACCTTGCGCGGCGGCAACCTCACCCTGTGGAAGAGCGACGGAACGGCGGACGGCACCACGCCGGTAAAATCATTTGCGGCGACGGATACGTTTCGAGCGCAGATCAAGGCCGCCGGACACAACGTATTCATCATCACTGACGGTTCGCTGTGGAGTAGTGATGGCACCGCCGAGGGCACAATCGAGCTGAGGAAAATTACGCCCTATTCCACGAATAACGACAGAGACGATCTCAGGGCTGCCGGCAATCGGATCGTGTATCTGGATAATCCGGGCTTCGCGGCACTCGAGTTGTGGGGAAGCGACGGCACGAAGGACGGTACCAAGCTCCTGAAGAACCTCCGCAGTTTCACGGCGTTGACGAGCATCGACGGACTCGTTTACTTCTCGGCGTCTGATGACACGCACGGCACCGAGGTCTGGACGACCGACGGCACGGTCGAGGGGACGAAGATGCTGATCGACATGAATCCCGGGCCAGCCAGTTCCAATGCCTCTGGATTTACGAAGGTCGGAAACCTCATCTACTTCACCGCCTACACCGAGGCCACTGGCGGTGAGCTCTGGGCGTTGCCGGCGACAACGCCCGCCCTGTCGATCGCCGGGACGCACAGCGCCGAAGGCGACGCCGCAACGGCGCTGATGCATTTCAACGTGTCGCTCTCACCGGCCGCGAAACAAGCCGTGACGGTTGACTACGCCACTTCCGACGGCACCGCGCGGGCCGGCAGCGATTACGACGCGGCTGCCGGCAGCATTATTTTCGCTCCAGGCGAAACGGCGAAGGTGATCGACGTGAGTGTACGAGGCGACGTCACGCCGGAGAACAACGAAACGTTAATGGTCACGTTGCGAAACGCCATCGGCGCGGTCATCACGAATCCCGAAGCATTCGGCATCATCGACGACGACGACCAGTTGGCCGACCTCAGTATCGCGCCGCAATTCGTCGACAGCGGCCACAGCGTCGGCGACGCCGCGAGCGTCTCCAATGAGGGCCCGCGAGCCGCCACGGACGTCGTTGTGAACCTGTCGCTTACTCCCGGATATTTTCCCGGAACGCGGTGTTTTATCTGTTCGATCCCACAGCTCAATACGGGCACAGTCTCCGCCGTCGGTGCGGACTATATCGATCCTTCAGAACAGACATACGTAAGTGCAACAGCGACGGCGCGACAGCGGGATCCGCAGTCGGCGAACAACGTCACCGCCTGGACCGTGAGCGCGTTCCGCAAGATGGCCATGAACGCGGCCTATTTGACTCCCGGCGCGACGGCGACGGTCACCGCGAGCATCTACACGCCGGCGCCAGTGGTCACGTCATCGGATCCGTCCGTAGTCTCGGTGACATCGTCCGTCACGAAAGTAACCTCGACGCTGGCGACGTTCTTCGTCACTGCTCTGAAGCCGGGGACGTCTACGATCGCGATCGAGGGCTACCAATATCCGCTCCTCGTCACGGTGATCGCGGCAGGCACGCAGCCGCGCTGGCCAGGCGCGGTGACGATGGCGGGCGATTTCAGCGCTGTGCCGTTGGATAGGCCAATGACGGTGACGGTCGTACCGTCAGGCACTGCGCCGTTCGCCAACGCCAAAGCGACAGGGACCGTCACTGTCACGGCCGGCGGGAAGGAACTGGCGCGCGCGATCGTGAG
>JAXDIO010000198.1:0-2770 GCA_034663965.1 Thermoanaerobaculia bacterium | reverse complement strand
TGCCAGGAAGAGGTCTACCGGCAGGTGAAGGCGTATCTCGATGAGTTGGTCGACGAGCATTTCGACGACGCCGAGCACTGCGACTTCTATCTGAAGTACGGCTCCACAGTCCTCGAGATCTCCATCGACCCGTATCAGGAAGACGACGCCGTCATCGAGGTCCTCGCCTTCTGCGTGCAGGGCGTCGAACCGTCGTTCGAGTTGATGAGCGAGTTGATGAAGGTCAACGCGGAAGTGCCCCTCGGCGCATTCAGCATGGTCGGCGAGCATGTCTTCTTCTCGCACTCATTCCTCGGCCGGCGTCTTCGTCCGGAGCAGCTCATCGCATCGCTGGACGTCGTCGCGAATGTCTCCGACGAGTACGACGAGAAGCTGGTGTCGAAGTACGGCGGCGAGACCGCCATCGATCGTTTGCGCAGCGGCGGCCTTCGCCCACCGGTCCAGCTCGCCGCGCGAAAGGCGGACAGTAATTGACTCGTGCGGCATACCGCTTGCTGTTTCCTGGCGATATGACCACGCGATTTTCTTCAGCCGCTTCAGCACTTCTGATCTGCGGCGCGCTCCTGACGCATTGCACCGGTGGTCAGGAGAGCAGCGCCGCCGAAGAACAGGCGCCGAAGAAAAACGGCATCGCGGTTACAACGACATCCCCCACCGAAACGGCCGCGCAGCCTGCGCAGGTCGATGCGAAAGCGGCTCTGAAGTCGATCAGTCCCGCCATCCCGATCTACGCCGGCGCGCGCTACCGCGACGACCTCACCCGCCGCGACTCGGTGATGATCCGCAATCAGTACGGTCCTACCGCCGAGGTCTACACGCTGGCCACGGATGACTCGTTCCCGCAGGTCTACCACTACTACACGACCTACCTCGCGCAGTTCCGCGCCTTCCCCGCGCAGTCGCCGTATCCGGCTCCGCAGACGTGGCGCACGCTCGAGGTGCAGCTCAATCAGGCCATGCAGGACCCGTTCATCCCCGGCGACATGCTCAAGCCCGGCGATAAGCAGGTCACGCTGCAGGTTGCCGAAACCGAGGCCGAGCCGAAGACGGTGATCCGTTACGTCGTCACGCAGAAACCGATCGCAGCCGCCGAGGTGCAGATGCCGAAAGCGTCTGGCGTACGGAACGCGTTTGACAGAGAGTGACTTCGGTCGTATTGCAGCCGGACGTTTGATATCGCATGTACCCGTGGCGCCGCATCGTCATCCCCACCGATTTCTCGACGGCCGCTGAATGGTCGTTCGATTCGGCCGTGCAACTGGCCGGCGCGACCGGCGCCGAGCTGGTCATCCTGCACGTCCGCTCCACCCGCACGTCGAATCCTGAGGAGCTCCGCTTTCCTGCCGACGACGCGCTCTACGCGTATGCCGAGCAGCACGAGCTGGAGAAGTTGCGCGATCACGCTCGCCGCGGCAACGCGGACGTTGCCACGCGTCTAGTGGTCCAGCGCGCTCCCGACGCCGGCGCGGCAATCTGCCAAACGGCGGTCGAGGAGAATGCGGATCTGATCGTCATCTCCACGCATGCACGGCATCACGTGGCGCACCTGATCATCGGCTCGACGACGCTGAACGTTCTTTCGGGAGCGCCGGTGCCGGTGCTGGCGATCCGCTACGGAATCCAGCGGCGTCGCGGGTTCGGACGGATTCTCGTGCCCGTGCATCTCAACCAGCGCTCAACCGTCGCCGCGTCGCTCGCGGCCGCGATCGCGAAGCGGGAGAGCTCCGAAGTCCATCTGATGATCGTCTGCGACGACGCGAACCGCGCTCCGGCGGACGCGCTCATCGGCGAGATGACGGCGGATCTCTTCGCCGGCGTGAACGTGAAGCCGGTCGTGTTGCAAGGGAAGGACATCGACGCCGAGCTGGTGCGCTATGCGCGCGGTGCCGATGCCGACGCGCTTTTCCTCAACGCAGCCTCCCCCGAGATCAGCGTGCGGAAGAAGGACATCATCCGGCAGGTGGACGCGCCGGTGATGCTGGTACCTCCCGCCGCCCCGCCCGTTTCCTGACTCAAAAAACTTTTTTGAGCGGGGGGTAGGGATTTTCCGGTCCCGGGACACTCCTACTACGGAACCGGTTATGAAACTCGCATCGATGAATGGAAGTGTCGCCGGGCAGGACCCGGCGACAGAGACGATTCTCCTCTCGCAACGGCACGCTTCGTTCCTGGCGAAGATGTCGGGCGAGATCAATCCCGAGATGCCGAAGGCATTCGGGTGGCCTCATGCAATCCGCACGATTCTCGACCGCATCGAGGAGAGCAAGATCGATCTCACTGTTGCAAGCAGTGAGTATGAAATCGCTCAACTCGCGGCAGGCGAACTGCGCGCGAAAGGCCGGAGGCGAACAGCATCCCGTGCTTAGCGGGTTTTCCGATTCTTCATGGGCGATCCGGTCAGGAGCTCAACTAGCGATCCGATCGAATCCGCCTGTGAAAGATCGACGTTGCTCTGGAAAGCAGCTTCGATCAATCCTCGGATGATTTCCGCGCGGCTGATTGCCTTGCCATGCTTCAAACGGATGTCGATGGCCAGACGATCGAGATATGCGACGTGCCGATCCAACAGGACGACTGTGATCTTCGCCCAGGGCTCGGTGTGAACAATGGGTCTCCCGCGATTGCTTTTAACTGGTTGCACTCGTTCTCCTCTCTACGGTTTTGGATGGACAAACCGCGGACAGTGTAATGCCGTCCGGGCATCCGCGTCCATCTGTATTTAAAGACTGAACAGCTTAAGTGAACGATTCTGGCGCGAAGGGGAGTCGCC
>JAXDIO010000191.1:0-7627 GCA_034663965.1 Thermoanaerobaculia bacterium | reverse complement strand
AACCTTTGCCACAGTCGCTCTCGCTTCCAGGTTCCGCCGGTCTCCGACAATCGATCACCGATCTCCTCCGCCGCCGCGGCAGCAGGATGCTTCCGATCAAAGAGATCTGGGAACGTCTCGAAGGCGTCGACGCCACGCGCGAGCAGGTCGAACGCGCCGTCGTCGAGTTGGAGCAGGACGGCATCGTCGTCGCCGTTCGCGGCAAGCGCTACTCACTGCTCGAGTTCACGCCGTATCACGCGGGACAGATTCGTGTGCATCCCGACGGCTACGGAACTGTCTTCGGCGGTGGCGGCGAAGAGCCCGACGTCTTCATCGACCGCCGCTCGATGAAAGGTGCGATGAACGGCGATCTGGTCATCGTCCGCGTCGACAAGCACGCGCCGAAATACCACACCATCCGCCAGCGCAAACTGATCGTCGGCGAAGTGTCGCAAGTGCTTCGTCGCGCGCATCGCACGGTGGCCGGACGCTTTCACGCCGATCCCGATCAGCCGTACGTCACGCCGTTCGACACGCGGCTCGACCACGACATCGTCATCGATCGCGACGGCACGCTCGACGCGCGCGATCAGGAGATGGTCAACGTCGAGATCGACCGCTATCCCGACCGCACCAGCCACATCGCTCGCGGCCGCGTCGTCGAAGTCCTCGGCATGATCGGCGAGCCCGGCGTCGACATCGAGCTGGTCATCCGGAAGTTCCACATCCCGCATCTCTTTCCGCCCGAAGTGCTGGCAGCCGCGGACGCCGTTCCCGACGAAGTGAAAGCCGAGGAGCTCGCGAAACGGGTCGACCTCCGCGAACACAACATCGTCACGATCGACGGCGAGACCGCGAAAGATTTCGACGACGCCGTCGAAGTGCAGCAACTCCCTAACGGCAACTACCTCCTCGGCGTGCACATCGCCGACGTCTCGCATTACGTGACCGAGGGAAGCGCGCTCGATGAAGAAGCATTCGAGCGTGGGACCTCGGTCTACTTCCCCGGACGCGCCGTGCCGATGCTGCCCGAGCGGCTGTCGAACGGCATCTGCTCGTTGAATCCACGCGTGGAGCGGCTCACGTTCTCCGTCGACATCGAGATCGACCGAAAAGGCCGCTTCGTCGATCGCAAGGTCTATCGCTCCGTCATCCGCACGAAAGAGCGGATGACCTACACGAACGTGAACGCGTTCCTCGTCAACGAAGGCGTTGCGCAGCCAAGCGGTCCTCCGCCGCATGGCGTGGTCGTGCCCGAACCAGCGGAGCTTCGCCAGCGCTACGGCTACCTCCTCGCTGACTTCACGCGGATGTACGAGCTGTACGACATCCTGCGCAAACGGCGCGAAGCGCGCGGCTCGATCGATTTCGATTTGCCAGAGGCAGAGGTCATCCTCGATTCCGCCGGCGTGATCGATGCGATCAAGCCGACCGAGCGCAACGTCGCCCATCGCATCATCGAAGAGTTCATGCTCGCGGCGAACGAAGTTGTTGCCTCGGAGCTCGTCTTCGCCAACCAGCCGGGCATCTATCGCGTCCACCAGCAGCCCGACCCGCAAAAGCTGCAGGATCTTCGCGAGATCCTCAAAGAGTTCAAGCTCACGCTGCGCGGCGATCTGGAAGAGATGCGTCCCGGCGAGCTGCAGCGCGTGCTGAAATCGGTCGAAGGGACGGCGGAAGAGCGCTTCCTCACCAACATCGTTTTGCGTTCGATGAAGCGCGCGTTTTACTCCGAGGAGAACATCGGGCACTTCGCGCTGGCGATTGCGAACTACGCGCACTTCACCTCGCCGATCCGCCGCTATCCCGACCTCATCGTTCACCGCCGCCTCGGCGAGTTGATCGCGACCGGCCCGCTGTACGGCGAGCGCCTCGTCGAGATCGAACGCGCGCATCCGCTGTACGCGGCGCAGTCGAGCGACCGCGAACGGCGCGCCGACGACGCTTCGCGCGAAGTGCTGGAGTGGAAGAAAGTCATCTTCATGCGCGACAAGGTCGGCGAGAAGTTCACCGGCACCGTTACCGGCGTCGCGTCGTTCGGACTCTTCGTCGAGCTCGACGAAATCTTCGTGCAGGGGATGGTGCCGGTGGCGACGATCGGCGGCGATTTCTGGGTTTTCCGCGAGCGCGAGCACCGCCTTCGCGGCGAGTCCACCGGCCGCGAGATGCGCCTCGGCGATCACGTTACGATTGAAGTGAAATCGATCGACGAAGACCGCCACCAGCTCGAGTTCCGCCTGATCGAGATCGGTGGATCGCCGATTGCACTACGCGAACGTTAGAACGATGGAACGAAACGACTTAGCCAAACAGATCACCGCTCTCGTCGACCAGCGCGTCGCCCTCGAAACGAAATTGCAGAACGAGCCCGGCGAGATCTCCGAGGCGCGCGCGAGGCAGTACAGCGACGACTACAGCTCACTGCAGCGCAAGCTGGCCGGCCTTTTCAAACAGAGTAATGATGAGACGCAACGCATCACGCTCATGCTCGAGCTGATGCGCATCCTCGAAAACCGCCTCGTCTACCTCCACAACTTCATCGTCGACACGACCTCGGACAATCGCATCCTGGCCCAGCTCGTCACGCAGTTCATCGAGCAACTCGGAACGCAGCAAAGCAGCGTCCTGACCAAACTCGAAGCGACCTACTACCGCGCCGTGGCCACGCTTTACGCCGGCGATGTCGCTCGCGCGCGCGATGGATTCTCCGAAGCATGCGCGTCCGAGGAGTCGGACGAGGCCAACGACATCAAATACAAGTCGTACGTCATCCTCGGCCATCTCTCCCACGAAGCACACGACTACGCGCAGGCGAAGGACCTGCACGAACAGTCGCTCCGCTATTCGCAGAACAACAACGTGACCGCGCAGGCGCTGGCGTTGAAAGCGCTGAACTCATACGCGCTCGGCGACCGCGACGACGCGCTGCACCTGTTCAAAGAGTCGCTGCAGCTCTTCGACGCGAATCAGCCGTTCTTCAACTCGTACTTCTTCCGCAACGCGCTCCTGTTCTGCGGCGCCATCCACTTCGACGCCCGCGATTACAAGGCCGCCGCTCCGTACTACCAGCAGGTTCTCGAAAACGTCGAGCAGAACTCCTACGACTTCTTCGACGCCCAAACCCACCTCGGCCGAATCGCCTACGCCCAGCAGCAGTACGACGACGCCGCGGCATCGTTCGAGAAGGCCGCGCAATCGCAGAAGCTCAGCGAAAACGAATACATCATCGACACCTGGTTCTGGATCGCCCGCACCCACCTCAAACGTAACGACGCAGGCAGCGCGAGGCCGTACCTCGAGAAGATCGCCGCGACGGACGTGAAGTACGAGAAAAAGGCGCAAGCGGTCGAGCTGCTGCAGAAGATCGCGTGAGCTGGTGATCGCTTAGCAGTACGACGTTCCCAGCCGCGGAGCGGCGAAATCTACGTAGCCCACGGCGTAAGCCGTGGGAAAACGAGGCGCCCCCCGAAATCCCAGCCGCGGAGCGGCGACATTTCGGATGTTCAGTTCCGAGGTAGCCTCGGCGCGGAGAAATTCACCGTGAGCCATCGATTCACTGCGTTGTCCGATACATCGGTAATCAAGAGACGCATCATCGGAAAGTGAGTTATCAGAATGAGGTGCGCACGTTTCTGAAGAAGCACGGCCTCGCGGCGGATGAGCAGTACATGTGGGAGTGACCATTTGAGATGTCGCCGCTCCGCGGCTGAGATTCCGGGCCACTTCGCTCTCCCATGGCTTACGCCATGGGCTACGTAGATTCCGCCGCTCCGCGGCTCGAGAGTTAGTGAAACCTCGTCACGATGAAGGCGATGTCGTCGCGGAACTCGTCGGTGGCGGCGAAGGTGGAGACGTCTTCGAAGATGCGGTCGTAGACGGTGGTCAGGTCGTCGTCGTGCGCGTCGTCCATGAGCGCGACGATGCGGTCGAGCGAGTAGAAATCGCCGGCGGCGTTGCGGCGATCGGTCAGGCCGTCCGTGTAGACGAAGAGCATGTCGCCGGGGGCGACCTGGAGGCGGTGCTCATCGAAGACCATTGACGGCATCGCGCCGAGGAGGTGGCTGGGGGCTTCGTGGACGACGGTCTTGCCGTTGGCTTTTTGCAGCAGCAGAAACGGCGGGTGCGCGGCGTTCGAGTAGACGAGATTGCCGGCGTTGTCGATGCGGAAGAGCTGCGCGGTCGCGAATTGGGTCGGCAGTGAAACGCTGAAGAGAAAGTCGTTCAAGCTGGCCATGAATGACGACAGCGACGTGCGCGAATCTGATTCCGTGTGGATGTAGCTCTTCAGCAACGCCACCAGGATTGAGGCCGGCAGGCCGTGGCCGGAGACGTCCGCCACGAAGAGGTACATCAGTTCGTCCTGCAGGAAATAGTCGTAAAAATCGCCGGATAGCGTTGCGCTCGGGATGTACGCCGAACGGATTTCGATGCGCGGTCCGCGGAAGAATCCGTTCGGGACCAGCGCTTCCTGCACACGCCGCGCGATCTGCAAATCGCGCGTGATCTGCTGATTCAACTTCCGCAACTGATCCTGATAGCGCTTCATCCGCAGCAGCGCGCGCAGGCGAGCCAGGAGGATTTCCGTATCGGATCCTTTCGTCACGAAATCATCGGCGCCGGCTTCGAGTCCTTCCACGACCGTCTGCGCGGCGTCGGCGCCGGTGAGCATCAGGACGGGAATCGTTTGCAGGACGGGATCGGCTTTGATACGGCGCGTGACTTCGAGCCCATCCATCAGCGGCATCCGGTAGTCGACGATGAACGCCGCCGGCGTAATGGCCTGCGCCAACGCCAGCCCTTCCTCACCCGAGGTCGCGGCGGAAACGTCGAAACCGCGGCGCTCGAGAAAGCGCTTCGTCACCTGCAGATCGTTCGCGCTGTCATCGATGAGCACGATGCGCTCGCGGGTGGTGGTGGGGTCGGGCATCAGCGCTCTTTCAAGTATTGCTGTACTTCCTGGACAAGACGCGGAAGGTCGGTCTGGATGAAACCCCAAACGAAATCAGGATTTACAGTGGAGTAGCCATGGACGACTACGTTGCGGAAGTCAATGATTACGCGTGAGTCGCTGATGCGATTCGCGAATGTTCGGTCAACCGCGATGGCATTTCGGAGAGCTTCGCCAATGATGATGAACTCCCGTTCGATCGATGATCGAAGCCATCTGGTCACGCGGAACTCTTCGAGCGAGTTTCGCTGCGCTAGATCGAGAATTGCACGGCATGCCTCGTCGATATCCCACAAATACTTCTCGATCTCAGGCTGCATAGAGCTCTCGTTGAGTCAGCTCAATCGAACGGCGGAAGAAAGGGTTTTCAACCGCTGTCATTCCAACGAGATCGACTGGCCGGCGCAGCAAGTCCTCAAGCGCGAACTTGAGATCAAAGTACGAGTGCCAGCCATCGCTCGGTTCGAGCGTTTCAAACTCCACGACAAAGTCGACGTCACTCCGTTCGGGATCGAAGCTTCCGTCAACTGCTGAGCCGAATACTGCCAGGCGCTTCACGCGGTAGCGCCCACAGAGCGCGCGGATCTCGTCAAGATGATCGGTGAGGACTGTCGGCAGCGAAGTCACCCCGAAATTGTACCGTTGCGCGGCGTGCGACGTTACAACTGCGTCACGCCCGGTGACGGCTGCTAACCTTCGCCTCACCTCGTCGTCTTAGCGTGTGTGAGACGAACGGCGGCGCTCCTCCTCATACTTCTTTCGGTGACGGCCTGTCAGCTTCCCGAGGGCACCAAGCGCGCTGCAAGCCGGGCGGTTTTAACGTTCGTTCTCGAGTCCGCGATCGATCTGCAGGGCCGGACGGTGCTCACCCAGAGCAGCAGTCGTCCGGTTCTGCAGTCGACGCCGGCGAAGCGGCCGACGACCAAGTGCGCAGGTCGAACAGTGTTACCGCCGAAACGCGTGCTGATCGCGCGATGCCCGATTGCGATCGCTACCCCGCGCCCATTCCCGACATCTTGAAGACGACCGGGATGATCACGAAGAGCTGCACGGCGTCGAAGATGCCGTGCGCGATGATGCCCGGGATCAGGTTCTTCGTTCGATAAAACGTGAAGCCGATCACGAGGGAGATCAGCGTCACGCCGATCAGCAGGAACGGCTGGCCGAGGCCGGAGTGGGCGAGGGCGAAGAGGATCGTCGAGGCGATCACGCCGATCCGTTTCTGAAGCCAGCCGCGGAAAAACGCCTCCTCGATCGTCATCGCCGACAGTACGATCACGCACTTTTTCCAGAGCGGCAGTGCGGCCATCCAACCGATCATCGGCGACGGCTGCGGGTTCTTCGGCATCAGCCCCGATGCCACCAGGAGCAAGCCGATGATCAGCGCGATCGAGATGGTCACGATCCAGCCGCCAACGCCGACCGCGAACCCGGTCAGCACCGCCTCGCCGTTGCCTCGGCGCGGGATGTTCAGGAACTCGCCGAGCGGCGGCCGTTGCGTCAGGAGCCACCAGACGAGGAGGAAGACGAAGAGGATCGCGTGAAGACCGAACAGCGAGTAGAACGGAACGCGCCTCAGCTCCTGCGCGGTCGGGATTCGCAGGGAAGAACCGGTGATCAGGATGACGAGGCCAAACAGGAAAATGCCAAGCCATAGATACGCGAGGATCTTCATCGTCGTCGACGAAAAATGGTCGACGGAGAAGAGGTGATAGCGCTCGTTCATCACGATCATCGCGACGTAGACGAGCGTGATGAAGATGAGTGGGAAGACGTAGTGGTGCATTGGCGCGCGAAGTCTAAGGCTTTCACCACAAAGGCACAAAGGACACGAAGAAATCCTCTTTGTGTCCTTTGTGCCTTTGTGGTTCAAAGGCTTTTTATCGCCAACAGAATGCCCTCGAGTTCCTCGGCCGATTCGAAAAAGTGATCCGGATTTTCCGCGCGCAACTTCTCCGCGGAAGTCTTCCCCGAGGCGATGGCGATCGTCGTCGCGCGATGCGGAACGCCGCAACGGACGTCGTAGATCGAATCGCCGATGATGACGACATTCGAGCCGCAAAAGTCGACGCCTGTATGAGAAGCCGCGCGTTCGACGGCGATCGGCGGCAGCTCTTCACGCTGCGGCGAATCGCTGCCGAACGCGCCGAACGGGAAGTAGCCGTTGAGCGCGATCGCGCCGAGTTTCAGCCGCGCGCCCGGCTCGATGTTGCCGGTGAGCAGCGCGAGCGTCAGCCGATCGTCAGCGCGGACCGCGTCGAGCAACGCGATGACACCCGCGAGCGCGCGCACGCGTCCCGGCGCCTTGCGCGCGAGGCCGGCCAGGTAGTGATCCCAGAGAGCGGGAAGGCGCGACTCGATGTCCGCGTCGGCCCAATTCGCATCGCGAAGAATCATCGTTGCGATCTGCGGGTCGGTGCGGCCGGAGAAGTCGTAGCGGCGGACGTCGCCTCGAAAACCGTAGACCTCGGCGAGCCCTTCGGCGAACGCCTCGCGCGCCGCGCCATCGTCGGCGATGAGCGTTCCGTCAATGTCGAAAAGCACGAGGCGGTGTGACGTGGGAGGCATGCGGCGACAGGGTACACTTCGCCGCCGGTCATGAAGAAAACGTCCCTCGCGGTCCTGTTCCTCACCGTTTTCATCGATCTGATCGGCTTCGGGATGGTCATCCCGTTCCTCTCGTTTTACGCGCGCGAA
>JAXDIO010000149.1:0-6935 GCA_034663965.1 Thermoanaerobaculia bacterium | reverse complement strand
GACGCCTTCGATCGCCGAGATGCGGAGCGCCATCATCGTCTCGGCGTACTCGTCGAGCTGATACATCGGCATGTCGTCCGAGGTGATGGCGAGGTAGAGAACCGGCGTGTCGGCGGGATTGACCTTGTTGTACGACGGCGGCGCCGGCATGTTGGGCGGCAGCTGGCGCCCCGCGGCGGCGATGGCGGCCTGCACGTCCTGGGCGGCGTTGTCGAGATTGCGGTTGAGAGCGAACTGGAGGGTGATGGACGTCGATCCGATCGACGACGACGACACCATCGAATCGAGTCCGGCGATGGTTGAGAACTGCCGCTCCAGCGGCGTCGCCACGGCCGAGGCCATCGTCTCCGGGCTCGCACCGGGCAGCGATGCGTTTACGTTGATGGTCGGGAAGTCGACGTTCGGTAGATCGCTCACGGCCAGTTGCCGGTAGGCCATGATCCCGAACAGCACGATGGCGAGCATGACCAGCGTGGTCATGACCGGACGGCGAATGAAGAGGGCGGCTATGTTCATAGGGTTTGCTCGGCGCCTTGCTGCGTTTTACAGCGACTTCTTCACGTCCACTTTGCTTTTCGGAGTCAAACGAATCTGGCCGTCGGTGACTACGGTGTCGCCGGCGTTCACGCCGCGGCCGATGACGGCCTGGGTTTCGAGTTGCTGGACGACGGTTACCGGATGCATCTGCACGCCGTTGCCGTCGGTCACCACATAAACGTACTGTCCCTTCTGCCCATTTTGCACGGCTTGGAGCGGGACGACGATGGCGTTCGCACGATTGGCCAGCGTCATCGCGACATTGACGAACTCGCCCGGCCAGAGCACGCGGCCTTCGTTCGCGAACGTTGCTTTCAACGTGATGGTTCCGGTGGTCGGGTCGACGGCGTTGTCGACGAACGTCAGCTTGCCGCCCTGCACCGGCGTTCCGCCTTGCTGCGCCGCGGCGGACACCGGCACATTGCCGAGGCCGCGTGCGCGAACGTCGCCGAGTTGCGACTCGGGGACGGAGAAAGTCACGTAGACGGGCGTGATCTGGTTGATGGTAACGAGCGGCGTGGTGTCGTTCGCTTTGACGAGATTGCCCATTTGCACTTGCACGCTGCCGGTGCGGCCGTCGAGGGGAGACGTAATTTCGCAGTAGGCGAGTTGCAACTGCGCGTTCTGCACCGCGGCACGGTCGGCCGCGACGACGGCGCGCGCGGCTTCGGCGCCGGAGGCGAATTTGTCGTACTCCTCGCGCGTGACGTAATCCTTCTTCACCAACTCCGCATACCGCTTGGCCTCGGCATCGGCATTCCGCGCCTGGGCCTCATCGCGAGAGAGATTCGCTTGGGCCTGCGCGAGCGTGGCCTGATAGGGACGCGGATCGATCGTGAACAGGCGCTGACCTTTGTGAACGTCCTCGCCCTCGCGGAACCATACGCGCTGCAGCTGCCCGGCCACGAGCGCGCGGACGGCGACGGTCGAAATCGGCTGAACGCTGCCGATCGCTTTCACCTGCACGGGGATGTCGCGCTGTTCGGCGACGGCGACGGTGACGGGGACGCGCTCCTCGCGCGGCTTCTCGGTCTTTGGCGCGCAGCCGAGGATGCTGGCGGCGATCGCGGCGCAGGCTGCGGCGCGAAGGCCGGTCGACTTCATTCGAATCATCGTGATCACTTTCCTTGCGATGCGGCGGCGCGCGTCAGCGTGCCTGTGTCGTGTGCGAGTTGTGCAACTGAGAGGAACCAGTCCGTACGCGCTTGAACTTCCTCGGCGCGCGCATTTTCGAGCGCGGCCTGAGCCGTGAGGAGATCGAGGATGTTGCCGATGCCGGCTCGGTAGCGGCCCATGGCGACGTCGACCGACTCGGTGGCGTCGCGAAGCAGATCGCGGCTCGTGGTCACGCGCTGCATCGCCGTCTGCAACGCGTAGTAACTCGTCCAGACCTGGAGCCCGACTTGCTGCTCGACGTTGCGCGCGTTTTCGGCGGCGAGCTGCGTCTCGATCCGCGCCGCGCGGATGTCGTACGTGTTGCGAAATCCTGTGAAGAGCGGAACGCGCAGCGAGATGCCGGCGGAGTACGGCGTGAACCGGTTATTGAGTCCGTTCGTGAAGACGTTGCCGACGCTGGCGCCGACTCCGACTGACGGCAGTCCCTCGGAACGGACGACCTGCACGCGCTGCCGCGCGCGCTCGACCTCGGCGCGTGCAGCCGCGAGATCGGGCCGTTCGGTGACAGCGCGCGTCATCAGCGACTCGACGGCGTCGCTGACCTGTTGCGCCGGTACGTCCTGCGGCAAGTCGCCGACGACGAACGGCGTCGATGCCGGTACGCCCATCAGCGTGGCGATCGTTCCCTGCAGCCGGCGAAGATTGCCGTCGATCGTTACGTACGTCAGCTTCGCCTGCGAAAGCGCCGTGCGCGCTTGCAGCACGTCTGCGATCGTGGCGACGCCGGCGCGATGGCGCGCGTCGGCGGAGTCGAGACTCGTCTGCCGCTCCTTGATCGTCGCTTCCTGCGCGGTGAGCAGCGCCTTCGCGTCGAGGTAGTCGTAGTAGGCCTGCTCGACGCTGAGGATAACGTCCTGAATCGTCTGGTTGTGCGTGAAGCCTGACGCGATCAGCGTCTGCCGCGCGGCCTCGGCGGCAGCATTCCGTCCGCCGAAATCGAACAACAGGTAGTCGAGCGAGAGGTTCGGACCGCTCAATGTCGTGGCGCTGCCGGTGTTCGTGCGCCCGCGTGTGAGCGAGGCGTCGAGATCGACCGTCGGCAGATACGCCGAGCGAACACTGCCGAGATTGGCCTCTGCCAGACGCGCTTCGAGCCAGGTTGTGCGCGTCGCGGGATTGTTCGAGAGCGCGAGGTCGATGACCTGCGCGAGCTCGAGCGGAACGCCGGCCGGCGGAAGGACGAGATCGTTCGGCGGCGGCACCTTTGGCGGTATCGCATTCGACGGCGGCGTCCACGTTGTCGCGGGAGACGCAGGAGTGCCGGAGCCGTGCGAAACGGGATCGACGACGTTGCCGATGTTGTGAATGCTCGCGCACGAAGACGCGAGGAAAAGAAGGATCAGTGCTGGAAAGGGCTGCGTGCGCATTGCGTAGAAGCTACGTACGATTGATTGCATCAAGTTGTGGAAGTCGTTGAGGTTACAAAGCTGTGGCGTTCATTCGCCGATGGAAAAACGGCGCCACTTTTTTCGGTGGCGCCGTTCGATAGAAGCGATGGAGAACGGCGGCTACGATTTCTGCACAAACGCGCCGGCGATGGCGAGGGCGATACAGAGGAGCAGCAGGGACAACGGCGAGATCATCGGGATGTTCCCCGCGGGAATGACCGTAATCGTCGATGTGGCGGTGTTGTTCCCGGGATTCGGATCAGGGTTGGTCGCGGCTGCGCTGACGACGGCCGTATTCGTGATCGGGCCCGGAGTCGCCGGCAACAGGATCGTCAGCGTAAACGTCGCGGTCGCGCCGTTGACGAGCGTCCCCGCGTTGCAGGTGACGACCGTCGTGCCGGTGCACGCGCCCGCAGGCGTCGACGATTGCAGTGTGGTGCCGGCGGGAAGGGTGTCCGTCACGGTCACGGACGCGGCGGTGTTCGGACCTCCGTTCGTCACGACGATCGTGTAGGTCAGCGGCAGGCCGGTGCCATACGGGCCTGGCGCCGGCGTCTTGGTGATCGACAGATCGGCAGTTGCCAGCGCGATCGCCGTGACGGCCGTGGAGCTGTTGTTGGCCGGATTTGGATCGGTCGTCGCCGTCGTCACCGTGGCGGTGTTGCTGCTCGGTCCGACCGGTGCCGCCGCCGCGATCTGCACGACGATCGAGAAGGTAGCCGAGGTGCCTGCGGTGAGCGTGGCGATGGAGCACGAGACCGTGCCGGTCCCGCCCGGTGCCGGATTGGTGCAGGTGAACGCCGGTCCGGTCAGCTGCGACTCGGAGACGAACGTCGTGTTCGCCGGAAGCGTGTCCGACATCGTGACGCTCGATGCGTCGGAGGGGCCATTATTCGTGACGTTGATGTTGTAGGTGAGGTTCGTGCCCGCCACTGCCGCGGCGGCGGCGGTCTTGACGATCGAGACGTCGGCGCTGCCGGTGCCGGTTGTCACGACCGACGATGTGTTGTTGGCCGGGTTCGGGTCGGTGGTCGACGCTGTGACGTTGGCCGTGTTCCCGATCGCCGCGCCGATGGCGCCCGGATTGACGTGGACCGTGATCGAGAAGGTCGCCGAGGTCGGAGCGAGCGACGAAATCGTGCAGGTCACCGTGCCGGTACCGCCCGACGGCGGGTTGACGCATGAGAAGGTCGGCCCGGTCGTCTGCGATTCGGAGACGAACGTCGTGTTCCCCGGCACGGCATCGGTGAGCGAAACGTTGGCCGCGTTGGACGGACCGTTGTTCGTCACCACGATCGTGTAAGTGATGTTCGTTCCTGCGTCGCCAGTTACCGGTCCGGTCTTGTTGACGGACAGGTCGGCAGCCGCGGATACCGTCGCCGAAGCCGTTGCGCTGTTGTTGCCCGGGTTCGGATCGGAGTTCGTGCCGGTGACGGTGGCGGTGTTGCTGAGCGTTCCCGAGAACGCCGGAGAAATGTTCGCAGTGAGGGTGAACTGCGCTGAGTTGCCCGATGCCAGCGGCGGGAATGTACAGAACACGGTGCCGGGATTGTTCGGGCCGGGTGTAGTGCAGTTTGCGATCGGTCCGTTGTTCTGGACGAGCGAATTGAATGTCGTTCCGCCCGGCAGAGAGTCGGAGAACGCCGCGCTCGACTCGGTGTCGCCCGCGTTGTTGGAAACGGTGATCGTCCACGCGATCGTGCCGCCGGCGGTGGCGGTGGCCGGTCCGGTTTTCGTGATGGCCAGATCGGTGCTGGAAACCGTTGTGAGCGTCGATGACTCATTGTTGTCGGGATTCGGATCGGAAGTGGTCGAGGTGACCTGGGCAATGTTCTCGAACGTCGTGCCCGAGGGGGTTCCCATCGGGACGTGGCCGGTAAGCGTGAACGTGGCGGTCGTGCCTGATGAAAGGGGGTCGATCGTGCAGGTTACGGTGCCGCCGGAACCGACCGAGGGCAGGGGGGTGCAATTGAAGGCCGGACCGGTGTTCTGCACCATCGAAACGAAGGTCATCGTTCCGGGCAACGTGTCGGTCAGCGAGACACTGGCGGCTGCGTTCGGGCCTCCGTTCGTCACGGTAATCGAGTAGGAGACGTCCGTATCGGCCATCGCGGCGGCGGGGCCGGTCTTCAGCACCGAGACGTCCGCCTGTTGGGAAGGAACGGTCGTGGTCCCCGTCGACGAGTTGTTCTCATCATTGGGGTCGAACGTCGCGGTCGACACGCTCGCGATGTTCGTGAACGTCGTGCCGGCTGGCGTCGCAGGCGGGATATTCGCGACGAAGGTGAAATTGGCGCTCGATCCTGCTGTAAAGAGCGCGATCGTACAAGTGATCGTTCCGTTAGTGCCCGCTGAAGGCGTCGAGCAACTGAACGCCGGCCCGTTGTTCTGCGTTTCAGAAACGAACGTCATGCCCGGCGGCAAGGGGTCCGTGAGTGAGACGGTCGCCGCGTCATCCGGTCCGAAGTTGGAGACGGTGACATCGAACGAGACGTCGCTTCCGGCCGTTGCTGTCGGCGGCGCGTTCTTGATGACGCCGAGGTCGGCACTCGTGAAGTTGCCGGTCGCTTTGATCGGCGGACGAGTGGCTCCGTGAATCGTAGGGACCAGCCCCAGAAGTACGAGCGTGATTAGAGTAAGCGTTTGGAGTTTGCGTGTTTTCACGCGGGCCAGATTACAGCAACTTATCGAGGGCTGTGTATTCTCTTCCCTGCGAATCAGCCACAGCCTTATAGGTGATTTTCCCGTCATAAACATTGACGCCCTCGGCCAATCCAGAATCGGCGATGGCTTCCTTAAATCCTTGCGAGGCCAGTTTGCGCGTGTACGGCAGCGTGGCGTTCGTCAGCGCGATCGTCGACGTTCGCGGCACCGCGCCGGGCATGTTGGCGACGCAGTAGTGGATGACGCCATCAACTTCGTAAACGGGATCGGAATGCGTCGTCGCGTGCGCGGTCTCAACGCAGCCGCCCTGGTCGATCGCGACGTCGACGATGACGGAACCCTTCTTCATGCTGCGCACCATCTCGCGCGTTACGAGTTTCGGCGCCGAGGCGCCGGGAATCAGGACGCCACCGATGAGCAGGTCGGCGCGGCGGCAGGCGTCGGCGAGGTGCGCACGGTTCGACGCCAGCGTCTGGACGGTACCGCGGAAGATGTCGTCGAGCTGCCGCAAGCGATCGAGGTTGTTGTCGAGGATCGTGACGCGCGCGCCGAGGCCGACGGCCATCTTCGCAGCGTTCGTACCGACCACGCCGCCGCCGATGATGACGACGTCGCTGGGCAGCGTTCCCGGCACACCGCCGAGGAGCACGCCGCGGCCGTTGTTCGGCTTGTGGAGGTAGTACGCGCCGACATGCACCGACATCCGTCCCGCCACTTCCGACATCGGCGTGAGCAGTGGCAGCGTCCGTTTGCGGTCGTCGGTGATCGTTTCGTACGCGATGCCGGTGATTTTTTTCTTCAGCAGCGACGCGGTGAGATCGGGCACTGGCGCGAGGTGGAGATAGGTGAAGAGCAGTTGTCCATCTTTGAGGCGCGCGAGGTCGGCGTCGATCGGCTCTTTGACCTTGACGATCATGTCCGACTGCTCGTAGACGTCGCCGGCGGTGGAGAGAATCCTCGCGCCGGCGGCGGTGTACTCCTCGTCGGCGAAGCCGCTGCCGTTGCCGGCGCCGGATTGGATGAAGACGGTGTGGCCGTCCGTGGTGAGGTCCTGCGCGCCCGAGGGCGTCATCCCTACGCGGTACTCGTTGTTCTTGATCTCAGCCGGTACGCCGATCCGCATCGCTTCGTTCTCCGTCAAACGTGATCCCGCGCGGCTCCGCGCGGCGG
>JAXDIO010000184.1:0-2923 GCA_034663965.1 Thermoanaerobaculia bacterium | reverse complement strand
ATTATGCGCGGCTTCGCGCCATGTTCGAAGCCTTCGCCGAACGCGACTACCGGCGCTTCTGGATCGCGCAGTTCATCTCCAACATCGGCTCGTGGATGCAGGGGCTGGCGCAGGGATGGCTCGTCTATCGCCTGACCGACTCGCCCTTCCTCCTCGGCTTCGTCGCCTTCGCCAACTCCGCGCCGTCGCTGCTGTTCATGCTGCCCGCCGGCGTACTCGCGGATCATCTCGACCGATTGCGAACCTTTCGCGCGTCGCAGATCACGCAGGCGTTGTCGGCGCTGTTGATCGCGCTCTCGATTTACACCGGCCACATTGCGGTGTGGCAGATCGTGGCCGCGTCGCTGATCAGCGGCGTGGCGATTTCGTTCTCGGCGCCTGCCTACCAAGCGATGGTGGTCGATCTCCTCGACGACCGCGCGCGCCTCTCCAACGCGGTGGCGATGAACTCGCTGCAGTTCAATTTGTCGCGCGCGCTCGGACCGCTGCTGGCCGGACTGACGTTGCAGGCGTGGGGCAGCTTTTGGTGTTTCTTCGTCAACGCGCTCTCATTCGTCCCGCAGATTTTCGTGCTCGGCCGTCTGCAGAAACGCCAAGTACGCGCGGAACCGATCGGCGCGATGTCGACTCGGCTCGCCGAAGGGTGGCGCTACGTGCACGGCGATCGCGTGATGAAACTGTTGCTGGCCATCGTCGCCATCATCAGCCTCCTCGGCTATCCCTACGTGACGCTGATGCCGATGGCGGCGCGCCTTCTTTACGCGCACGACGACGCGCGCGGCCTCGGCATCCTGATGGGATCCATCGGCATCGGCGCGCTCCTCGGCGCACTCGCGTTGTCCGTGCGAACGCCGCTGAACTTGATGCGTCCGATCATCCTCTCGCTCGCCGCATTCGGCCTGGCCCTTGGAGCCATCGGATTCACCCACGCGCGTCTGATCGTTGTGACGCTGCTCGCGATCTGCGGCTGCGCGATGGTCGTCTGCGCGGCGCTCTGCAATACCGCGATCCAGCAACGCGTCCCCGACGCGATGCGCGGCCGCGTGCTGAGCATGTACACCTTCGGTTTCTTCGGCTTCCTCCCGTTCGGCAATCTCCTCGCCGGCGCCATCGCCGAACACCGCGGCCTGCCGATGACGATGATGGTCCTCGGCGGAGGATTGGTGGCGGCCGCAATCGGGTCCTTGGCTTTTCTTCGAACGGCGGCTCTAATCTGGGAACGATGAAGAAAGCGCTGATCGTCATCGCCGCAATCGCACTGGTCGTCTGGGTGATCTCGTGGTTCCGCACGCCAGAGGCCGTTGTCACCTCGGGTGCGCGGCCGTGGCCGGGAGGGATGGGAACGCTCGACTCGGCCGCCCGCCGGTTCCCGCCGCAGCAAGCGAACGATGCGTGTGTGAAGCTGACGACGCTCGCCATCGCCTTGCCGAAGAACGACGCCGCAGACGAATTCGTGCGGCGCGAGATCGCCCGAGGCGAGCTCACCATCGGCGGGTCGCCAGCGCTCACGGACGTAACAGCGATCCGCGAATTGCTGCTGCGCGAACCGATCGTCTGGCAGCGCCACGGCGGGATTGGCGGCAACGACGAGACGGAGTCGATGCGCGCGCTGCAGTTGAAGGTAGCGAGGGCGCTCGTCGCGAGCGCGCTGATGAAAGCGCGCGCACACGATCCGGCGGCGTGGGAGGACCTCCACGCCGGGTGGAAGCTCGCTCGATCACGGGACGGGCATCCGCAGGTGATGGCGCAGACGTCCGCGTTGACGACGGCCCGGATGATCAATGCAGTCGCCTGGAAAATGCCGTTGCCCGCTCCAGCATGGCTCGGCGAACTGCAGGCGCGCGATAACGTGCGGCCACTGCTCGAGGCGTTTCAGTATTCGGCGGCGTCGTACGCGAACGACGGCCTCCGGCTCTTTCCGACGAAGATGCTCGCAGACTCCGTCGATCGCGACCGCAGCATCGCTGAAGAGCTGATCAACGAAACAGGGTGCGATTTGAACGCGCGCCCGAATGAGCTTGGAGTGGACCTCACATCTGTCTGGCGCCGCGCCTTCCGCTACCGCGCCGAACGCGAAGCGACGGCGAACGCGCTGCGCGTCCGCGAAGGAAAAGCGATCGACCCCGCCTCGCGCTGCAGCGACGGCGGATGGACGTTCGACGGCACGACGCTCCGCTTCACCCGCGAGATCGCCACCCCCGCACCGGACCGGCCGATGCCGCTGGCGCTGCACGTCAAGCCGTAGGGGCGATCGACGACTTGTATGGATGGGAGTGTTTGGCCAACCTACGCCGCCGGACCGTGCCGGCCGGTTCGTACGATAATGCGCGTTCACGTTTGAAACGGAGGAGTACCAAATGATCTCTCGCAAACGACTGACGAGCTTCTCGTTCGCAGCTTTCTTGATTCTCCTGAGTGCGCCGTTCGCAAACGCCCAGCAACCGCAGGCGCAATACAAACCGCTCTATCCCAGCCAGAAAGCCAGCGTCATGCAGACGATCGGCGTCACCGACGTGACGATTACCTACTATCGTCCCGCCATCAAAGGCCGCACGATTTTTGCCGATGCTCCGCCCTCGATGGAGACGCGCGCGAAGGGCGACGCCACCCTCGACAATCAGAACGAGCGGAAGCCCGGCGAGCCGATCGTTCCGTACAACCATGTCTGGCGCGCCGGTGCGAATGACGCGACGGTGTTTCAGGTCACCGACGATGTCCTGATCAACGGGCAACCACTGAAAGCCGGCACCTACAGCCTGTCAGCGATCCCCGGGAAAGATGAGTGGACGATCATCTTCAACAACGATTATGGGCAGTGGGGCGCGTTCTCGTATGACTCAAAAAAAGACGCGCTCCGCGTGAAGGCGAAGCCGCAGCCGGTGCCGCAGAGTCAGGAATTGCTGGCGTACAACTTCGACCCGGT
>JAXDIO010000152.1:0-4349 GCA_034663965.1 Thermoanaerobaculia bacterium | reverse complement strand
ACAAACCGAAATCCGAGATCAAAGTAACCGACAGGCGCATCTTCACATCCGAGGGGGAGATTCGCGAGGAATTCCGTCAGGAGATCAAGGCGGGTGATCCATTTGCCGCGAAACCGGCAGCTCCGCCGGCCGCGCCGAAAGAGGCGCCTGCGGAGCGGCGTCAGACCCCGAATCCGGAACCGCCTGCGAGCGGCGAACGGCGTAATAAATCGATTGCCGACAAAGCGCAGAATCCCGGCACGCCTTTCGCCGATTTCGTTGAGCCGCTCATCGCGCAGGCCTATGTCTCGCTAGGGATGCTGCGCGATCCGTACGGCCAGAAGCCGAAGATCGACGTCGCTGCGGCGCGGCAGATGATCGAGATGGTCACGATGCTCAGGGACAAGACGGCCGGCAATCTGACGCCGGACGAAGACGATTTCCTCTCGACGCACCTCGGAGAATTGAAGCTCGCATTCGTTCAGCGAACGAAAAGCCTTACATGAAACTCCGCTCCCTCCTGCTGCTGGCCGTGTCCGTGTGCCTTGGCTCTCTGGCGGCACGCGCGGAGGATCTCGCGCCGCGCGACATCTGGCCGCAGGCAACGTCGGCGGCTGATTCCGGCAACGTCGCGGCGGCAGTGAAGAAGACGACGCAGCTCACCGAGGTTGGCAAATCGTCCGGCATCAAAACGTATCCGGGCTATGCGGTGTCGGCCAGCGCGCTGTCGCGTCAGGCGGCGAAACAGGGAAACAAGTCCGCGGCCGAATGGGGCGCGAAAGCGGCCGACGCGCTCGATCCGATTTCGCCCGCCGTGGCCTTTATGCGCGCGGACGACGCAGTCGATTCGTCGAACTGGCCGGGGGCGGCGACCGAGATTTTTCGCGGATTCGGAAACATCCTCCGCAACTATCGCTCGCGGCTTCTGAGCCGCTCTGATTTTCTGATCACGCTCCTGATGGCAATCGCGCTGACGGCGGCCATCTTCGCGATCGCTCTTTTCATTCGCTACGGCCGCGCCATGACGCACGACTTCCGCGAAATCCTCGGCGAGCGTATGCACGGCGGGTCGGTCTCCGTGCTCGCATTCGCGCTGCTTTTCCTGCCGATTTTTCTCTGGCTTGGTCCGGTCTGGCTGGTCTTCTACTGGTTCATCATCTTCTTCGGCTACGCGAACCGCGGCGAGCGGATTCTGATCCTGTCATTTTCGACGCTGATCGCTGCGGCGCCGGTCCTGCTCGATCTCACATCGCATTGGATTGCCGGAGTGGACAGCCCGGTGGTCATGTCGGCGATCGCCAGCAACGAACGCAGCTACCAGCCGGACGCACTTCGCCGCATGCAGGAGCTCATCAGCATCGTTCCCGACGACGCCACGCTGCACCTTTTGATCGGCAATCTCTATTTGCAGGATGGCAACGAGCAACAGGCCACGCAGCACTACCGCCGCTCGGCGGAATTGCACGAATCCGCCGGCGCGCACGTAAACCTGGGCAATCTGCATTTCTCCAACAATGACTTCGCGACGGCGGTGACCGAGTACAACAAAGCCGAGGAGCTCGATCCGAAACTGGCGATCGCGTTTTACGACGACTCGATCACGCTTGGCGCATTGTCGAAGTTCGACGAGCAGGCGCAGAAACTCGATCGTGCGAACAGCCTCGATCGATCACGCATCGAACGTCTCACTTCCGCCCCGCCCGCGCAGAAAATCGTCTTCTACGATCCGCCGATTTCGCAGGCGTGGAGCGTGTCGTCGGACATCGCCCGCCGCGGAGTGGCGCGGTCGCTGTTCGGAAATTATGCGTGGTTCGATCCGATCGAGAGCGTCCGCAATCCGCTGACGCTCGGCGCGATTCTGACGATCCTCCTCGCTCCGTTCGTAAACATCATCCGCCGCAAGACCGGTTACGCCGGCGCGTGCATCAAGTGCGGGCGGACGTACTGCCCGCGCTGCAAGTCGGCGGCGGAGAGCGCGACGTTCTGCACGCAATGCATCCACATCTATCTGAAGCGCGACGGCGTTTCGATGGCGACGAAGCGCGCCAAGCTCGAAGAGGTCAGCGAACATCAGGGCGGCGTGCTGACGCGCAATCGCTTGCTGGCCACCCTCCTGCCGGGCAGTGCGCAGTTCATCGAAGGGCGCACGCTCGCGGGAACGATCGCGGCATTCTTTCTGGCATTCTTCGTTTCGCTGGCGTTGCTTTCCGGCCGTTTGGCGCCGGTGCTCGCGCCGGGCGATGCGGCGAGACTGTTCGTGCGCATCGTCGCGATTGCGATCGCGGTCATCCTCTGGGTTCTCATCACGCTGCCGATTTACCGGCGGCGCGTTTCGGTCTAAGTCATGGCACTCGAAGGCACGCTCAAAGACTTCAGCCTCGCCGACATCTTCCAGCTCATCGGGCTGCAGCGGAAGACCGGCGTGCTGACACTGCGCGCGAAGGACGACACCGTTACCGTCACCTTCCTCGATGGCAAAGTCGTCGGAGCGGACTCTCTGAGCCATCGCCTCGAAAATCGCCTCGGCCACGTTCTGATCCGAAGCGAGTTGTTGACGCAGGATCAACTCAATCGCGCGCTCGAGATCCAGAAGGAGACGCTGCAGCGCCTCGGCTTCATCCTTGTTCACTACGGGATCATCACCGTCGATGCGCTGAAGCAGGCGCTCCAGCTACAAATCCTGCAGATCATCTTCCGGCTCTTCCGCTGGAAGGACGGCGACTACCACTTCTCGCAGGAGACGACCATCGAGTACGACCGCGACTACGTCGTGCCGGTCAGCGCCGAGTCGATCCTGATGGAAGGCGCGCGAATGATCGACGAGTGGCCGATCATCGAGAAGCGCATCCGCTCGTACGACATGGTGTTCCGCAAGAAGCTGACGGATCAGGAGATCGTGGTCGTCGGAGCGGAAGAAGCGGACGAGATCGATTTCGACGCTTCCGATTCGACGCGGCGACGCCGGCCGATCATCAGCGACAAGATCCGCATCTCGCGCGAAGAGAAAGTCATCTACGACATGGTCGACGGCACGATGACCGTGCGCGACGTGATGGAGATGTCGAAGTTCTCCGAATTCGATACGGCCAAGGCGTTGTACGAGTTGCTCACGCGCGACCTGATCGAAGAAGTGCGCGGCAGCGCCGCCGCTGAAGTGCTGGCCGCGCAGGCAACGCCGCTGGACGAGACGGATGTCGCAGAAACGCCGGTCCCGCTGCCGCTCGTGGCCGTGCTGGCGATGCTCGCAATCCTGTCGCTGGCGACCTCGTTCCGCAATCCGCTGAATTCGTTGAACCCGCTCGGACCTGCGCAGCGTTCGTCGTCCGTCGAGGAAACACGGAAAGCGATTTCTATCCAACGGATCGGCCAGATCGGCGAAGCGGTCGAGGCGTACAACCTCGTCAACGGCCATCTCCCCGCGCGCCTGCAGGAGCTGACGCCCGTCTACATCTCGCCGTCGCTGCTCCACGATCCGTGGGGCCATGCATACAAATACCTCCCGCAGCCGCAGCGCTACCTCGTCATCGGTTTCACTCCGGACGAGAAGCCGGACACGGATCTCTTCCTCTCGCACATGATCGAGTCAGGATCGCCATCGGCGGCGTCGTCGAAGCCGGTCACCGGCGGAATCCAGCTTCTGGATTAATGCTTCCCTCCGCGCACTCCGCCCCTCCGCGACCTCCGCGTGAACCGTTCCGTGTAACGTTCGCGCTAAACTCCCGCCATGAAAAACGTGAAGGTTGGAATCCTCGGATCAGGCGATGTCGGCAAATCATTCGCGCGGGCGTTTGGTGCGCTTGGACATGAGGTCGTAATCGGCTCAAGGTCGCCGGAGAAGTTGAGCGACTTCGTCGGCGGCGAAGGGGATCGCGTCACCAGCGGCACGTTCGAAGAGGCGGCGCGATCGGGCGATCTGCTCGTCCTGGCGACCCACGGCATGGCCACGGAAGAAGCGCTGACGATGGCCGGCAAATCGAACTGCGATCACAAAGTGGTCATCGACGCGACGAACCCGCTCGAGTTCAGCGGTGGCGCGCCGCGCCTCGCGATCGGCCACACCGACTCCCTCGGCGAGCAGATTCAGCGCTCGATTCCGAACGCGCGCGTGGTCAAGGCCTTCAACACCGTCGGCAATCCGCTTTTCTTCAAGCCTGAACTGCCGGGCGGACCACCGGATATGTTCATCGGCGGCAACGATGCCGACGCCAAGAAACTGGTCTCGCAAGTCTGCGATGCGTTCGGATGGGGCGTCATCGACCTCGGCGGGATCGAAGCGTCGCGCTACCTCGAGCCGATGTGCATGGCCTGGGTCGTTCACGGCGTCATCTCCGGCACGTGGCTGCACGCATTCAAGATGCTGCACAAATAAG
>JAXDIO010000134.1:0-4211 GCA_034663965.1 Thermoanaerobaculia bacterium | reverse complement strand
CGTGCTGCGTGACTTCGTACTGGATCGGCGTGAGCTTCTTTTTCAGCTCCGCGTCGGAAGGTTTGACGTAGTTGGCCATCCTGTCTCCTTTGCTGTGAACCTGCGGATTTCCGGGCGCGGCGACGACCGGATGCTGCGTGACGACCGTGTAAACGCCGGTGAGAATGATGGTTCCGGCTGCGATCGGCAGCCATTTCTTGAGGATCGTGTGCATGGGTTCTCCTTGTGCGAGCTACGAAAACGGCGTCGTCGTCGGATTCGTTCCAACTCAATCTCGGCGGAAATGCGCTCCGCGCGACACCGGATTCCGCAACGCTGAGTTGGCCACGATCATGGCCATCTGCTGGCCATGGAAGAGCTCCAGGATCGCTTTGCTGATCGTCGACTCGTGGTAGTACTTCGTGAGGCGGCTGCCGAGCTCGCGCATGTCGGCCACGGCGCGCTTCAGGCGCTCGTAGGTCCGCACGATTCCGACGTAGTTCCACATCGTGTGCTGGATCGTGGTCCAGTCCTGCAGGATCAACGCGGGATCTTCCATGTTCTCGTGGCCGGGTGGGCGCCAGTCCGGGATCGAGAGCAGTAGCGCGTCGTCAATCGAGCCGATGCCGGGCGGACGCGTGCCGTACGAACGGCGGATCGCGGGGGCGTCGCCGAGCCGGGCGCGGCGGGGGACGGGACCTGTGGCGGATTCGACGGGCGTGGTCGACGACTCGTACTTTTCGCGGATCGAGACTGCGGAGAAGTAGCCCCAGGTCAGTCCTTCGAGCAGCGACGTCGAAGCCAGACGATTGCCGCCGTGCAGGCCGGTGCATGACGTCTCGCCGATTGCGTAGAGCCGCGTCAGCGTCGTCTCGCCGGCGGTGTTGGCGAGGATGCCGCCGCAGAAATAGTGAGCCGCGGGAACGACCGGGATGGGATCGCGCTCGATGTCGATGCCGATGTCCGCGCACGCTTTGCGGATGTTCGGGAAGCGCTCCGCGATCGGTTCGTGGCCGTGGTAGAAGTTGGCGAGATCGAGGTAGACGAATTCGTCCTTGTTCGTCGTCATCTCTTCGACGATTGCGCGGGCAACGACGTCGCGCGGCGCAAGGTCCTTCAACACCGGCGAATACTTTTCCATGAAGTACTCGCCCTTCTCATTCTTGAGCCGCGCGCCCTCGCCGCGCAGCGCTTCGGAAATCAGATAGTGATTGGCCTTCTTGTCCGCGAGCGCGGTCGGGTGGAACTGGACGTACTCGGCGTTTGTCACGCGCGCGCCGGCGCGCTGCGCCATGACCACGCCGTCGCCGATGGCGTTGCGCGTGTTGGTCGTGTGCAGGTAGATCTGACCGATGCCGCCGGTGGCGAGGATGGTGAAATCGCTGAAGATCGTGAAGACCTCGTTAGTCCGGTTGTCGAGGAGATAGGCGCCCGCGCATTCGTTAGTCAGCCGGTAGCGGACCTGGATGTCGGTCGGATGATGCTGCGTCGTCAGGAGATCGATCGCGGTCATCTCCGTGACGAGCGTGATGTTCGGCTCGTTCTTGACGCGATTGAGGAGCGAGGTCTCGATGGCGCGTCCGGTGGCGTCGCCGGAGTGGATGATGCGTGGGAGCGAATGCGCGCCCTCCTGCGTCAGATCGAGCTCGCCTTCCTCGCTGACAGAGAAAGGGACATGCATCTCATCGAGCAGGAGTTCCTTGACGACGCGCGGCCCTTCGACCGCCAGAAAGCGCACCGCTTCTTCGTTCGAGAGGCCGGCGCCGGCGGCGATGATGTCCGCGATCAGCTTGGCGGGCGTGTCGCCTTCGCCCTCGTAGATGATTCCACCCTGTGCCCAGAACGTGTTGCAGTCCTTCGGATCAGCGGCCTTGGTGACGAGGAGGACTTTGATCCCCGCGCCGGCCAGACAGAACGACGCGGTAAGCCCGGCGATGCCGGTGCCGATGACGAGGACGGGATAGTGGTCGCGGTTCTTCAGCGCAGGCACGGACGCGCATTGTATTCGCCGACTGTCACGCGATCTCCCACCGTTTCGTCAATTGCCGCGACGCGATGAAGAAGACGATGGCCCATCCGACGAGCACCGCCGCGGGCAGCGCGAGCGACGACAGCGGAAGCTCGCGCCAGAAGACGTTCGTGAATCCTTCCAGCGCCCACGAGTTGAAAAGCACCAGTCCCGCTTTCTGTAGGCCGGCCGGCATGAGGAATCGTGGGAACATCGAGCCGCCGATTGCGGAGAGCGACAGGACGACCAGTGTTGACAGCGCGGCGAGCTGTGCACGCGAGCGGCAGATGCCGGCGAGCAGGAGTCCGAATGCTGACGTGGCCAGCGATGTCGACAGCGCCATGATCAGGAAGCCTGCGATGTGCTGGAAGAGCTGCAGGCGGAAAACGAATGCGCCCCAGAGGAACATGACGCAGATCTGCGTGAAGCCGAGCGTCCAGAGATACGCGAGCTTGCCGAGGAGGAGTTGGGTGAGCGTGAGGCGCGTGGTGAGGATGCGGTCGAGCGTGCCGCTTTCGTTTTCTTCGAGCAGCGCGCCGCCGGCGTTGGAGGCGGTGAAGAGCAGGAACATGACGCCGATGCCGGCCGCGTACAGCGCCGCCACGACGTTCGATTTGTTCTGGCCGATGACGTCGGTCTTGTCGATGCGGATGAGCGAGTCCGACGACGCGGTACTGTTGGTCGGC
This sequence comes from Thermoanaerobaculia bacterium, assembly GCA_034663965.1. GTDB lineage: Bacteria > Acidobacteriota > Thermoanaerobaculia > Gp7-AA8 > Gp7-AA8 > JADGNZ01. Next base: position 1,538 of record JAXDIO010000134.1, on the reverse strand, counting down.
CGCGCGCTGAATGTGCGGTAGCTCTTCATGTTCTGATCGATGGCAGCCTTCTGCTGCGCCGTCAGCCCGCCGCTCCAGCGATCGACCTCGGTGACGCCGGCGTCCATCATCATCTCCGGCATCGACATCATCATGTTCTTCTGCAGCAGTCCGCCGACGACCTGATCGGCGATCGGGTCGGCGGAATCGGCCAGCAGGCGAAAGGCCGGAGCGTTGCTGTTGCTGGTGCCGAACTGAATCTTCGTCGTCCCGAACCCTTTCGGAATCACCAGCGCGACCGGGGCGTCGCCCGCGCGGATGAACGCCTCGGCCGACTGCGCATCGAATGGCGTCGTGCTTTTTGGCGGAGTGGTGACGACTTCGAGCGCGGACTCATGTTTCAACGCATCGATAAGCCGCCGCGACCCGTCGCTCCGATCGAGATCGGCGATGACGACGGTGGTCTTCGGCATCTTCGATTTCTGCGCGCCGAAGATGCCGGCGAAAATCGAGAAGAAGACGATCGGGACGATGAAGCTGAGCATGAGGGCCGCGCGGTCGCGGCGGAGATTGAGCCATCCGGCTCGGACGACAGAGACGATCATTCGCGTAGACCCTTTCCGGTGAGGTGCAGGAAGACTTTTTCGAGCGAGGGCGACTTCATAGTCAGGTCGCGCACGGCGCTGCCCTGCGTTTCTGCTTCGCGCATGACGCGCAGCATTTCCGCGGCGTCGTCGATGAGATGGGTGACGTGCGAGCCGTCGGCGAATTCGACGATGACTTCGCGCTTCGTGCCGATGGTGTCGCGCACCAGCTCGTCCTTCGTGCCGGTGGCGATGACTTTGCCGTCGTCAATGACGGCGATACGGTCGCAGAGGCGCTCGGCCTCTTCCATGTAGTGCGTGGTGTAGATGAGCGAAACGCCGTCGGTGCGCAACGTCTCGATCATCTGATAGATGCGTTCGCGCGATTGCGGATCGACTCCAACCGTCGGTTCATCGAGCAGCAGCACGCGTGGACGGTGCAGAACGCCGACGGCCATGTTGAGGCGCCGCTTCATGCCGCCGGAGAACGATTTGACCGGCTCTTTCGCGCGATCCGTCAGCGCCGCCCAGTCGAGCGAGCGCGTAATCGCCTGGTCGAGAGTTTTTCCGCCGAGCCCGAGGTAGCGGCCGAAGACGATGAGGTTTTCGTGCGACGAAAGATTCGGATACAGCGCGATCTCCTGCGGCACCACACCAACCTCGGCGCGCGCCTCGGTGTCGCCGGCCGCAGCCGCTTTTCCGAAGATGGTGACGGAGCCGCTGTCCGGCTGGACGCGGCCCATGATCGTCCGCACGAGCGTCGATTTGCCCGCGCCGTTCGGACCGAGCAACCCGAGGACCTCGGAGGGCCGCAGCTCGAGTGAAACGCCGTCGAGCGCGCGGCGGGTTGCGAACGTCTTCACGACGTTCTCGATTTGTAGTGGATTCATGCCGCCAATGTAGGGCGCGCGCCGCGATTCGCCCCGTGTCGAAAGTCATGAAGGCGGGATGACAAATGTAAGGATAATCGGCACA
>JAXDIO010000133.1:0-3508 GCA_034663965.1 Thermoanaerobaculia bacterium | reverse complement strand
GTGCATGGCGGAAATTATCGCCCCGATGAGCGCGAACGATTGGTAAACGTTACTATCTCCGCTTGCCCAACTGGCTTTACCTGATTTTCCAATTCCTCTACGACCTCGGCCTGGCGCTTTGGATCGGAGGAACGATCGTGCTCGGCGCCGCCGTGGCGCCTGTCCTTTTCAAGTCGCTGCCACGCCCGCAGGCCGGCGGCATCTTCGGACCGATCCTTGCGAAGTTTGCGCGGATTCAAGCGATTGCCTTGCTGATGATCGTCGTCGGAGCGGGCGCGCGATTTCTGATCTGGGAACGCCACGCCGCGACCTTTTGGCTCATCGGCCGCTGGTCGGCGATCGTCATGTTGGCGTGGGCGATGCTCGGACAGATGTCGATTCAGAGGAAGATGCGCATCATCGGATCGAACCTCGGTCCCGAGACGGAAGAGAACCCGGTGCGGATCATTTTTCAGCACCTGCACATTCGCGCGGAAGGACTGATGAGAGCGTCGGTGCTCGCCGCGTTCATCGCGCTTTTCTTCAGTTGATAGAATCGGCCGCCAACACAAATGGGAAGTAGTAGCGTTTCGCAGATCACCTGGATCGTCCTCGCGGCGATCGGCGGCATTCTTTTTCTGATGTTCGACGCGATCCGTTACTTCGCGCAGGAGATCAGCCCCGTGACGCTGCGGCGCTGGTCGGGCGATCAGGCCGAGGAGCGCAGCAGCAGGTGGCTGCACTTCGATCCGCGAAACCTGACGCTGGTCAGCGGCTCGCTGCTGCAAATCGCGCTCATCGGCGCGTTCATCGCCACCATTCGCGCACTCGACCGCGAATCGATCGCCGTCGCTTGCGGCCTTTCCGCGGCCATCTGGCTCATCGTGGTTATTGTCTGGAAATTCGTGCTCGCCTTCGTGCCGGAAGACCTCGGCGAAATGATTCTGAAGACGCTGATTCCGTTCTCGCACTTTTTCTACCTGCTCTTCTGGCCCGTGCTCTTCCCGATGCGGCGCGTGTTCGACCGGCTCGATCGCGAGGAGGAAGAAGCGCATGAGGACGAAGAAGTCACCGACGAAGAAGTGCAGGCGTACATCGATGTTGGCGAAGAGGAAGGCATCCTCGAAGGCACGGAAGGGAAGATGATCCAGTCGGTCGTCGATTTCGGCGACCGCGTGGCGCGCGAGCTAATGACGCCGCGCATCGACGTGATGGCCTTCGACGCCACGCACCCATTCGACGAGCTGGCGCGTCTCTTCAGCGAATCGAAATACTCGCGCATCCCGATCTACGAGGGGAGCGTCGACAAAATCGTCGGCATCGTGCACATCAAGGAAGTTTTCGAGGCGCTCGTGAAGCACGAAACGCCCACGGCGCCGCAGATCGCGCGGCCGCCGTACTTCGTCAGCGAGACGAAGAAAGTCTCGGAGTTGCTGCGCGAGTTCCAGAGCGAGCACATTCAGGTCGCGGTGGTCGTCGACGAATACGGCGGCACCGCCGGCATCATCACCATCGAAGACGTCGTTGAAGAGATCGTCGGTGAGATCGCGGACGAGCACGAGGAAGATGAAGCGACCATCGTCGACCTCGGCGATGGCGAGTACATGGTCAGCGGCCAGTTGCGCGTCGAAGCGCTCGAGGACCTGCTCGACGCCGAGCTCGAAGGCGACGACTACGAAACCGTGGCGGGATTGATCTTCACTTCGACGGGACGCGTGCCCAAAGTCGGCGCCGTCATCAAGAAGAACGGATTCCAGTTCGTCGTCGACCGCGCCGACCGCCGCCGCATTTATCGCGTCCGCGTTTCGAAGGATCCCGATTGGACGATCGAAGACGAAGAGGAGAGGGAAAGTCGATCGTAGCGGTGAGCTTTCGATCCTTCAAAGGCAAATGTTGAATGTTCAATGTTGAATGAGAGCCGACGCGACCACGCCATTCAACACTTAACATTCAACATTGAACATTCAACATTTGAACCTCCGGGCCAGCGTTCCGATCTTTCGTCTACGATGACCGCTCATGGCTGATCAACCCAAACCTAACAAGCCACACTTCGGCGTCGTCGCGCTGGTCGGACGTCCCAACGCCGGCAAGTCGACCATCCTCAATCGCATCCTCGGGCAGAAGGTTTCGATCGTTTCCGCGAAACCGCAGACGACGCGCAATCGCATCGTCGGCATCCTCAACGATCCTCGCGGGCAGCTGGCCTTTCTCGACACGCCCGGCATTCACCGTCCGCTGCACAAGATGAACGTGCGGATGATGGAGCACGTGCGCGCCAGCGTGTCCGAGGCGGACGTCGTCGCGGTGATGATCGACGCCAGCCAGCCGTTCGGGCACGGCGACGAATTCGTGCTCGAGATGATGCGTCAGCAGAAAGCGACAGGGGGGGAGGGGAAGCGCTTCGCCATCCTCAACAAGATCGACCTGCTGAAGAAGAACAAGCTACTTCCGCTGATTCAGCAGTACAGCGAGACGGGACTCTTCGACGAGATCGTTCCCGTCTCCGCATCGACAGGCGACGGCGTCGAGCGTCTCGTGAATTCACTGTTCGAAAGCGTGGGACTCGGTGAGGCGATCTATCCGATCGAGGAGTTCACGACGCAGCCCGAGCGCTTCTTCGCGGCGGAGATTGTTCGCGAGAAAGTGCTGGCACATACGTCCGAGGAGTTGCCGTACACGACCGCCGTGGCTGTCGATCGATGGGAAGAGGACGAGGCGAAGAACCTCATCAAGATCTACGCGACGATCGTGGTCGAGCGCGAGACGCAGAAGCCGATCATCATCGGCAAGCGCGGCGACATGATCAAAACGATCGGCACCGAGGCACGCGTGGAGTTGGAGTCGATCCTCGGCACGCGCGTCTTCCTCGACCTGCATGTTGCGGTGCACGGATCGTGGCGCGAGGACGAGCGCTTTCTCGGCGAATTGGACTGGCCGCTTTCCTGACATTTGTCCGGCCTGCGCTTGCGAAGAGCAGGTGTAGAATCCGCCAACTTCTGTCCAACCGTTCACAAACAATTTGAGGGGGAGAACCTATGCATCTACGCAGGCTGTTTTGCTGCCTCGTGTTGATTTTCGCGTCCACATCCCTATTCGCCCAGCAAACAGGGTCACTTCACGGAAGAGTCACCGCAACCGACGGCTCGTCATTGCCCGGCGTCACCGTCGAAGCCCGTTCGAACGTGTTGCCGCAGCCGCGCGTAACCGTGAGCGACGCCAGCGGCGACTATCGTCTGCCGCAGCTGCAGCCTGGAGCGTACACGCTGCAGTTCACGTTGAGCGGAATGCAGACCGGAACGCGCAACGCTGAGGTTCTGCTCGGCCAGGACGCGGCGGTCGACGTGAAGCTTGGCGTGAGTGGTGTGTCCGAAAACATCACGGTAACCGCCCAAGCCTCGCTGATCGACAAACAGTCGACCGCGCTGCAGAGCGGCCTGAACGGCGACCAGATCAGGGCTTTGCCGGTCACGCAGAACTATAGCGATTTGCAGAAGTTCATCCCGGGCGTGATGGTCACCCCGGACAC
>JAXDIO010000130.1:0-9915 GCA_034663965.1 Thermoanaerobaculia bacterium | reverse complement strand
GCTAAAAAAATCAAATTGCAAATGGTGATACGGTCCAACGGAACGGAATGTCACGTCGCGGAGCTATGAGGCTTTCGTGGCCGGACTATGCGATTGTAGCATGACGTTCTGCGATCATGAACGTCACGTTTCTTGCCGAGGACGAGGGAACCAGACTCGACCGCGCCCTTGCCGCGCGGATGCCGGAGCATAGCCGAAGTTTCCTCGCCCGTCTCATCGAAGAAGGACGAGTCACGCTCGACGGGAGGCCCGCGCCGCGGCCTTCGATACGCGTCGCGGAGGGGCAGAACGCCACGATCGACATCCCCGCGCCCTCCCCCACTTCCACCGAATCGCAGGAGATCCCGCTCTCGATTCTGTTTGAAGACAGCGACCTTGTCGTCATCGACAAGCCGGCCGGACTGGTGGTCCATCCCGCGGCCGGTCATGCGGACCGCACGCTCGTCAACGCGCTGCTGTTTCACGTCCGCGATCTGAGCGGCATCGGCGGAGAGCTGCGTCCCGGAATCGTCCATCGTCTCGACAAAGACACGAGCGGGGTGATGGTCATCGCGAAGAACGACAACGCGCATCGCAAGCTCACCGCGGCCTGGTCGACCGATGCCGTGCGCAAAGAGTACGTGGCAATCGTCTACGGAACGCCGTCGCAGATGCGGGGCACGATCGACGCGCCGATCGCGCGCGATCCGCGCAACCGCAAGCGCATGGCCATCGTCGCCGGCGGCCGCAACGCCATCACCGAGTACGAAGTGATCGAGCAGCTCCGTCACGCGTCGGTGATCCGCTGCATCCTCCGCACGGGACGCACGCACCAGATTCGCGTCCATTTGAAGTCGCTCGGCCATCCGATCATCGGCGATCCCGTCTACTCCGGCCCGCAGTGGCGCGGGATTCCGGACAAGAAGCTGCAGAAAGCGATCGCAGGATTCGGTCGTCAGGCTTTGCACGCAGCTCATCTCGCGATCTCACATCCAAAGACGGACAAGCGGATGAGTTTCGCGGCGCCGCTGCCGGACGACATGCGCGATTTGATTCTCGCGCTGCGCTGACGGCACAGAAACCTTGTCACGAATTTAGTGGCGGAGCCTTGGGCTACCAACGCCGCGGGCCGTGCCCGCCGGAAATCTTTCCAAGCGCGCTTCGTTACGCCAACGGATGAAAGCGAGACAGACCCGCGAAGTCCGCATCGGCAACGTCACCATCGGCGCGAATCACCCGATCGCCGTGCAATCGATGACGGCAACGAGGACGCAGGACGTCGCCGCCACGATTCGCCAGGTGGAACTGCTCGAAGCCGCAGGCGCGGACGTCATCCGCATCGCCATCGACACGCCGAAGGACGTGACCGCGCTCGCCGAGGTTCGCGCGGCGCGGCCGAACGCGAACCTGGTCATCGACCTCCAGGAAAACTACCGGCTCGCCGAACGCGTCGCGCCGTTCGTGCAGAAGCTGCGCTACAACCCCGGCCACCTCTACCACATCGAACGCGACAAACCGATCAGCGCCAAAGTCGCGTATCTCGTCGACGTTGCCCGCGCGCACGGCTGCGCGATCCGCATCGGCGTCAACGCCGGCTCGGTTGATCCGGAGAAGCTCGACAAGTATCCGAAGCACGATTCGATCTCGCCGATGCTCGACTCCGCACTCGAACACTGTTTGATGCTCGACGACCTCGGCTTCGATCAGTACGTCGTCTCGTTGAAAGACTCCGATCCGAACAAAGTGATCGACGCGAACATCCGCTTCGCCGAGGCGCGGCCGGACGTCCCGCTGCACCTCGGCGTCACCGAGGCCGGCATGCCGCCCGACGGCATCATCAAAACGCGCGTCGCATTCGAACAGCTCATCACGCGCGGCATCGGCGACACGTTGCGCGTTTCGCTCACGCTGCCCTTCGACAACAAAGGCGACGAGATCACCGTCGGCCGTCAGATTCTCAAAGACATCGCCAGCGGCCGCTTCCGCTCCGTCGCGCGATTCGAGCAGAAGGGGATGAACATCATTAGTTGTCCATCCTGCTCGCGCGTCGAGAATGAAGCATTCATCGATCTGGCCCAGAACGTCCGCGAGATGACGATGTATGCGAAGGAGCACGACATCACGATCGCGGTCATGGGCTGCCGCGTGAACGGACCAGGCGAAACGGACGACGCGGACCTCGGCATGTGGTGTGCGCCGACCTACGTGAACCTGAAACGCGGCCCGGAGTCGCTCGGCCACTACACCTACGACGAGATCCTCGGCCGTCTGCGCGTGGAGCTCGATAAGTTGATCGATGAGAAGCGAGGCGTCGCCGTTTGAAACGAATTCCCTACCTCATTCTCTCGCTGGTCATCATCCTGGCGGATGCATGGACAAAGTGGCTGGTCTCGTCGCGCATTGATCTGCATGAATCGATTCCGCTGATCCCCGACTTTCTGCAACTCGTGCACGTACGCAACACCGGCGCCGCGTTTGGCATCGGCGCGAATGCCGACTCGCGCATCGTTCCTCTGCTGCTGAACCTCGGCGCGATCGGCGTCTTCTTCGTCGTGGTCGCGTACGCATTTCGCGCGGCGGTCACCGATCGCGTGCTACAAACCGGCCTGCACCTAATCCTCGGCGGCGCGATCGGAAATCTGATCGATCGCTTCCGCCTCGGCTACGTCGTCGATTTCGTCGACGTCTTCGTGAAATCGCACCACTGGCCGGCATTCAACGTGGCCGATTCGGCGATCTGCGTCGGGATCGCGCTGCTCTTTCTCGATATGAGAAAGAAGCCCGACTCCGACGACGTCAGCGCGGTGGAACCGGCGTCGTAGGCTCGGGATCGAGCGTCACGTCGACTTCGCCCGGCACCTGCTTGTACGCGCCACCGTGGCTCTCGTCGAATTTGTTCGCAGGAATCGCGGCAATCGCAGTCGCCACGGCGTAACTGTCCGACGCGACCTGGTCCGGATTCAAAACACTCGTCTCGCTCGCCAGGACGAAGCCAAGCACCGACGCCAGAATGCCCACCGGCGCCGCTGCCACTTTGTTGGCCGAAGTCGCACGCGACAATTGCCGCTGAAAGTCGACGCGCGTCGGAACGTATCCCTCTTTCGCCAGCGTGATGCTGCACGGCGAGGCCGCGCGCGGCACGGTGATCGTGGTCGGCGTCACCCCGCCATACAGCGGTGCATCGCCGCAATCGACCGACACCACCGCGCCCGCCGGCGTCGACCGCACCGGAATCTTCTCCGTGGCGGTATTGACCATCGTTGCGCAACGCGCAGCGACAAGAACGACGGCGGCAGCTAGAAGAGCGTGTTTCATGGCTGGATATGGTACGCCGAAGTCATAGCGCCGGCGGCCCGCCGCCGGCGCTATGACTCGTTACGTGGTTTCCGCATTCGGCACAGAGTCGGTCAACTCCCGCTGGGCCATTGCGGCCATGCCCATCAAGCCGCCCATGCCCATCGATTCGACTGCGGTCGACGGCACGATCATCATCGCGCCCTTCTCCTTGAGGCCTTCGTAGAGCATGTTCATGGCGCGCAGGTGGAGCGCCGTCGGATTGTCGTGATACGAGATCGACGCGGTCTGGAACAACTTCGCGATCTCCACCTCCGCCTCGCCGAGGATGACGCGGGCGGCTTTCTCACGGGTCGCTTGCGCTTCGCGCGACATCGCATCCTGCAGCGCGTCGGGGATGATCACGTCGCGCATCTCCACCGACTGCACGGTCACGCCCCAGGGATTGCAGCGGTTGTCGATCAGTTCCTGGAGTTGCTCTTCGATCTTCTCGCGGCCGCGCAGCAGGTCGCTCAGCGACGTGCGGCCGATGATGTCGCGCAACGCCGTCTGCGCCGCCCAGCTCACCGCCTCCTGATACTGCTGCACTTCCAGTGCGGCCTTCTCAGCGTCGTAAACCATCCAGAAAAGGACCGCGTCGACGTTGACCGGCACGGTATCGGACGTCAGCGTCTGCTCGGCCGCGAAGCTGGTCGTGATCACGCGCTGATCGATCCATGACGAGACCGTGTCGATGAACGGCACGATCCAGAAGAGGCCGGGGCCATGCAGTCCGGTGAACTTGCCGAGGCGCAGGACGACGGCTTTTTCCCACTGCTTGGCGACTTTCGGCGACTGCATGAGGATCAGGCCCACGATGATTCCGCCGATGAACCAGAACGGACTCCCCGTGACGATGAGCATTCCCAATCCCGCCAGAAAGGAAACGAGGAGCACGAAAATCGCGACGATATTCGGGCGAGGGCCATTGAAAGGGCGGACGCGTTCACTGTTTGCTGCGACGACGGGAATCATGATTAGTTTTCTCCTTCCTTCAGTCGCCGTGTGAGCTCTTTGATGGCTTCGCGCGGCGAATATCCGAGGGCTGCAGAATCGGTGAGGAAGCGGTCGATATGCGCGTGCAGGCGGCGCTCGCGATGCCCGGCATGCGCCGATTTCGGCACGCTGTCGGCGATGAACGTCCCTACTCCGCGTTGCGTCACGAGCACTCCCTCACGTTCGAGTGTGACGTAGACCTTCGCCACAGTGTTGGCGTTGATGCGAAGATCGACTGCAAGTTGCCGAACAGTCGGCAACTGGTCGCCGGAACGAAGGCGGCCGGTAGCAATGGCCACGCGGATTCCGCGCTCGAGTTGCGCGTAAATGGGCGTGCGGTCGTTGGCATCGATGGAGATGGGGACGGTCATTCCGCTGTTCTCTTGTACTACTAATTTAGTACATGTTTCACAGAAGTCAAGGGTGATAATCCATTTTTTATGGACACCCCGATCGCTCGCGTTTACGAGCGGCTTATCCACGCACAACGTTCTGCCAGAGGCTGCGCAGCCGCGGATGAATCGCGCGTCAGGATTCCCAGCCGCGCCGCGCTTCCGCGAGCTTGGCATCCGTCGCTCTCTTCAGCGCACCGGTCTGCCGCGCAAGTTCGCGCATCTGTTCGAGCATCTGCAGGCGCTCTGCGGCCGTCGCCCTGCTCCAGACCTTGCGATAAAAATCGCGCTGCTGCTCCCAACCGCCGCGCCAATCGCCCCAGTCGTCATCCATCGATCTTCTCCAGCTCTTCGATATCGCGGAGGTCTTCGGGTCGTCCTGACAGCCGCTTCAGTGCAATCAAATCCGGGATTGCGGCGACGCGCAGCGTCATATCGTCGACCGATACGAGTTTCGCACGTCCGTAAAGTTCTTCGAACGCGATTGGCGATTCTGCCAGGAGGTCGATCACAGTCGGTGGCATTTCGCCGTCGTGCAGTGACAGAGCCTTCATGTGCTTGTCGACGATCCAACTCCGGCGCACGGTTTCATCGGCGAATTGGCGGATATCCACCGGAACTTCTGCCACGAATCCAGCCTGCTGCAGCACCTCGATCGTTGTGCGTGCCTGCGCAGGCTCCAAGTCAATGATGATGTCGAGATCCGCCGTAAGGCGCGGGCTGCCATGCAGGATTACAGCGATGCCGCCAACGATGACGTAGCGAATGTCATGGTCGTTCAGCAGTCGGAAGACTCGCTCAAATGGAATCATCGCGTGCCGGTCACTCCCCCAACTTCGCTTTCAACTCGCGGAGCTCGGTCATCAACGTCGCGACTTGCGATTCGAGGCGCTGCACGCGGACCGACAGCGGCTCACCCGTGGAAACCGGCGTCTCATCTTCGATCATCGGTGCGTCGACTGCGGCACTGCTGAGGATGTGCGTCCAGCGCGCTTCTTTCTGGCCGGGGCGGCGCGGGAGCTCGCGGACGATGGCGTCGTCGCCGCTGCCGAGGCGTTGCAGGGTTGCTTCGACGTCATCGATGGCTTCGAAGGAGTGGAGGCGATCGCTGCGGCCGCGCAGTTCGCCGGCGGTCTGTGGTCCGCGCAAAAAGAGCAGCGCGATGACCGCCTTGGCCGGATGATCGAGGTGCCAGGTCGCGTCGAGATTGTGGTCCCAGCGTGTGGCGCGTCCGCCGAGGACTTTCCAGACCAGCTTCTCGTCCTGAAGGCGGTCGAGCGCGCGCTGCACTTCGCTCTCACCGACTTCCATGACCGGCTCGCGATTTGACTTCTGATTGCACGCGGCGATGAGCGCGTTGAGCGTCAGCGGATAGTACTCGGGCGTGGCGAGCTGCTTCTCCATCAGACATCCGAGGACCCGGATCTCGATCGGATCGAGCTCACGCGCGGGAAGCCGCCGCGGCTTGCGTTCGCCATCGAGAGTCGTGACGGAGTAGGACATGGGCGAAGTCTACATCTGCGTCCATCTGCGTCATCTGCGGATGAAAAACTTCGCCTCCCGCGCAACTCGCGGCGAACCGAAATAGTTGTCCACGCGCATGCCGGCCTTCTCCGCCAGCGACCGGAACGTCGTCATCTTTCCGCCGAAGACGTTGAGCAGATTGCCGCGCCGTTCCAGCCGGTAGTCGCGGGCCAGCGCGCTCGGATTCGTGGAACGGCCGACCAGCGGACGGACTCCCGCGAAGGTCGAGGCGATGTCGTTGCATCCGATCGGATCGCGAACGTAGCGATTGAATCGCGCGATCAGATAGTCGATCTCCGCGTCCGTCGCTGTCACATTTTCGAGCGAACCGTCGTGCATCACTTCCGTCGTCCCGACCAGCGTCGTCCCTTTCCACGGCAGAACGAAAAAGACCCGACGATCGCTGACGGATTGCAGCAGCATCCCCGCGTCGGCGACGCGATGCTTCAGCACGAGATGCGAGCCGCGGACGAGCGAAAGTCGATAGCGCGAGCGGATTCGGTTTTCCGCGAGCAACGCGTTCATCCACGGGCCGGCGGCGTTGACGACGAAGTCGAAACGTTCATCGCCGGACGTTGTGCCAACGATCCACTCCTTTCCGCTCCGCCGAAGCGAGACGACGCGCGTCTCTTCACGCACCGTCGCACCTTCGTGAATCGCCGAATCGACGACCAGCCGCGCCAGCGCGTAATCGTCGACCTGAGCGTCGAAGTAGACGAACCCGCCGCGCAGACCGGCGCGCGTCAGCGGAAGACGTTCAATCAACTCGTCCGCGCTCAGCGCCCGATGCCGGGCGATGTTTTTGCGCCCGGCCAGCAGGTCGTACAACGTCAGTCCGACGCGGATCGTGAAACGGCTGCGCGGACTGTCGTCGTACACAGGCAGCAGGATCTCGATCGGCTTCACCAGCGACGGCAAATGCTCCAGCAGCCAGGCGCGGTCGCGCAACGATTCGCGCACGAGTCCGAAGTGAAAACGCTCCAGGTAGCGGATGCCGCCGTGGATCATCTTGGTCGTGGCCGACGACGTCTGCGCGCCGCAGCGCCCCTTCTCGAACAGCGTCACGTCGTAGCCGCGCCGCGCCAACTCCCAGGCGATCCCCGCGCCATTGATCCCGCCGCCGATGACCGCAAGCCGCACGGGGCGATCGTATCGTTTTCACCGGATGCAAAACAGCCGTCGCCTAACCTTGGCCCACGCTTTGAAACGGCTGAGCCGCAAATGGCGATGGAGCTTGTCCAACCGAGCGAAGAAGTCGGTTCGGAACCCCGCGGCGACCTCGCGGTCATGCTCACGGGCGGCGGCGCGCGCGCCGCCTATCAGGTCGGCGTCATCAAGGGTCTGGCCAGGCACTTCCCCGACCTCCGCTTTCAGATCATCACCGGCGTCTCGGCGGGCGCGATCAACGCCGCCTTTCTCGCCGCGCACGAGGGTTCGCTGCGCGAATGCACCGAGGAACTCGCCAATCTCTGGTGCTCGCTCGAGTGCCGCCACGTCTTCCGGCCGAACTACGCCGCGCTGCTGCCGTTCCGCACGGCGCTCAAAGCGATCCTTCCGCCGCGCATGTCGAAGCGTCCTCACGGACTGCTCAACGCCGGTCCGCTAGCCGAGACCCTTCGCGATGCCTACCACTGCCCCATCCGCAATCAGCCGATCGCCGGCATTCGCCGCAATCTGGTGCGCGGCGATCTGAAAGCGGTCGGCCTGATTGGACTCGATTACACGACCGGCCAGAGCGTGCGTTGGACGCAAGGCCGGGTCAGCGATACTTTCGAGGGTCCGAACCGCCGCAGCGTTCAGGCCGAGATCACGGTCGAACACGTCCTGGCATCCGCCGCGCTGCCGTTCGTTTTTCCCGCCGTGAAGATCGACGATCAATGGTACGGCGACGGCGGCATCCGTCTCGCCGCGCCGCTCTCCAGCGCCGTGCACCTCGGCGCGAGACGCATCCTGGCGATGTCAACCGGTTACCAGCGCACGCCCGACGAAGCGAACACACCGGAAATCGGCGGATATCCTCCGGTCGCGCAGATCATGGGTCAGCTCATCAACGCCGTCTTCCTCGACGTCATCGACGAAGACGTAACGCGCATGGAGCGGATGAACGAGATGATCTCGAAACTCGACGCCTCGCAGCGCAACGGCTTCAAACCGATCGATCTCTTCGTCATGCGCCCGTCCGTGGACCTCGGCCGGCTGGCGGGCGAACACGAGAAGTACCTCCCCCGCAACATGAAGCTCCTCACCCGCGCCCTCGGCACCCGCGAAACCGAGTCGCCCGACTTCATCTCAATGCTGATGTTCGAACCGCACTACACGACAGCGCTGATCAAGATCGGCGAAAACGACGTCGCCTCCCGCCTCGACGAGTTCCGCGTCTTCCTCGGCGAACCCGCGGGAGCGACCATCAGCGCGGTGTAGAAGTTAGACGTCTGGAATCGACAGCGCCCTGCAGATCTTTCGCGCGAGGTTGTTTGGGATTTCCTGATGTCTTGGTACGGCTCGATGTGGCCCGTCAACGGGTTGGACCACAATTCGTGTTCCTTACCCTCGCGCTTCAAGAAGCAGCCGTGCCGGCGCAAGTGACGGAGAAGCTCGCGCTGTTTCACCCGACAGAAACCGTCTCGCGAATGGCGTCGGGCGGAACGCCTCGGAGAGCATCTTCCCGGCGATCTTCGAGAATGAGAGTGATCGCTGCGCCCAAGTTGCTTCTCGCCTCATCGCGCGTGCGACCCTGACCGTTTGCGCCCGGAATCTCCGGGCAGAAAGCGATAAACCACTCGCCATCCTGCTCGATGATCGCTGTGAATTCATTGTGCATCGCAGCTGATTCTACCTCGGTGCTACGCCACCGCGACCGCTTCGCGGTACTGGATCTCGTACAGCTTCCGGTACAGCCCGTCCTGCTGCATCAACTCCTCGTGCGTGCCGCGTTCGCGGATCTCGCCGTGGTGGAAGACGAGGATGGTGTCGGCGGAGCGGATGGTGGAGAGGCGGTGAGCGATGACGATCGAAGTGCGGCCGGTCATCAGCGTCTGGATCGCTTCCTGGATCAGCACCTCGGTCTCGGTATCGATCGACGATGTCGCTTCGTCGAGGACGAGCACGGGCGGATTGAAGGCGAGGGCGCGGGCGAAGGAGAGGAGTTGCTTCTCCCCCACTGACAATCCCGCACCGCGCTCTTTCACCTCGGAGTCGTAGCCGTCGGGTAAGCGCTGGATGAATCGATCCGCCTGCACGCGGCGCGCGGCTTCGCGGACGCGTTCGGGCGAGATGGTCTCGTCGCCGAGCGAGATGTTCTGGGCGATGGAGCCGGTGAAGAGGAAAAAGTCCTGCTGGACGATCGCGAAGAGCGCGCGCAGCGACGTCACCGAGTATTCGCGGATGTTGATTCCATTGACCAGGATCTCGCCGCGCTGCGGCTCGTAGAAGCGCAGCAGCAGCGACGTCACCGTCGTCTTTCCGGCGCCGGTGTGACCGACCAGCGCGATGCGATCGCCGCGCTTCACGCTGAACGAGACGTTCTTCAGCACCCACTCCGGTTCGTTGTACGCGAAGCAGACATCGCGGAACTCGATCGACTCGACGTGGTCGACCTCCAGCGTTCCTTCGTCGAGGATGCGCGGCGGCGTATCGAGCGTTTTGAAAATGCGTTCGCTCGCCGCCATTGCGGCCTGCAGGATGTTGTACT
>JAXDIO010000119.1:0-9552 GCA_034663965.1 Thermoanaerobaculia bacterium | reverse complement strand
CAACCGGATGGTCAGCGATCACGGCAAAGCGGGTGACGAGCTGAAACAACTCGCGCAGACCAAAGGCGTGACCCTCCCCTCGGACGTCGACGACGAGAGCAAGAAGATGGCGGACAAGCTCTCGACGTTGAGCGGCAAAGACTTCGACAAGGCGTACATCAACGGTATGGTCGACGACCACGAAAAGGATGTGAAGGAGTTCGAGAAAGCGTCGAAAGAGGCGAAGGATCCGGATCTGAAAGCGTGGGCGACGAAGACGCTTCCGACGCTGCAGGATCACCTGAAGATGGCCAAAGAGGCGAAATCGAAACTGAAGTAGACGTTTCGTTTTCGTCGGATGTTTACGAACGCGCCGGTGCAAGCCGGCGCGTTTTTGTTTGCGCATCGATCGTCAACAAGTTGACGTGCTCCCTCGTCTGATCCGAGAAGGAGCTAGACACCATGAAACGACTCATCTCAGCATCGATCATCGCGGCCAGTCTGATGACGGCCGCCTGCACCACCACCGTCGTCGCCCGTCCGCCGCGTCCGGGCCTCGTTCTCGTCAACGGACACTGGGTTTCAGCACCGCGCGCCGGCGCGGTGTGGATCGCGCCACATTGGGAGCGCCGTAGTTTCCGCCGCGTGTGGGTGGAGGGTTACTGGCGCTACTGAGCGACTCTCCAACCGCCGCCGAGCAACGGCACGGTCGCGCAGGCGGGTCCTCCGTCGCGCGCCGTGCCGGCAATGCGGGCTTCGATCACGGAGCCCGCAGCTTTCTTGATGAGACTCCACGTGATGCCGCTCAGCGGAACCTTCGCACGGCGGCCCCTGGAGTTCACGTAAGCGAATCGGCCACCGACGGGACCTTGCGCGAATGGGCCGAGAAAGTTGGGAGCGGTGCCGGAGCCGTCGTCGCGCGCGCGGACGGAGAATTCGAAAACCTGTTGCTTTGCGTTCGCGGAGGTCGCCTCGAGCAGTTCGTCCTTGCCACGCTGCACGGCGAAATGAACGGGCGGATTCTCGACGATGATTCGGATCGACACGTTCTGGTCGGCCATCGTTACCCCGGTCCAAACGAAAGGCAGCGAACGGTCATGCCCAACTCGCGCGGCTGGTGAATCGTTTGATCGATCGACAGTTCGAGCACGTTCGGCGCTGCGTTTGGCGCGGGCGTGAGGTGATATTCGCGATCGCCCTCGTCGTAGGTTGCCGCGAAACGGTCTAGGACGCGGCCGTTGAGCGCGATGGTGATCGAGGCGTGCGCGACGACCAACGCGTCCGGCACGCGAAATTGGATCCGCAGCATCGTCGCGCCGCTTGATGGAGGAAGTCTCGTGACGGAGTGACCCGTCATCGCGCGCATCTCGAATGGCGCTTCGCGCACCGGCGGATACCAGCCGGTAATGAACTGCGGCGGCGTCCGCACCGGAATGACTCCGGCGTCGAAGTAATGGCGCCGTGCGATGTTCCAGAGATGACCGCGCTCGCGATGGAACACGATTCCGTCGCGATCGTTTTCATCCGCCTCCGCCAGAATCCACGGCCGGCGAGTACCGATCGAGAGCGGCATGGCGCGCTTGTCGAGAACGTGCACGAACGGGTAGTTCGGCAACAGATACTGGAAGAACGGGTCCATGTCGCGGGCGACGAAAAGCTCATCGACGCGCCGATCGAGATGCTGCGGCACGGCTTCGACTGCGAGCACCGAGGGGGAGATCGTGTTGCGGACGACGGCGAGGGCGGGCAGCGTCCAGACGAAGAATGACGCGACGAGCGCGGCGCCGGCGAACACCTCGATTCGCGGCCACGCGCGCGTGAGACGGCGGATTCCGTCGGCAGCAAGGATCGCGAAGAGCGGACAGTAGCCGATCGAGAAGCGGTTGATGCTGTAGCGGTCGAGCATCATCCACGCGAGGATTGCAAACGGCACGAATGTGAGCGCTAGCCAGCCGATGGCGCGGTCACGCGAGGCGATCGCTCCGGCGATGGAAATCGCGACGAGGATCGACGTGATGAAGCTGAGCGCGAGCGACTCGTACTGTTTGATGAAGAAGCGATCGAAGAGGCGCCAGAGCGGCGGACGGTTCGGGCTGCGGAACGAATCGACGCGCGTGATGTACTCGCCATGCTCTTTCGCGGCATCGAAGTATGGCTTGATCCCGCCGGTCGCGGCGATGGCGCCTCCGAATGCGACGGTAACGGTGATCGCGCCGACCAGCGCGGCGAAGACGACGTCGCGCCAGGCGGCGCGCGCGCGATACCAAGTGGCCAGCAAGCCCGGCGCGAATCCGATCAGAAAGTTCTGCGGACGGATTCCGGCGGCGAGTGCAAGGAGCGCGGCACCGATCAGGTACGCATTCGCGTCGCGGCATCCGCGGAAGAGAAACGCGACGGCGAAGACGACCAGCACGAGCGATGGGATGTCGCTGAACGCGCCGCCGCCGAAGAACCAGACATTCGGAAAAAATGCGCAGAGCGCGCCGGCGATCGTGGCCGTGAGGAACGGAAGACGCAGCTCGCGCGCGAGGAAAAAGATCGCCGGGAAAACGAGCATCGCCGCAATGAGATTCACGGCTTGCAGCGCGCGGAAATCGCTCGGAATCAGCGTCCGGACGATGCGGCCGAGCGCGATGTAGACGGGAAAGCCGGGCGGATGCGGGTGATGCGCGGTGACGTCGTACGAGCGCATGCCGAGGCAGAAGAGCGCTTCGTCCCAATCCCAGAGCGTTTTCGCCATCGCCAGAAGACGCGTGGCGGCGCAGACGAGCGCGACGATGCCGAACGTCAGGCGCTGGCGCGGCGTGAGCACGGGTGGTGGTTGGGTAAGGTCCATCGCCGAAGCGGGCGAAGGATGTCACAAAGATTGCGCTGAGTTCGCGGGACCGTAGCGCCGCCGGCTCGGCGGCTGGTCCGCCAGCGGCTCGCGGGCGTTTTTCGGTACGCGCCGCCGAGCCGGCGGCGGTCCAGCCGTCGGGCCGACGGCGCTACGTTGGCTGCGCTTGTTGAATTTGGAGTTATCGATAGAACTTGCCGTCACGTTCGGCGAGCTTTCGTAGCGCGGCGGTGGCGAGGAAGCGCTTGCCGTGCTTCTGAAAGAGATCGTCGAGACGCGCCAGGATGTACGGCAGGCCGAGTTTGTCAGCGTAGCGGAGCAACCCTCCGCGGAATGGCGGGAAGCCGGTGCCCATGATCATGGCCAGATCGAGCTCCCCCGGCGAGGCCACAATCTTCTCGTCGAGGATCATGGCCGCTTCGTTGACCATCGCGAAGATCATCCGCTCCACGACAGCTGGCGCGTCAGCGGGATGCTTCGAACGAATGTTCAGGAGTTTGTAGACCGAGGGATCGGGACCCTGGCGTTTGCCACCTTCGTAAAGATAGAGGCCTTTGCCATTTTTCTTGCCGTAGCGGCCGTCGGCGTAAAGCGTATCGACGACGTGCGACGGCTCCATACGATCGCCAAACGCGCCGCCGAGGATCTTGGCGACTTTCGCGGCGACGTCGATGCCGACTTCGTCGAGGAGCGCCATCGGTCCCATCGGCATCCCGAAGTCGACCATCGCCTTGTCGAGCGATTCGATCGAGTTGCCCTCCTCGAGCAGGAAGCCGGACTCGTTCATGTACGGCCCGAGAATGCGATTAACGACGAAGCCGGGGCCGTCGTTGCAGTAAACGACGGTCTTGCCGAGCTTCCGTGCGAAGTTGGCGACGGTAGCCATGGCCACGTCGGAAGTCTTCGCCCCTCGTATGACTTCGACGAGCGGCATGCGGTCGACCGGATTAAAGAAATGCATGCCGGCGACGTTCTCGGGATGCACGGCCTGGGCGGCGATGTCTGTGATGGGAATGGTGGAAGTGTTCGTGGCGAAGATGGCGCCGGTTCTGGCAATCGATTCGAATTCGCCGAGCACCTGGCGCTTGACGTCGACGTTTTCGACGACGGCTTCGACCACGAGATTGCAGCGTTCGAACCCGCTCCAGTCGGTCGTGGAGGTAATGCGAGCCAGTTTGCGCTGCATCTCGCCGCGGGTCATGCGGCGGCGGTCGACTTTTTTCTTCCAGATTTTCGCGGCCGCTTTCATGCCGCCGGCGATCGCTTTCCAGTTGATGTCGCGCATGCGCACCGAGGCGTCGGTCTTGTCAGCGATGAGTTGGGCGATGCCGCCGCCCATGATGCCGGCGCCGAGAACGCCGGCGTCGCGGACCTCGACCGGAGTCGCGGCGATGCGCTCTTTCTTCGACTCTTCCATCATGAAGAAAAGGCGGATGAGGTTCTGCGCGACTTCAGACTGCGGTCCGACGATCAGAGGAACGACGGCTTCGACTTCGCGTGCGAGGCCGCGCTCGACGCCGGCGGACATGCCGTACTCCATGACGTCGATGGCGGCCAGCGGCGCGGGATAGTGGCCGTGCGTCTGCGCGATCACCGCTTTGCGGGCTTTGCCGAAAATAACGCGGCGCGCGAGCGGATTGCCTTCGACGTAGAACTTGGTGCGGCCGCTGCCGCGGCGTTTCGGCTTCGCCGAAAACTGCTTGGCGATATCGAGCAGGATGGCGGCCGGAACGACTTCGTCGACCAGGCCCATCCGTTTCGCTCTCTTCCCGTCGAGCGTCTTTCCGTTGAGGATGATGTCGAGCGCGGCGGGAAGGCCGATCAGGCGCGGCAGCTTCGTGGTGCCGCCCCACGCGGGGAAGATGCCGAGCTTCGTCTCCGGCAATCCGATCTGCGCCTTCGGGCTGTCGGACATGACGCGGTAGTCGCAGGTGATGGCCAGCTCGCAGCCGCCGCCTAGCGCGGCTCCGTTGATCGCGGCGACGGTGACCTGCGGGAGTTTCGAGAAGCGGTGAATGGTCTGCTGGCCGAAGCGGGTGTACTCGGCCGCCTGTTCTGCAGATTCTGCCTTAGAGAACTCGGTGACGTCCGCGCCGGCGATGAAGATCGACGGCTTGCCGGACGCGATGATCACGCGTTTGATCTCGCGATCGTTTTCGAGCTCGTCGACGACGGCGGCGAACTCGGACATCACAGCAGTCGAGAATTTATTGACCTTCTCGCCGGGAAGATCGAACCAGATGATGGCCAGATCGCCGTCGCGCTCAATACGAAACGCGGATCCGATTCGGGATGGAGATTCAGCCACGCTAGTCATGGCTCAGGCCCGTTTTCCTTCGCGCTCATCGGCGTCTTCGTCGATGTACATGACGTCGATGGTGTCTTTGTACTTTTTGTCGATCATCTTCCGCTTCACCTTGAGCGACGGCGTGATTTCGTCCTCGTCGATGCTGAAGTCGCGCGGCAGGAGGGCGAAGCGGCGGATCTTTTCCTGGCGGTCGAGGTTCGTGTTGAAGCGATCGATTTCGCCCTGATAAATCTGACGCACTTTCTCGTTGCCGATCAATTCGTCGCGATTCGCAAACTGCACGCCGAGGGCTGTTGCGTCGCGCTCGAGCTTGTCGAAGTTCGGGACGAGCAGCGCCACCAGGTATTTGCGGCGGTCGCCGATGAGCACCGGCGTTCCGATGTAGGGCGAGCTTTTCAGCAGAGCTTCGAGCGGCTGCGGGGCGATGTTCTTGCCGTACGCGTTGATGATGATGTCTTTCTTGCGGTCGGTGATCTTGAGGAACCCATCCTTGTCGATCTCGCCGATGTCGCCGGTGTGGAACCAGCCGTCGGCGTCGATGGCCTGCTTCGTGGCGTCGTCGTTGTTCCAATACCCTTTCATGATGTGCGGGCCTCTACTCAGAATCTCTCCATCCTCGGCGATCCTCACTTCGACGCCAGGAATGATGCGGCCGACGGTGCCGACGCGGCGCCACTCCGGCGTGTTGACGGCGATGACGGGCGAGGTCTCGGTGAGGCCGTAGCCTTCGTAGATGTCGAGCCCCGCGCCGATGAAGAACGCGGCTAGTTCGGCGGAAAGCGGCGCGCCGCCGGAGAGAACCATCTTCACGCGCCCGCCGAGCCGCGCCAGGATTTTGCTGAAGACGAGTTTGTCGGCGATGAACGATTTCATGCTCAGGCCGAGCGGCATCGACTTGCGCGAGACGCGATACGGCAGCCGCTGTTCCGCGATCCCGAGCGCCCACTTGAAGATCTTCTGTTTCGAGGCCGGCTGCACGGCCACGCTGTCGAGGATGGTGGTGCGCATCTTCTCGAACAGGCGCGGCACGGCGGCAAAAAGCTCCGGCCGGACTTCGCGCAAGTTGTCTCCGACTTTGACGACGCTCTCGGCGTACGCGATGGTGCAACCGCGGTAGAAGTAGGTGTAGTCGCCCATGCGTTCGAGGATGTGCGAAAGCGGCAGGATGGAGAGGCCGACCATCCCTTTCCCGATCGGAAGGACGTTGGCGGTCGCAAGAACGTTGCTGGTGATGTTGCCGTGCGTGAGCATGGCGCCCTTCGGATTGCCGGTCGTCCCGGAGGTGTAGACGAGTGTGGCCAGATCGTCGGGCTTCGGCCTGGCGCGCGTTTCGTCGAACCAGGTCCGCGCGGCGTCGTCGTCGGCTTTGCGTCCGCTCTCGACGACCTGCGCGAAACTGAGTACCCCTTCCGGCAGTTTCGGCGGCGGATCGCAAACGATGACGTTGTGGATGTGCGGGCAGTGATCGCGGATCCCCGCGACCTTCTTCATCTGCTCTTCGTTCGAGCAGACCACCGCAACAGCGCCGGAGTCGTTGAGGATGTACTCGATCTGCCAGCCGAGGAGGGTCGGGTAAACGGGAACGGTGACAGCGGCGCTGGCGAGGATCGCGAAATCGGCCATCGCCCACTCCGGCCGGTTCTCCGAGAGGATGGCCACGCGGTCGCCGGCCTTGAGCCCGAGCAGGCGCAGGCCGGTAGCGAAGTAGCGGACCGTGTCGCGAAACTCGTCGACGCTGGTGTCGACCCATTTCCCGTCCCGTTTGTATTTCAGCGCCGCTGGACGATCCAGCGAGCAGGTGACGGTGTAGATGTCGTTGAGAGTCTTGATCTCCATCCGCGCAGCCCCCTGTGTTTTGTGGAGTTAGGCGCGGATCATAACCTGCCCCGCTACGCTACCTTCAGCCATCTCCACAGTTCGGGAATCGTCGGCCGCTTTCCGTACGAGAGGATGCCGACGCGGAAGATCTTCGCAGTGATGTAGAAGAAGACCGCGATCGTGGCGATCGAGACGGCGATCGAGAGCAGGACGTGCCAGACCGGCGGTTCGGAGACGAGCGTACGCGCGAACATCGTCAGCGGACCATAGACCGGCATCATCGATAACGTGACCGCCATCGTCGAATCGGGATTGGTGATGATGGGAAACATCACGAACCAAGGAACCATCATGATCATCTGAACGGGAGCGACAAGCTGCTGCGCTTCCTTGTCGGTGTTGCATGCCGCTCCGGCGATTGCGTAGATACAAACGAAGGTCAGGTAGCCGAGGAGGAAGAAGAGCGTGAAGTAGACGAAGACCATCGGCCGAAGGAACTGCGAGACGTTGAAGCCGGCCATCGTCGCGCTGGCGGCTACGAACGCGCCGCCGGCGGCGACGATGCTGAGCCAAACTGTGACCTGGGTCAGGCCGACCGCCGCCACACCGAGGATCTTGCCGGTCAGCAATTCCCGCGGAGACATCGAGGAGATGAGCACTTCCACGATGCGCTCACTCTTTTCCTGGACGATGCCGCGCATCGTTTCCAGCCCGTAGATGAACGAAGGAATGATCAGAAGGCCTGCGAAGACCATACAGATGATGAAATTGAGGTCGTTGCCCTTCTTTTGTTCGCCGCTCTTCGAAAGCTGCACGCCATCGACAGGAACTTCGCGCGTCAACGTGTCGACGACGGCCGGATCGATCCCACGAGCGCTGAGCCGTTGCCGTTGAATGGCCAGATTGGCGACCGTTGCAAGCCGGTCCTGCGAGATGACATCGGCCGACGAACGGCTGTAGTACGTCATCTTGGCGTCGTTGCCCGCGAAGGCGTTGGCCGGAATGACCAGGACGGCGTCTAGCCGGTTGCCGGCATTCTTGTCAGCGTAGAGGCGCTCGAGATACGGCTTCGTGGCGTCGGAAGGAGTTTGGAGGTGGGCATCGGCATATTCGACGTCAATCGACTGCGGCAACTCTCCTCGGCTCTTCCCGGAAAGCGCCTTCTTCGGATCGGGCGCTTCGGGCTCGATGTGCTTCGAAAAGGAGCTGCGAAGCGCGCCCGTTCCGTCGACGACGGCCACCTTTTTCCCGCCCATGCCTCTCGCCACCATAAGGCCCGGCAGAACGAACAGCGCAGCCATGAGGACGGGAAAAAAGATGGTCATGAAGATGAACATCTTTTTCCGCACGGCCTGCAGGTACTCGCGCTTGATGACTGCGAACATCTTGTTCATCGATTGGCCTCCATGGTCATGGTCTCGGCGCCGACCTGCTCGATGAAGATCTCCTCGAGCGATGGCGCGGCCAGCTCGAACCTGCGGATGCGCAACTTGCCGATCGTGGCCTCGAGGATCTGCTGCGGATCGGCTCCGTCCGCAAGAGCGATCTCGGCGCCGTTCGGCACGATCGTGGCCCGCTTGACCTGCGGCAGCTGCTCGAGAAATTCGCCGTTGCCTTCGTAGTCGATGTGCAGCGTGTTCTTTCCGAACGAGTCACGGACGGCATCGAGCGCACCGGAGAGAACGACCTTCCCCTTGTGCACCAAAATGATGTCGTCGGCCATCCTCTCGGCCTCCGCCATCATGTGCGTGGAGAGGAGAATGGTCCTTCCCTCGTCCTTCAGCTCGCGAAGGAGATTTCGCACAAGGAGCATGTTGACGGGATCGAGTCCCGATTGCGGCTCGTCGAGGATGATGAGCTCGGGATCGTGCAGCAAGGTTCCGATGAGCTGAACCTTCTGCTGGTTGCCCTTCGACAACTCCTCGACCTTGGCGTCACGCTTGTCCCAAAGCTCGAACCGCTTGAGCCACCGCTCGGCGTCGGCGACGACGGAGCTGCCGCGCTTGCCTTTGATCTCGGCAAGAAACAGCAGATGCTCCTTGACCTTCATCTGCCGGTAGAGCCCACGCTCTTCCGGCAAATAGCCGATGCGGTCGCGCGCGTCACGATCACTGCCGAGCCACTCGATCGAGCCGGCGTCAGGAAAGAAAACCCCGGTAATCATCCGGATGGTGGTCGTCTTCCCCGCGCCGTTCCGGCCGAGCAACCCAGTAATCGTGCCGCGCTGGACGGTGAACGAGACTCCGTCCACCGCCCGCACAGCCCCAAACGTCTTCACCACATCCCGAACCGACAACACGACCGACATGCGCACGCTCCCCGAATAGCCGGCGTATTGTAAGCGGGAGGAGAGTCAGGGTTTCGGGAAGGACGGATCGTCAAACGGTACGGGGTGCAGAATCTTACGAATCTGATTGACGATCTGCCCTAGTCTGCTGAAGAAGCCATCCTGCGGGTCTTGACGCCTCGGAGCGGCGGACGCAATGCCGCTGGTAAGCGCGATGAGAAGTACGAACGCAGCAATTCTAGTTTTCGATCTTGTAGACATACACCCTCCGTCGAGTTCGGATGAACTCGTTTGTTTGGAGGGCGCCCTCAACTAGGAGTGTCT
>JAXDIO010000118.1:0-31997 GCA_034663965.1 Thermoanaerobaculia bacterium | reverse complement strand
ATTCAACATTCCGCTTCTGACGCCAGTACACTCCGCGCCGAATGTCATTAACGCTGTACATCGCGATGGCGCTCCTGCTGCTGTGGATCGCGCACCGTGCGCTGATGCCGCTGTCGCGCGTCGCCGTGGTCGCGCTGATCCTGCTGCCGATGTGCATCACCGGCAAGGCGCTGCTCACCGGCGGCGTCTTCGGTCCGGTCGATCTGCCGTATTTCACCGAGCCGCTACGCGACATGCGCGTGGTGCTCGGCGTGCCGAAGCCGCATAACGGTCTGCTGTCGGATCTTTACGCGCAGATGATCCCGTGGCGGAAGGCGGTGCAGTTCTCGATTTCGCACGGGCGATGGCCGCTCTGGAATCCGTTCATCCTCTCCGGGACGCAACTGGCCGCGGCGGCGCAGCCGGCGGCGTATTCGCCATTCACGTTGATCGCCTGCCTGTTGCCGGTCGCGCATAGCCTCACCTTCTCCGCTGCCATGACGTTTTTTCTCGCGGGGCTGGGCGCGTTCCTTTTCGCGCGGGAGCTCGGTTGCCGCGAATTGGTCGCGCTAACTGCCGCCGCCGGCTGGATGTACGCGGGCGGCATGGCTTTCTTCGTCCTCTGGTCGCTCGGCAGCTCGTGGGCGTTTCTCCCATTCGTTCTCTTCGCGACGCGCCGCTGCGTGCACGCGCCGGGAGTCCGTTCGGCCGCGATCCTGATGATCGTTCTGACGCTGCTCCTCCTGGCCGGGCATCCCGAAACGGCATTCCACGTCGTCTTTTGCGGTGCGCTGTATGGCTTGGCCGAACTGCTGGCCATCCGGCGGAACGTTGGTTCCGTGCTGGCTACCGCGGCGATCGCGGGCGGCGTCGCTCTCCTGCTGTCGGCGATCTATCTGATGCCGATGTTCGAGGCGGCGCCGCAGACGATGGAGCAGCAGTTCCGCATGGGGGGCTATCGCGATCTGAAGCTCGGCGTGCCGCTGGCCGAGGGTGGCGCACGCATCCTCACCGACGTTTTCCCGCACCTGCATGGCCGGTGGTGGAATCACAAGGTTCCGCACTGGGTGCCGCTCGAGACGTCCGCCGCCGGCAGCATCATCGTGGCGCTGGCGATCTACGCGCTCATCCGGATACGAAGACGCGAGATCGCTTTCTTCGGATCGCTGGCGCTCTTCGGAATCCTCTGCGGCGCCGATTGGTCGCCGCTCGCCGCGCTGATGCAGAAGCTTCCGCTGTTCGACATCGCCCTCAACGAGCGTTTCACCTTCGCCGCCGCGTTCTCGCTGGTCATTCTCGCAGTCCTCGGCATCGAGCACGCCGTCGCCACGCGCGACAAAGTCCTCGGCTACACACTCGCCGCCGCCGCGCTCGTCTTCGCCGCCGGCGCCTTCGCGATCGACCGCCTGCACGTCATGGACGACAAGCTCCCGCAGTGGGGCATCTACACGCTCTTCGGCGAGCTGGCCTGCCTCGCCCTCGCGGCCGCCGCCGTGTTCGCGCTGCAGAAGTCTCGCGAGAACGCGATCGCAATCACCATCCTCGTTCTCGTCACCGCGCAGCGCTGGCTGGCCGGACACGACATCTATCCCACGCTGCCCGCGTTCGCCGCGTATCCGCCGGTACCGATCCTGCGCTCACTGCCGCGCGAGACCGGCGAGCCGTTTCGCATCGTTGGCCGCGCGCATGCGCTCGTGCCGGGAACGAGCGCGCTCTACGAACTCGAAGACGTCCGTGGCTACGAGGCCATGACGTTCTCGCGCTACGTGGCCACGTACGAAGCGTGGTGTACGCATCAGCCGGTATGGTTCAACCGCGTCGACGATCTGACCAGGCCCTTTCTCTCCATGATCAACGTCCGCTACGCCATCGCCTCGGAGGACGTGCCCGCGCCCGACGGCTGGCGGCGCGTGGCCGTGCAGCGCGGCGCGCAGCTGCTGGAAAACACGCGCGTCTTTCCGCGCGCCTTCATGCCGTCGCGCGTCGTTTTCGGGACGCCGTTCGACGGCATCATCAAGGCCATGACTGCCGCGCCGGACTTTCGCGAACGCGCCTGGATCGAAGCGCCGCTCCCGGCCGGCGAGCGCGCCAACGACGGCGGCACCGTAGCCGCCGTGAAGCGCGACGGCGGCGATCTGATCGTCGATACGGCGACGGCCGCCGGCGCCTGGGTCGTGATCACCGAGCCGGCCTGGGACGGCTGGCGCATCTACATCGACGACCGCCGCGTCGAGCATTTCTACGCGAACGCGGCCTTCCTCGGCGTCTACGTTCCGTCCGGCGGCCACCGCATCCGCCTGACCTTCCTGCCGATGAGCTTCGTACGCGGCCGGGCCATCTCCCTCTCGACGCTGGCCCTCCTGCTGGCCGGCAGCATCGCCGTGAGAATCCGCCGCCGCCCTGTAACGTTGGCGTGACGAGCGACACAACCATTGGGTCGGCAAGCCCGTACAATCCCGGAACCCATTCACAGAGAGAGACCCCTTTTGATGCGAATCCTCGTTCGGTTATTGATTGTTTCCTTTCTTGCGGCTGCGACCTCGCTGCAGGCCATCACCTACATCGTTCCGACGGATCGGGATCTGGTGAAACGGGCCGAGGCGATCGTGATCGGAACAGCCATTTCGTCGCATGCGGAGATCACGGCTAATGGCGGCCTCGTCACCGTGGCGCGATTCGAGATCGAGCGGGCCGCAAAGGGTTTGATCGCCGACCACGTCGACATCGTTGAGCCGGGAGGCACCGTGGGTAGCCTCTCTACCTCGATCCCGGGTTCACCGCGGTTCGAAAACGGCAAGCGATACATGCTGTTTCTCATTCACAACAATCAGGGGGACTGGGCAACGTACGGGTTTGGCCTCGGGCGATTTGAGTTCGTGGAGGATCTGCATGGCCGGACAATCCTCACGCGAGGAGACGTCAGCGAGGGCCTTTTCGGTTTTGACGAAGGCTCATGGGCTCCGCACGTTGAGAGACTCCGCGGCGGACCGGAGTTTCTGAAGTTTGTCGACGCCGTATCAGCGAGCGACAGTGCCATTGCACGCAGCGACTACTTCCTCGACCGTTCGCAGGTGATATTCGAATCCTTTCCTGAGTTCCGTCCACGAAACACTGCGTTCGTCCCGCGCGCTCTTGCGACGCGGCCCGATTATCTTTTCTCGGGCAACTACAGATGGAACGGTCCGACCGTGACGTTCTCCTACTGCTGCGTCAGCAAAGGTTTACAACCAGGCTTGGACGGACCAGGCGCGGTGGCCGCTGGAACAAGCAATTGGACCGGCGCGGGCGCAAACATTCACTACACAGTCGGCGGAAATAACGAGTCTGCGACGGGAGGGCTGCCTATGCTCGGTCGCGGATCTTCCGACAACATCAGCGCCGTGCTTTTCAACGACCCGTTTAACGACTACGCCGCTAGCAACGTCCCTGCAGGTGTGGTGGGAGTTGGCGGCATTTCGAAGGCGACCTCGCCGAGCCAATTTGTCCCCGGGGACTCTAACTTCTACGCGCAGACGCTTGAAGGTGACGTCGTAATCGCAAAATCGACCTCTCTTGGCGGCATTTCGCAGGGGACATTTAACCTCGTCATGACGCACGAGTTGGGGCATACGCTGGGGTTCCGTCACTCGGACCAGACCGCCGCCGACGACCCAAACGTTCCCTGCGCTGCGCCGCTGCCGTGCGCTGCCCCCGGGCAGGCGGTGATGGCGTCAACGGTTTTTGGTAACTTGAGCGGACTTCAGCAGTACGACCTCGACGCCGCGCAAACCGTCTACGGCAGCGGACCCGTTTGCACGCCGCCTTCCATCACAACGCAGCCCTCGGGCGTGACCATCACCGCCGGTCAATCAACCACGTTGTCTGTTGGCGCGACGGGTACGAGTCCTACCTACCAGTGGTACATCCGCACCAGCTCAGATACGTCCGTGCCGGGCGCCACCAGCAACCAGTTGACCGTCTCCCCGAACGCGACCACGAATTACTTCGTTCGCATCAGCGGCTGCAGTACCTCCGTCGACAGTCGTGTTGTTACGGTCACTGTCAACTGCGCGCCGCCGTCCGTTCCAACGCCGAATGCCTCGCCGTCTTCGATTTCTTCGGGACAATCGAGCACCCTCACCGCCTCACCAACCGGCAGCGGACCATTCACCTATCAGTGGTACGTGGGCAACAGCCATGACATTTCGAGCCCGATTAACGGCGCGACGAGCTCCCAGACCACCGTCAGTCCGACGGTGCCCACCAACTACTGGGTCAGAGTGACCGGACAATGCGGAACGATCGACAGCCCGCATGTGCCCGTAAACGTCGCCTGCACCCCAATCGCGGCGGGCGGCGTCGGCGCGCAGCCGCCGGCGATCAATGTCGGACAGTCGTCCACGATTTTTGTGACGACAAGTGGCAGCGGTCCGTTCACGTTCCAGTGGTATCGGGGGAGCGTTCTCGATTTTTCGAATCCAATCGCGACCAGCAGTAGCACGGTCGTCTCTCCGACCACGAGCACAACGTATTGGGTTCGCGTCACCGTGCCGTGCGGCTCGCAGGACGGCAGCGTCACGGTCTTCGTGAATGCGCCCTGCACGCCGTCGTCGATCACTACGCACCCGGCGTTCGCGACGATCGCGCCGGGCGGATCGACGACGCTCACCGTCGTCGCCGCCGGAACCGCACCCATTTCCTACCAGTGGTACACCGGCACCTCGGGAAACACCGGCAATCCGATCGCCGGCGCCACCAACGCCTCCATCACCGTGTCTCCCACCGTGACGACGTCGTATTGGGTGCGCGTCTCGAATAACTGCAACACGATCGGCAACAACAGCACTACGGCTCTCGTGACGGTTTCCGCGAACTGCCCCACGGCGACGATCACGACGCAGCCGGCGAGCGTTTCCGCTCCCATCGGAACCGCAGCGACGTTGAAGGTTGTCGCGACCGTTACCGGAACCACCATTCATTACCAGTGGTACAAGGGCGCAAAGGGCGATCTCTCAACGAAAGTCGGCACCGACGCCGACACGTTCATCACAGGCACCGTCAACGTCACAGCGAGTTACTGGGTCCGCCTGACCTCGGCCTGCAACCCGCTCACCTTCATCGACAGCAACGCCGCCATCGTCACCGCAACCGCGACACCGAAAGGGCGGGCGGTACGACATTGATTTGAGGGAGTGGGGAGTAGGGTGTGGGGAGTGGGAGTCACGGCAATCAATCTCACACCCCACACCCAACTCCCCACTCCAATCTCACATCGTGTCCAGCTGCTTCTTCATCGACGCGATCATCGCTTGGCTGACCTGTTCGCCGGGAAGCGACTGCGCGTAGGCGATCGCTTCTTCCATCGTTTTGCGCGCGGATGCTTTGTCGCCTTTCGCTAAGTACGTCGCGGCGCGGCTGCGATAGATGCCGATCTTGCGCGGGCCGTAGGCGAGTTTCAGCGCGCGGTCGGATGCGGCGATGGAGTCGTCGAAACGTCCTGCGGCGCGGTAGGCGGAGATGAGGCGCGCGGGCGGGTTGTAGTCCTTCGGCAGATCGCGCTCGGACTGCTCGAGCATGGCGATGGCCTTCTCCGGCTGCTTGAGTCCGAGGTAAACGGTGAGGCGGTGGGAATCGTAGACGGCGCGCTGATCGGGAGTCTTGGCTTTCGCCGCTTCCCCCTCAAGGAACGCCGCCCACTCCTCGCGGAGTTTGCGGGCCAACGATTCGTCTTTGGCTTCGTCGCGGGCGTCGACGAGCGATTCGTAGAGTCCGGAGCGGTCGTCGGCGGACATCTTGATCTTGCCGGCTGCCGCGAGCGTTTCGCGCGTCGCTTTCTCGAGTCCTGCCGTCAGCTCAGAACGGTTCCACGATTTCGCATCGAGGTCGGTCGCGCAGGAGAGTCCGGTCGCGGCAACGTTGACCGCTGATCCTGTTCCGCGAACGCGCGGATAGAGCGCGAGCGCGCGCTCGGCGCATTGCTGCGGATTGCGACTTTGCAGCAACGCGAAGACGAGTGACTCCGAGGCGCGTCCGATCCGCGGCCAATCCTTCGGCGCCGCAGCGATTGCTTCGTCGAACGCTTTCGCAGCCTCGGCCTGCTTCCCTTGTCCGGCCAGCGCATCGGCGCGAACCAGCAGCGTGTCGGCCTTGGAGTGCGATCCGCGGAAGGCGTGCTGCCCGTCGTCAAGCAGTTTGCGAATCTGTGGAACGGTTCCACCGCCGGCGTAGCGGAAGACGACTCTGTCTTTTGGATCGAGGATGAGCAGCGTCGGCCAGACGCTGATCGGATGCGCTTTCAGGAATGCGGTGTTCTTCGCGTCCTCAGTGTCGATCGAGAGCCAGACAAACTGTCCGGCATACCGCTCGAGGGATTTGTCCGTGAAGACATAAGCCCTCATCGAGCGGCAGGTGTGTCACCAGGGCGCCCACGCTTCGACGAAGACCGGAAGGTCCGCCGATTTCGCGCGGGCGATCGCCCTGGTGTAGTCGTTCTCGATCCACGGCAGGACTTCTTTCGCCTGAGCCGCGGACGCAACGAGCAGGAGCGATGCGAGCAGGAGTCGTTTCATGGCGGGAAAGTGTAATGCACCTCCCGCACCCGGTTTGACATCACAGCTTTGTTGATGCTTGCGAGTGGAGCGCTGGCGTCCTCGCCGGCTGGCGTGGCTGCGTCTCGCTGCCACGTGAACGCGGATGTAAGTTCGATCGCGCGAAGCGTTTCAGGACGCAGGCGCGGGACGCCTGCGAGCCAGCCGGCGAGGACGCCAGCGCTCCGTCGGGACACTCACCGCAGGCTCTTCTGCACCCGATCCCGATACTCTTTCGCTTTCGCAACTGCCGCGGGCACATCAACCGTCAGCACCTTCCGATTGCGCATCAACACCTTGCCGTCGCAGATCGTCGTGACGACGGCGCTGCCCGAGGCTGCATAAACGATCGCGGACTCGACTGCGTATACCGGCTGCGTCTTCGGCTGCTGGAGGTCGATGACGATGACGTCGGCGCGTTTGCCGGATTCGAGGGTGCCGATGCGGTCTTCCATACCGAGGGCGCGGGCGCCGCCGAGTGTGGCCATTTCTAGGACGTCGCGGGCGCTGAGCGCTTTCGGATCGCCGCGGGTGATCTTCTGCAACCGCGCGGCGCTTGCGGCTTCTTCGACCATGTCGAGATTGTTGTTGGAGCCGGCCGGACCGTCGGTGCCGAGGCCGAGGGCGACGTTCGCATGGCGCATGTCGACGACCGGCGCGACGCCCGAGGCCAGCATCATGTTGCTCTCCGGACAATGCGCGACGCCGACGCGCTTCGCGGCCAGCATCCTGATGTCGTCTGGAGTCAGCCAGATGCCGTGCGCGGCCACGACGTCGTGCCCGAGGAAGCCGATGGAGTCGAGGTAGGCGGCGGGGGAGAGGTTCGCAGTGTTGTCTTTGATCTGTGATCCCTCACCCTTCGTTTCGGCGACGTGGATGAGGATCGGCGCGTGCAACTCGGTGGCGAGCGCGCGAACCTGTTCGAGGTGCGCGCGGGAGACGGTGTACGGCGCATGCGGCGCGAGCGCGGGCGTGATCAGCCGGTCGCCGTGCCAGCGCTTGACGAAGTCGCGAATGTAGGCGACTGCGGCGTCCCACGTTTTGTTGTCGGGCGCGGGGAAGTCGATCATCGTCTCGCCCAGCACGCCGCGCAGCCCGGCCTTCTTCGCTTCGGACGCAATATCGCTTTCGAAGTAATACATGTCGGTGAACGTGGTCGTGCCGGAGGCGATCATCTCGGCTGCCGCCAGCCGCGTTCCCCACTTCACGAAATCACGGTCGACGTTCTTGGCCTCGGCGGGAAAGATGAAGTGCTGCAGCCAGTCCATCAGATCGCGATCGTCGGCGATCCCGCGGAAGAGCGTCATCGGCACATGCGTATGTGCGTTGACGAAGCCGGGAAGGATGGCCATGCCGCGCGCGTGAATCGTCTCCGCGCCGGCGAATCGTTTGGCGATGTCCGCAGACTTGCCGACGCCGACGATGCCGCCTTTGTCGATGGCGACGGCGCCGTCATCGATGTTCGGTCCGGCCATGGTGATGACGGTGCCGCCGGTGATGACGATGTCTACGCGCCGTGGAGCGGCATTGAGGATCGCAGCGACGAACGTGAGCAGGAGTGCGGAGAACAGACGTCGGTTCATGGCGGCGAACCTTAGCGGAATCGCGTGATGCGTACAATTTCGCCGTGCGAAAGCCGAGGATCATTCGCGACGCCACATACCAGAATGTTGTCGATGCGCCTGAGCTCATGATCGCTGAGCTGATCGATGGCGATCTTTATGCGTGGCCGCGACCGGATGGACCGCATGTCGAAACGTTGTCCGTTCTCGGCATGATCATCGGCGCTCCGTATGATCGCGGTCGCGGCGGTCCTGGCGGGTGGTGGATCATCGATCGGCCGGAGGTTCACTTAGCAGCGCAGGTGCTTGTACCCGATCTGGCAGGCTGGCGGCGCGTGCGGATGCCGCGGATTCCGAAGGATCATTTCTTCGTCGCGCCCGACTGGGTTTGCCAAATCTTTTCGCCGTCGACTGCGGACATCGACCGCGGCAAAAAGATGCGCATTTACGCTGAGCATGGCGTGCCGTGGATGTGGCTCGTCGATCCGATCGGCCGGACCCTTGAAGTGCTGACGCTTGACGGCAACAACTGGAAATACGCCTCCACCTTCACCGGCGAAGACGTTGTCCGCGCGGAGCCGTTCCCCGAGGCTGAGATCGATCTCGGGTCGATCTGGGGTCCGGACGAGGCGTAATTCCGAGTAGTAATTTAGTTATCCAACGGCTCCGCTACCTACTTCCGCGCTTATGTGACCCCTCGCGCGAATTCGGGCGTACGCTCGCTTCGATCCCCCCGACTCCAGACAATCGAGGAGAGACAGACACCTTCAATTCACTGTTATAGTTATCGGCGACATTTATGGCGTTATTGCCTTCCTTGCAGTGCCCAACAGAGTTCGCCGCCAGCGTCGCAGGAGTTAGTCCTGGAAACAGGAAGGGCGCGCGAAGGGAGTTCTCCTGACGCGCGATCTGACAAATCTTCTCCTGCGGGAGCTTCCCGACGCGGTCGCCATCACCACGCCAGACGGCGAAATCGTGTACTGGAACGGTGGCGCCGAACGGTTGTTCGGTTATTCGGCTGCGGAGGCGCTCGGCAACTCGATCGACGCGCTGATCGTTCCGCACGGGCACGTTGACGACCTTGATCAGTACCGGCGAGAAGCGCTTGCCACCGGCTTCTCCACATTCGAAACGGCGCGGCTACGCAAAGACGGATCGCTCGTCTACACCGTCGTTTCGAACAAGGCCGTCTACGACACCGAGGGGCGCGCCGAATTCATCGTCATCACGCAGAAAGACGTGACGCACATCAAAGTTCTGCGCGACGCAAAGCTCGTCGAGTCGCAGTACCGCGATCTTCTCGAATCGACGCCCGACGCCATCATCATGGCCAACCAGACCGGGCGCATCGTCCTCGCCAACAGCCAGGCCGAGACGCTGTTCGGATACGAGCGCGGAGAGATGCTGGGCGCGCTTGTCGATGTCCTGCTCCCGGGCCGTTATCGCGGTAGCCATGTTGGGCATCGCTCGGGCTACTTCGGCCAGCCACGCACGCGATCGATGGGCGCGGGTCTGGAACTGTACGGACTGCGAAAGGACGGCAGCGAGTTCCCGGTCGAGATCAGCCTCAGTCCTCTCACCACCGATGGCGGCACGCTGGTGATGAGCGCGATTCGCGACATCTCCTCGCGCAAGGCCATCGAGAGCGCGCTGCAGGAGAAGAACGTCGAGCTGGAGCGCGCCAACCAGGCCAAGGACCGTTTTCTGGCGAGCATGTCTCACGAGCTGCGCACGCCGCTGAACGGCATCATCGGATTCGCCGAGTTCCTTTCGGACGGCAAACCGGGACCGCTCAACGACAAGCAGAAGGAGTATCTCGGCGACATTCTCAACAGTGGCCGCCATCTGCTGCACCTCATCAACGACATGCTCGACCTGGTCAAGATTCAGGCGGGACGCGTCGATCTCGCGCTCGAACAATTTTCGATTCGCGACGCGATCCGCGAGGTCTGCACCGGCGTGCATCCGCTCGCCGTCAGCAAGGCCATTGAGTTGACCGTAAACATCGACGCCGGCATCGGGTTCGTGACGCTCGACGAGCAACGCTTCAAGCAGATCCTCTACAACCTGCTGTCGAATGCGCTCAAATTCACCGACGATCACGGACACGTCGCGATCGACGTGACGCCGGCCGGCGAAGACCGCTTCCGTATGGTCGTTTCTGACGACGGCATCGGCATTCGCGCCGAGGACATCAGCCGGCTCTTCACGGAATTCGAGCAGTTGGAAACCGGCACGTCGCGTCGTTTCGGCGGCACGGGACTGGGACTGGCGCTGACGCGGAAGCTGGTTGAGTCGCACGGCGGCGCGATCGACGTCGATAGCGAGTTCGGAAAAGGGAGCAGATTCGGCGTCCTCCTTCCGCTGGCGATGAAAGGCAAGGCGTCATGAACGGGGCGCGCATCCTCATCGTCGACGACAACAAAACGAACCTTAAGCTCGCTTCGGACGTATTGGCGTTCGAGGGCTACAAAATTCTGAACGCGAGCGACGCCGAATCGGCGCAGGAGATTATCCGGAAGACGCCGCCCGATCTGATCCTGATGGACATCGCCCTTCCCGGCATGGACGGTCTCACGCTCACGCGGTTGCTCAAGTTGGACGAATCGACGCGGCGCATCGTAGTGGTGGCGTTGACCGCATCCGCAATGAAGGGCGACGACGCGCGAGCACGCGAGGCGGGCTGCGACGGTTACATCACCAAACCAATCGACACGCGGACGTTCCCGAACGTCGTGGCCGCATACCTTCGGGCGAGGGGTGGCGATGCATAGTCCGGTGAGAATTCTCGTCGTCGAACTGGAAAACGCGGGAAGCGACGGGTCGTCATGAAGCCCTTGAATATCCTGGTCGCCGACGATCAACCGATCAACCTCAAACTGCTTAGCGCCGAGCTGGAGTCGGAAGGTCACACCGTTTTCGAAGTGTCGAACGGCCAGGAAGGACTGGCTCTTCTCGACCGCCAGCAGATCGACGTCATCATCTCCGACATCCTCATGCCGTTGATGGACGGCTACCGTTTCTGCAACGAAGTGCGGCGCAGCGGGCAGCATCACGACATCCCGTTCATCGTCTACACGAGCACGTATCTCTCGCCCTCCGACGAAAAGCTGAGCCTCGACCTCGGCGCCGACCGTTATCTGCGCAAGCCGGCATCGGTGGAGGAGATTACGAGGACCATCGCCGAAGTTCTTGCCACGCCGCGCCGCCAGCCGACCGCGGTGATCGATTCGACGGACGTGCTCAAGGAGTACAACGCCGGCCTCGTTACCAAGCTGGAAAAGAAGAACGTCGAGCTGTCGAGTGCAATGAATCTGCTTGCGCTGCAGTCCACGGCTCTGGAGACGACCGCCGACGCCATTCTCATCACCGACGCTGACGGAGTCATTCTCTGGATCAACGCCGCGTTCACGAGCGCAACCGGCTACGCGTCTGACGAGGTGATCGGCCGGACGCCGCGCATTCTCAAGTCAGGGCTGCAGGACGACGCCTTTTACGTCCGGTTCTGGGAGACGATTCGGAGTGGCCAGACCTTTCGCGGCGAGTTCATCAACCGCCGCAAGGATGGGAGCGTTTACTTCGACGAGCACACCGTCACCCCGGTGTTCGCGAAGGACGGAACGATCACGCACTTCGTCGGGGTCATGCACGACATCTCGGAGCGGAAGCATTCCGAGGAACAGCTACGCGACGCCAATTCGCAGCTCCGCGAGTTTCTCGATCACAGCCCGGC
Source organism: Thermoanaerobaculia bacterium (assembly GCA_034663965.1). GTDB lineage: Bacteria > Acidobacteriota > Thermoanaerobaculia > Gp7-AA8 > Gp7-AA8 > JADGNZ01. Next base: position 20,157 of record JAXDIO010000118.1, on the reverse strand, counting down.
CGTCCTCTATGCGTTACGCGTGGAAGGGGATCGCATCGTCCCCCGCTTCGCCAGCGAGAACATCACCCGTCTTCTCGGATACGAGGCGGCGGAATCGCTGAGCTATGAGTGGTGGCTCGGTCAACTCCACGATGACGACCGCGCCCGCGCCGCGGACAGCATTGCCCAGACTCTGACGGACGGCAGCAGCCGTAACGAGTACCGCTTAAGGCACAAAGACGGACACTATCTATGGGTCGAGGACCTGCAGCGCCTCGTCCGCGATGAAGAAGGGCGGCCCGCCGAGATCGTCGGCGTATGGACGGAAATCACCGACCGCAAACACGCTCAAGATGAGCTTCACGAAACCGAGCGCCGCTTCCGCGAGATGCTCGACAACCTCGAGCTCATCTCGATCATGCTCGATCACGAAGGCAACGTCATCTACTGCAACGACTACTTCCTGCGGTTGACCGGCTGGTCGCGCGATGAGGTCATGGGCACGAGTTGGTTCGACCGATTCACCTTTCCGGAAAATGTCGGCGAGATGCGGGGAGCATTCTTGGCGCTCATGGCGAACGGAACAGAAGTCCGGCATTACGCGAACGAGATCGTTACCCGTTCCGGCGAGCGGCGGCTCCTGCAGTGGAACAACTCTCTCCTTTACTCCAATGCGGGCGAAGTGATCGGCGTGGCCAGCATCGCCGAGGACATCACCGAGCGCGCGAAATTGGAGAAGCAACTTTTTCGCGCGCAACGGCTGGAGAGCCTCGGCACGCTGGCCGGAGGCATCGCGCACGATCTCAACAATCTGCTCCTGCCGATCCTGATGGGCGTCACGCTGCTCAAACGTTTCGGTCCGAACGAAGCGAGCATGCGCGCCATCGACAACATCGAGCGCAGCGTCAAACGCGGCAGCGATCTGGTCAAGCAGGTGCTGCTCTTCGCCCGTGGCGGCCAGACCTCGCGCGAACCGGTCCTTGTCGGCGACATCGTGCGCGAGGTTCAAGCCATCATCACCAGCACCTTCCCCAAAGACATCACGCTCGAAACCGCGATCGCCAGGGAGGTATATCCGGTTACCGGAGACACGACGCAATTGACGCAGGTGCTGCTCAATCTTTGCGTGAACTCCCGCGACGCCATGCCTCAGGGCGGTCAAATCACGATTTCTGCGCGGAACCACCTGCTGAGCGACACCGAAGCGATGATGCACGCCGCTCTCGCCGGAGGCGCCTACGCCGTCGTGGAAGTGGCCGACACCGGCCAGGGCATGTCGAAGGAAATCATCGATCTGATCTTCGATCCCTTTTTCACGACGAAGGAAGTCGGCAGTGGCACGGGCCTCGGTCTGTCGACGGTTCAGGGAATCGTCAGCAACCACGGCGGATTCGTCACGGTTACGAGCGCGCCCGGCGAAGGGAGTACGTTCACGGTTTATCTTCCCGCGCGCCGCCCCCAGTCGGAGGTGGCTGCGTTGCCACTGGATATGACTTCCGCGCCGCTTGGCAACGGTGAGCTGATCCTGCTCGTCGACGACGACGCCTCGGTCCTCAGCATCACGCAGCAAACCCTCGTGGAGTGCGGCTACAACGTAGTCACGGCGGAAGACGGAGCGCAGGCCATCGGCATCTTCTCGCGGCAGCATGAGGACATCGCCCTGGTCCTTACCGACATGGCCATGCCGGTGATCGACGGTTTCGCGCTGATTGCGGCTCTGAACCGGATCGGCCGTGACATTCGGGTCATCGCCACCACCGGAAATCCCTCCGCCTCGGCGATGACAAAAATCGCCAAGAGCGGCGTTGCTCACATCCTCATCAAGCCGTACACCGCCGACCACCTTCTGCGCACGATTGCAACCGTGCTGGCGGAGCCGGAGGCAGGACAAACGGGTCGCCGGCAGTAGCGTGGCGCTGTAATCCTGAGCCGCCGGAGGCGTTGGAGCGCGGAGCGCGGAACGCCGGAGGACGGTCGAAGGACCCCTCAGTGCTTGCATCGTGACTTACCGCCGCCCTACCTTCGTTACCAGCGGGGGATCCTTCGACCGTCCTGCGCGACGACGGCTTCGCCTCTGTCGCTCCGGCGGCTCAGGATGACAGGACCGGGCGCTTCGGCCACCAATTACTCCAAATATCTGCGGCGCAAATTCGCCGAATTGAAGTTTTGCGCCATCATGCCCGCGAAGATTCAATCCGCCGGACGTTTGCGTTCAATGATTTAGATCGATTTTCCCAACGGCACCCCTGTTGAATGTCGTCAGGCGCGTCCGTCTTCCAGTCATGCGCCGATCCTTTCTAGCGAACTTCGTGATCCTCGCCGTGACGGTGGCGATTGTGGCCGGTGCGTTCGCATCCTTTCAGCGCAAACGCTCCTCGTTCGAACGGATCGACTTCACCTTCACGCGCGACAGCGGCGTCGTCGTCGTCAAGTCGGTCGACCCCGGCAGCAGCGCCGAAGCGAGCGGCCTCCGGGCGGGCGATCAGATCTGGCTCATCGGCGACACGCCGTCCACTGAGATCGAAGGCCTGCAGAAAACACTGCGGCGCATCGGCCAGAAAGTGCCGATGGTCATCAACCGCGGCGGCAAGACGTTCAAGCTCGACTACCTCGTCCCCGAACTGAAGATCGACTACGCCTACCTCATCCTCAGTTTCATCGGATTTCTCTACCTCGCCATCGGCATCTTCACGCTCTTCCGAGGAGGGCGGACCGAGTCGACGCTCTTCTTCTTCGTCACGCTGCTGTCGTTCATCGTCTACGTCTACACGCCGGCCGGCGACATCGACGCCACGTACAAGCTGCTGCAACTCGTCGAAGAATTCGCGACGATTCTGCTGCCGCCGCTGACGCTCAACTTCTTCCTCGTCTTTCCGCGGCCGATCGTTCGTTACCAACGGCTCATCGCCGCGATGTACATCCCGCCGGCGCTCCTCGCTGCCTGGGATCTCGACCTGCTGGTCCTCGGCAACCGGCTGGCGATCGCCGCGCCGTATCGTTCGCTCCTGCTGATTCAGCATTGGGAGCTGGTCCACTTCGCCATCTACTTCACGCTGGCCGTCGTGGCCCTGGCGTACACGTACCGCACCGCCGCCGCCGTCGGAAAGAAGCAGATCAAGTGGATCTACCTCGGCATGGCGCTCGGCTTCGTGCCGTTCCTGCTCGTCTACCTCGTGCCCTACCTTGTCAGCGGATCGGTCAAGCCGATCTACGCGACGATCTCGATCCTGCCACTGGCGCTGATCCCGCTGGCCTTCGCGGTCTCCATCCTCAAATACAAGCTGTGGGACGTCGAAGTGGTGATCAAGGAGATCCTGGCGTACTCCGTCACGTTCATCTTCGGCATGATCGCCTTCTCAACGATCAACCTGATCCTCTCGCACGTGATCGAAGAGCGTTCCGCGCTGGAGCGCAACTTCCTCGCCTTCACTTCCGGACTGCTCATCGCCGGCGTGCTGATTCCGGTCAAAGGCCGGATCGAGTCGGTCATCGAGATGTTCGTCTACCGCGACAGCTACAAGCACCGCCGCGCGATCGCCGAGTTCGCGCAGGAGCTGGCGACGTTTCACGACGTCCACGAATTGATCTCGATGATGCGCGAACGCCTTCGCGACGCGCTCGGATTGCAGCGAATGAACCTCTTCACGCGCGAAGGTGCATCGCTGGTCATCTACGACGCCGAATCAGAAATCCCGCGCCGCGCCACGATCGTCGAGTTTGGCGCCATGCCCGCCGAGGGTCCGCTTGTGCTCACCGATCCGCGGCTGCCGGAAGGGAGCGAGTTGCCGTGGCTGCTGCTCCGCGCCGGCTATCGCTACCTCTTCCCGCTCCGCAACCGAGGCGAACTGCAAGGTCTCCTGCTCCTCGGCACAAAGCGCAACGAAGAGCCGCTCTCGCGCGACGACCTGCACTTGGTCGAATCGCTCTGCGCGCCGGTCGCCCTCGCGATCGAAAACTCGCGGCTGTACGGACGTCTCCGCCGCCAGCTCGAAGAGATCCGCGCGCTCAAGGAGTACAACGAGAACATCATCGAGTCGTCGTCATCCGCGATCGCAGTCGTTGCGTTCGATGGCACGGTGCTCACCGCCAATCACGCGTTCTGGGAGCTCCTCGGCGGCGTCGGTCCGAGCGAAGTAATCGACGAGCCAATCGCGACTCTCTTCCCGCCGTACGACGAAATGCGCCGCACCAAGGCGCGCTCGATCACCACAAACTTCCTCAACCGCAACGGCGAGGAGAAGGAAGTTACGATCACCGCCAGCCCGCTCAACGCCGACGAGCCGGACGGCGCGCGTGTCCTCGTCATCGGCGACATCACCGAGCGCGTTCGCCTCGAACGCGAACTGCAGGACAAGGAGCGCCTCGCGTCCCTCGGCCTTCTCGCCGCCGGCGTCGCGCACGAGGTCAACACCCCGCTCACCGGCATTTCGTCGTACGCTCAGCTCCTGTTGGCCGACACGGACGAGAACGATCCCCGCTACCGGCTGCTCAAAAAGATGGAAGCGCAATCGTTCCGAGCGTCACACCTGGTCAACAACCTGCTCGATCTCATCGCCAACCGTCCGCGCTCGCGCGAGATCGTCAACATCCCCGCGCTTATCGACGCCACCGTCAATCTGCATGAGGATCTCTTCAAACCGAAGAACATCAGCGTGCATGTCGCGCCGATGGCCGATGCCGAGGTGCAGGGGAACTTTCACGATCTGCAGCAGGTGCTGACGAACGTACTGCTCAATGCGCGCGACGCCGTCTCCGAAAACGGCAACATCTGGATTACCGCCGAAGAGAACGGTGCGAACCTTGTCATCAAGATTAAAGACGACGGCAAAGGCATTGCGCCGGACATGATCGGCCGCATCTTCGAGCCGCTCGTGACGACGAAACGCGGACAGGGCGGAACAGGCCTCGGCCTTGCCATCACGCGCCGCATCCTTCACGCCTCGGACGGCGAAGTGACCGTCGAGAGCACGCCCGGCAACGGCGCCGAGTTCACCATTACGTTGCCTCGGCAGCGCGTCGCCACCACACAGGATGTGGAGATGGAGCCGGTCGCTCCCAACTGATGATGATGCGAGTTCTGATAGTCGACGACGAAGAAGTTCTTCGCGACGTGCTCGACGCCGTCCTGCGCCGCGAAGGCTTTGAAGTGGCCATGGCCGCGAGTGGCGAAGAAGCGCTGGCCGTTCTCGACGAGGACGACAACATCGACCTCGTGATCCTCGACATCATGCTGCCGGGCATCAGCGGCATCGATACGCTTCGCGCGTTGCGCATCTCCAATCCGTCGCTGCCGGTCATCATCATCACTGCGTTCTCGTCCATCGACGGCGCCATCGAGGCGATGAAGCACGGCGCGTTTCACTACATCCCCAAGCCGTTCAAAAACGAGGAAGTCATCCTCACTGTCAACAAGGCGCTGGAGCAGCGGCGCCTTTCGCGCGAGAACGAGCGTCTCAAAGCGGAGCTGTCGGAGAAGTACGCGTACGCGAACATCATCGGCAAGTCCGAGCCGATGCGGAAGGTCTACGACCTGATCCGCCTCGCCGCGCCGTCCCGCTCGAACATTCTCGTCACCGGCGAGTCGGGTACCGGCAAAGAGCTGGTCGCGAAAGCGATTCACCACGCCAGCCCGCGCGCGCGCAACGCGTTCGTCACCGTCAACTCCGGTTCGTTGCCGCCGGAACTGCTGGAGTCGTCGCTTTTCGGTCACATGAAGGGCTCGTTCACCGGAGCGATCGCCACAAAGCGCGGCCTCTTCGAAGTCGCCGACGGCGGTTCGATCTTCCTCGACGAGATCGGCAACATCAATCTCGAGACGCAGGCCAAGCTCCTTCGCGTGATCCAGGAAAAAGAGTTCATGCGTCTCGGCTCGGTCGACACGATCAAGGTCGACGTCCGCATCATCGCCGCCACGAACGCTGACCTCACCAAGCTGATGGCGGAGAACCGCTTCCGCGAAGATCTCTACTACCGTCTCAACGTCATCACCATCCCGCTGCCGCCGCTGCGCCGCCGCCGCGAAGACGTTGCGCTCCTTGTCGCGCACTTCCTCGATAAGTACGCCGAGGAGAACAAGCGCAAAGTGAAGGAAGTGACGCCGGACGCGATGCGCATCCTGCTCGACCATCCGTGGCCGGGCAACGTGCGCGAGCTGGAGAACACGATCGAGCGCGCCGTCGTCCTCTGCACCAGCGACCGCATCGGCATCGATCTGCTTCCCGACTATCTCCGCTTCCCGCAGCAGACCGACCAGCCGGCGATGATCGTTCCGTCGGAAGGTTTGTCGTTGAAGGATGCCGTGTCGCGCTACGAGCGCGGCATGATCCTGCAGTCGCTGGAGATGGCGAACAACGTTCAGAAAAAAGCAGCCGAGCTACTCCAGCTCAAGCCCTCCACGCTGAACGAGATGATGAAACGTCTCGGCATCCACACGAAGTCAAACGCGAACGTCGAGGAGGAAGTCGGTGTTGAGTAGTTCATGACCGACATTCGCGACTCCGTTCTCTCCGCCATCGGAAACACGCCCGTCGTCCGCCTGCGCAAACTCGTTGACGAAGGCAGCGCCGACGTCATCATCAAACTCGAGTTCTACAACCCGACCGGCTCCTACAAAGACCGCATGGCGCTGGCGATGATCGAAGGCGCCGAACGGCGCGGCACGCTACGCCCCGGCATGCGCGTCATCGAATACACCGGCGGCAGCACCGGCTCCTCGCTCGCGCTTGTCTGCTCGGTGAAAGGCTATCCATTCATCGCGCTCTCGTCCGACGCCTGGTCCGAAGAAAAGCTGCGCACAATGCGCGCATTCGGTGCCGAGGTGCGCGTTTTTCCGAGCGAAGGCGGCAAGGTCACGCCGGGACTCATCCAAATCCTGAAAGCCGAGGCGGAACGGTTGGCCGCGGAGCCGGGAACGTTCTACGCGAATCAATTCAACAATCGCGACGCCATCGAAGGCTACCGCGGCATCGGCACCGAGTTGCTGGCGCAGGCCGGGCCGATTTCCGCATTCTGCGGCGGCGTCGGAACCGCTGGGATGATTTCCGGCGTCTCGCAAGCGTTGAAGCCGTCCGGAACGCGAATCATCGCCCTCGAACCTGACACATCCCCAGTCCTCACCGCCGGCCGAGGCGGACCGCACCGCGTCGAAGGGATGGGCGTCGGCTTCGTCCCGCCGCATCTGACTCGCGACGTCTACGACGAAGCACGCGCCATCAACGAAGCCGAGGCGCGCGTGATGGCGCGACGACTCGCGCGCGAAGAAGGCATCTTCGGCGGCGTGTCGACGGGGCTCAATGTCGTCGCCGCGTTGCAACTCGCTCGCGAGTTGGGACCGGGACACACGGTCGCGACGGTCGCTGTTGACACGGGCCTGAAGTACCTCGCCGGCGATCTGTTCGAGCTGTCATCCTGAACTGCCTTTTCACCACAAAGACACAAAGAGCACAAAGACATCCCTTTGTGTCCTTTGTGCCTTTGTGGTGAAACGCCTTTGGGCCACACCCCTATACTCTCCCTCCATGAAAAAACTCGCCGTCATCATCCTGCTCGCCGCATCCGCGCTCGCGGCTCCGCCGAAAGCTGCTGCGCCGAAACCGGGCAGCGATCAATTCGCGATCGAGTCGACGGTCCTCGCGGTTTACAACGTCATCAGCGGTCCTGCCGGACGCCGCGATTGGGATCGCTTCGAAGCGCTCTTCGCGCCCGGCGCGCGCCTCGTCTCGACGAAGCGCGGCGAGGGTGGCGTGATCACCGCGAATGTGATGACGCCACAGGAGTACCGGGCGAAGGCAACTACGTACTTCAACGACAACGGATTCTTCGAACATCCGGTCAACACGCACATCGATCTCTTCGCCGACATCGCGCACGTCTTCACGACGTACGAGTCGCGTCACGCGTCGTCGGATGAAAAGCCGTTCGCGCGCGGCATCAACAGTTTTCAGCTCGTGCGCATCGGCGACGACTGGAAAGTGCTGACTATTTTCTGGGAAGAGGAAGACGCGAAGCATCCGATTCCGGCCCAATATCTGCCGAAGCGATGAGCCTCGCGGTCGCGCAGCTTTCCGCGCGGCGCGGCACGCGCCAGGTTCTGACGGACGTCTCTTTCACCGCGTACCGCGGCGAAATCCTCGGCGTGATCGGTCCGAACGGCGCGGGGAAAACGACGTTGTTCGAATGCGTGGCGGGTCTCCTTCCGTACGACGGCAAGGTCGATAGCGACCTCCTTTTCTACGTCCCCGACGCCATCCGCCCGTGGCCGGATCAAACCGTGCGTTGGACGTTGGAGCTGACGTCGCGCGTGTTCGGCACGCGCCTCGATGAAACGTTGCTCGACGATCTCGATCTCGTTGCGCTGCAACACGCGACGGTGAAGTCATTGTCAAAAGGCGAAGCGAAGCGGCTCGATATCGCCATCGGCCTCGCCGTTCCGCGAACGGTGTTGTTGCTCGACGAACCGTTCGACGGCCTAGATCTCCGCCAGACGCGGCAAGTGATGGACATCCTTCGCCGCGACGCCGCGAACGGCCGCACGCTCGTCCTCTCCATCCACCAGCTCAGCGACGCCGCGCGTGCATGCGATCGATTTCTTCTGCTCGATCACGGCAAGTCGGTGGCCGAGGGGACGCTCGACGACTTGACGTCGAAGCACGGGCCGACGCTCGAGGAGGTCTTCCTTGCGCTTACGTGATCTCGTGCGCAAGGAAATCGCCGAGCTCGCGGCTAGCCGCGCGTTCTGGCTGTTGCTGCTGATCGTCGGACTGCTGACCGGTCAAAGCTTTATCACCGCGATGAATGCGTATGCCGAGGCCAGCGGAATCGGCGGCGGACCGGCGGCGCTCGCGCAGGGACTCTCGCCGCTCGACGGCATCCTCACGCCGACCCTCGGCGCGTACGACCTCGCCATCACGCTGCTCCTGCCGTTCGTGGTCATCCGCCTGATCGCATCGGAGAAATCGTCCGACGCGTTGAAACTGATGTTGCAGTGGCCTGCATCGATCGAACGGCAGATCGCCGCGAAAGTGCTCGCGCTGATCGGCGCATGGATCGTGTCGCTGATCCCATTCTTCATCGCGATCGCGTTGTGGCGCGGCTATGGCGGACATCTCCACGCCGCGGAAGTGCTTAATCTCCTCGCCGGCTACACGCTGCGATTTCTGCTGACGGCAGCGATTGCGATGGCCGCGGCGTCGCTGATGTCGGGCGCTGCAAACGCGGCGATCGTCGTTCTCGCCTTCACCATCGGGACGTGGGCGCTCGACTTCATCGCCGCCGGCCGTGGCGGGATCCTGCAGACGCTGGCGTCGTTCACGCCGACCGCAACGCTGCGCGGTTTCGAGCGCGGCCTTCTGCGTATCGACGTTGTACTCGTGATGCTGATCCTGTCGATCTTCGGCTTCTCCCTCGCCGCGAACTGGCTTCATCTCGGACGCACTCTCAAGGCGCGAATCGCGGGGACGGCTGTGTTGCTGATCCTCGCCACCCTCGGCATCGTCAACGTATTGATGCTGGTCCGCGCCAGTTTCGACGTCTCCGAAAATCGCCGCAATTCGTTTTCGGTCTCGGACGAACGCGCACTGTCGTCGATCAAGGATGAACTCCAGATCACCGTCTTCCTCTCCTCCGAAGATCCGCGAATGATGGATTTCGAGAACAACGTGCTGTTGAAGTTGCGGCGATCGATGCCGGACGTGACCGTGATCTATCCGCTCGCGGGCCGCTCCGGCCTCTTCGAAAACGACGCACGCTACGGCACGATCCTCTACCGCCTCGGCGCGAAAACAGCGATGAGCCGCTCGACGACGGAGGAGATCGTGCTCGACACGATCTACGAGCTTGCAGGCCTACGCGCGGCGGCGCGCGAAGCGTCGACGTATGCGGGCTACCCGCTCGCGACGAAACCGATCGGAGCGGCTGTCGTCTTCTACGGGCTATGGCCAGCGGTATTGATCGCTGTCTTCCTAAGCCGCGGAAGGCGCGCAGCTGGCTGAGCGGAGTCGCGCGGCGTCTTGGAACGCTGGCGTCTCGCCGGCTGGCTCGCAGGCGTCCCGCGCCTGCGTCCTGTGACGCCGAGGAGGATGGAACTTAGTTCCGCGTTCACGTGGCGGCGAGACGCCGCCACGCCAGCCGGCGAGGACGCCAGCGCTCCGAACGCGAGCGCTGCTACCGCGTCACCACGTACTGATCGAACTGACTCACGCTATCCGTCTTCGACCACACGCCAACCTTCCCCGACACCGGTTCGGCGAGCGTGTGATCGAGTAGCGGCTTGTCGTCGAGGAATCCGTGCAGCGCCGTTCCGGCGACCGCAATCTTCATCGTGTGCCATTCGCCGAGGGGGATGTGGACGTTCTCGGAGCCCTTCTTCACGAAGCTGCGCTTCCCGCTCTTGAACGTCCAGAGCACGAGGTTGTCCTCTTTGCCGTTGAAGCGGACGGTCAGGTAATCGCCGTTCGGTTTTAGGTTGAAGAGGATGCCCGCGCATTGATCGAGCTGGCCGGCCAGCAGGCGGAAGCGGATCGAGATCTCGCCGTCGTGAAAGTCATCGATGTCCTTCGCCACGGCGTACGGAAAGTACGCATACGCCTTGACACTGTCGATGAACTCTTCGTGCTTCGCGCCGTAGATCGTGCGCGCCTTTGCTGCCAGACCCGCTGATGGCTGGCCCTTGATCCATTGCCGGCCATCGACCTGCAGCATGTGATCGCTGGTGACGTTCCAGTCGCCGACGATGGCCAGAAAGTGGGTGGGCGGAACGGAGACATTTGCGGCCGCCGCGAGCGAGAGAATTGCGATTGCGATGAAAGCAGCCTTCATATCGGAGATCATCGCACGCATGACCAGTCTCATTCCGCCGTACGGCGGCGGCCTCATCGATCTCTTCGAACCTGCCGCCTCCCTTCCCAATCTTCTCGCCACCGCCGCGACGCTCCCCTCGGTGCAACTTTCCGAGCGCTCCCGTTGCGACCTCGAGCTCCTCGCCCCCGGCGGTTTTTCCCCACTCGACCGCTTCCTCGGACGCGCCGATTACGAACGCGTCGTCGCCGAGATGCGACTCGCCGATGGAACGCTCTTCCCGATTCCAATCACGCTTCCTGTTGCTGACGAGGCACCGGTCGCGATCGGAAAGGACGTCGTCCTTCGCGGACCGCACGCAGAGATCCTCGCGGTCATGACGGTCGAGGAAATCTACGAATGGGATCGAGACGATGCGGCCATCAACGTCTTCAGCACGCGGGATACGAAGCATCCGCTCGTCGCGGAGATGGCGGGGTGGGGACGGCGCAACATCAGCGGTCCGTTGCGCGTGATCAGCACCGGCACGCCGTGGGATTTTCGCGATCTGCGGCGTACCCCCGCCGAGGTGCGCGAGGCGTTGGACGCGTTCGGGCATGACAACGTCGTCGCGTTTCAGACGCGCAATCCGATGCATCGCGCGCACGAAGAGCTGGTGCGCCGCGCCATCGATGCCGTCGACGGTGTGCTGCTGCTGCATCCCTCGGTCGGCATGACCAAGCCCGGCGATGTCGATCACTACACGCGCGTTCGCACGTATCGCGCGCTCGCGGAAAAGCACTTCCCGCCCGGCCGCGTTTTGCTTTCGTTGCTGCCGCTGGCGATGCGCATGGCCGGTCCGCGCGAGGCGCTGTGGCACGCCATCATCCGCCGCAACTTCGGCGCGAATCACTTCATCGTTGGCCGCGATCACGCCAGCCCCGGCGCCGGTTTCTACGGTCCGTACGATGCACAGGAATTGGTCGCGACACATGAAGCCGAGATCGGGATCAAGATGATCCCGTTTCGCGAACTGGTCTACATCGCGAATGAAGATCGCTACGAAGAAGCGTCGCGTGTTCCCGCCGGTGCAGAAACGCGCTCGATCTCCGGCACTCAAGTCCGCGACGATTTCCTCGGCGCGGGACGTCCGCTGCCGGAATGGTTCACGCGCCCCGAGGTCGCGGCGATCCTGGCGGAGAGCCACCCGCCGAAGCATCGCCAGGGATTCTGCATATGGTTCACAGGCCTCAGCGGCGCGGGAAAATCGACGACGGCCGAGATCGTGGTCAGCCGCCTCCTCGAACACGGCCGCCAGGTCACGCTCCTCGACGGCGACGTGGTCCGCACGCATCTGTCCAAAGGTCTCGGATTCAGCAAGGAAGACCGCGACGCGAACATCCTCCGCATCGGCTTCGTCGCCGCGGAAATCGTCCGACACGGAGGTGCAGTCGTCTGCGCGGCCGTGAGTCCCTATCGCACCACGCGCGATGCGGTTCGCGAAATGGTCGGACCGTCCAACTTCATCGAAGTTTTCGTCGATACGCCGCTCGAGGTTTGTGAATCGCGCGACACGAAAGGGATGTACGCGCAAGCGCGCCGCGGCGCGATCAAGAATTTCACAGGAATCGATGATCCGTACGAGGTGCCGCTGTCGGCCGAGGTGATCCTCGACACGACGTCGGTTAGTGCTGAAGAGAATGCGCGGCGGATCGTGACAACGCTGATCGAGCGCGGACTGATTCGGTGAGTCGCACGTCGCTCAGCCGCGAAGCGGCGATATCTACGTAGCCCACAGCGTGAGCTGTGGGAATCGGAGGCGATACGAAATCTCCAGCCGCGGAGCGGCGACATCTCGAAATTTGCGGTGACGGCTGAGGAGAATGCGCGGCGGATCGTGACAATGCTGATCGACCGCGGTCTGATCCGGTGAGTCCTCCTCCGATTGCGATGCGCCGGCCACCGACGTTCTCGACGATTCCTCCGATGTAGGCCCGACATTCAGATGCGAGGTCACGGTCGAGGTGGGGGAAGCGATCCTTGGTGCTGAAGATGAGATGTGTGAACAGGGCTGTGAATCGGTGGCTCATCATTGATCTCCTTCGCCAAAGATATCTTGCAACACTTAATTCGAGATGTCGCCGCTCCGCGGTTGGAGATGCGTGCGTCTCGGATTTCCCACAGCTCACGCTGTGGGCTACGTAGATGTCGCCGCTCCGCGGCTGGATATGCGTGCGCGACTTGGCTTTGGTGACCCTCTGCGTGTAGCGTTGCCCGATGAACAAACGCAAACTCGGATCGCAGGGTCTCGTCGTTTCCGCCGTGGGCCTCGGGTGCATGGGGATGAGTCAGTCGTATGGGCCGGCGGATGAGCAGGAGTCGCTGGCGACGATCGATCGGGCGCTGGAGCTTGGGATCGATTTTTTTGATACCGCTGAAGTTTACGGTCCCTGGATCAATGAGGAGTTGGTCGGGCGGGCGTTGCGCGGGAAGCGCGACAAGGTCGTCATCGCCACGAAGTTCGGATTCAACATCGTCGACGGCAAGCCGGCGGGATTGGATAGCAAGCATGTGCGGCGCGCGGTGGAAGGATCGCTGACGCGGCTCGGGACCGATCACATCGATCTGCTTTATCAGCATCGCGTCGATCCCGAGGTGCCGATCGAGGAAGTCGTCGGCGTCATGGCGGAGCTCGTGGCCGAGGGGAAGGTTCGATTCCTCGGGCTGTCCGAGGCGGGCGAGCAGACCATTCGGCGCGCGCATGCGGTACATCCGATTACAGCTTTGCAGAGCGAGTATTCGTTGTGGGAGCGCAACCTCGAGCCGCGCATCATCCCGCTGCTGCGCGAGCTCGGTATCGGCCTCGTTCCTTTCAGTCCCCTCGGACGCGGATTTCTGGCGGGCAGCGTCAAGCGCGCCGAGGAGTATCCGGAAGGCGATTTCCGCCGCAACGATCCGCGGTTTCAGGGAGAGAACTTCGACGCCAACATGCGCACCGCGTCGATCGTGCGCGAGATGGCCGCGAAGCATGACGCGACGCCGGCGACGATCGCGCTCGCGTGGCTTCTGCACAAAGGCGACGACATCGTTCCGATTCCCGGCACGAAGCGGCGGAAGTATCTGGAGGAGAACGCCGCCGCGGCTTCGATCGCATTGAGTGCCGAGGAGATCGCCACGCTCGATGACGCGCTGCGTCCCGAGGCCATTGCCGGACCGCGCTACAGCGCGAACAACCAGCGCTGGATCGATCGCTAATCAGGCCACGCGATCGCGCGCCGGCTCCGAACGCTTGGCGTTTTCATCAAGCGCGGCATCGCGGAAACATGCGCCGCACAACAGACGTCCACCGACGCGGACCGCCGCGCCGAGGTGAAAGCACGACTCGCAACGGATCATCGACGGACGGCGTGAGGCGGAGAGAAGCGGAAGTGGAAAGTTGGCTGGTCTGCCCATGTGATGTCTCCAGTTGGAAATGGGCGGCGGCCACGCGCCGCCGCCCCGATCGAGGAGGATGAACAATCAGAACGCGACGGTCGAGGTGATGACGCCCGCGTTACTGATTGCGACGAGGTTCCGGGTCGGCGTGCCGCCCGTGGTCGTTGCCGGGATGATGACGACGGCGTAGGTGCCGCCGCTGTACGGCGTGAGCTCTTCGACGCGTCCGTTGATGCTCAGCGTCCAGGCCTGTGCGCCGTTCGAAACGTTGAGAGCCGTAAGGCCGGTAGTCGGCGTCGATGCGCCTGACGCGGTCGTGTCGGTCACTTCGATGACCAACGAACCCGACAGCTCAACTTCGGTGCGCGGCGAGGGAAGCGTGGCGCTCCACGCGACCGCTCCATTACGAATGGCCACGACTTCGGCCACCGGATTGGCCGTGGTGCTGCTGGCCGCGGCGCGGCGCACGATGACGGTGCCGTCGGCGGCGACGGTGAGATGTCCATCGCCTTCGATACCGCGTCCACCGGGTCCGCCGGCCGGTCCGGGTCCACCTGGTCCGCCGTGATCATTCGCGACGGCGAACGTCGCCACCATCAAAAGTGCGAGAACTGCGATACCTGTTTTCTTCATGGGTAAGTCTCCTTTTCGGGGAGGGGACTATCCCAAGCGCGGTGCCACGCGTTTTCAGGGTAGAACGCACGATTTGCGGGTCGGAATGACGCGGGAATCGCGTTCGGATGACGCGACGTGGGGAGGAAGGACGCGCTCGGCGCTACGATCGCAAGCGTCTTTCTCGCTCCAGCAATGCTTCGAGTTCGGTCACGCGTTGCGCATCGAGGTACTCCTTGGCCATTTCGGCGAAGAGCAACTCGATTCCGGCGCGATGCCGCCGGAAGAGTGCCGCGGGCGGCGCGAGGCCGTTCGCGCGCAGCGCGTTGACGAGCGCCAGCGCCGGTGAGTCGGATGGCAACCGCTGCGGTAGATCGGACATCGATGGCGCATCGATCTGGCTCTGGTGAGCCCCGAGAATCCGCCGACGCGTTCGATTCTTCGACGCGATCGTCTCGATGATTCGACTCCGTGCCTCGGGGAGAAAGTAGATCGCGCGAACGGAGTCGCGCGTCTGGCCGATGCGGTGCGCGCGTCCGTTGCGCTGATCGAGCTTCACCGGGTTCCACGGAATGTCGTAATGCACCACCACTCCCGCGCGCTGCAGATTCAATCCCTCGGACGCCAGATCCGTGGCGACAACGCGGTCGATCATGCCGCGCCGGAATGCGTCGATTGCGCCGGTGCCGTCGCGCGCCGTGGCGAGTCCGCAGCGGAGCCGGCGAGCCAGCGATCGTGCTGTGGCCGCGGCTCCGGTGAAGATGAGTGTCGGTTCGCCGTCCAGAATCGATTCGAGCAGCGCGGCCTTCGTGTCATCAATGTGTTCGACGATCGATCGAATGCAACCCAATCGCGACATCTCCTCGCGAACGGCGGTCGCGTCGAAGCCGTCTGCTGGCGCGAGCAAGTCCCAGAACAAAATCTGCTGAAACGCGTCCGCATCCTCCTCGGCGGCGAACGCCTGGCGATAGTCGCGGCGCGAAAGTGCGCGGCCGCTTTCGATGACGCGCTCGTAGAAGCGGAGTTGACGGCGTATCGACTCGATCAGCGCGGCTGGACTCGATTCCAATCGGCGCCAAAGGAACTGCCGCAGCAGCGGCGCGCTCGTGCTGAGAGGAAAGTGCAGCGCGTCGATCGGTGCGGCGGCGATCGGATGGCGGATCACGTGCCGTTCGAGCGACCCGAAATACAGCTCGGGCGGAAGCACGTCGCGTTCGCGGCGGATGACAAGCTCGCGGACGATGACGTCGAGCGCAGGTCCGTCGCGAATGGCGAAGGCGTCGTCGATCGATGCGACGCCGCAGAGGCGTAGTGCGTCGTCTGCGGCGATGAGAGAGACGAGCGCGAGGAGATCATCCGCGGAGTTGCAGATCGGCGTTGCGGTGACGAGCAGCAGTCGCGATCCGATTGAACGACGAGCCAGTGCGCACCAGCGCTGCGTGCGGCGATTGCGAAAGGCGTGCGCTTCGTCGACGACGACGAAGCGATCGCCGTCGCCGAGGGATGGATCGCCGGCCAGCGAGTCGTGCGTGATGATGCGCGCGTCGAGGTTGAAGTCGCAGAGCGTGTCGCGCCACTGCGAGACCAACGACGCGGGGACGACGATCTCGACGCAACTTCCTCGGAGCTGCAACTCTGCGGCGACGCAAGCCGCGACGTACGACTTGCCGAGGCCGACGTCGTCGGCGAGGATTGCTCCGCCGTGGCGGGCGATCAGCGCCAGCGCGCGGTTCACCGCTTCGCGCTGGTGAGGCGCGAGGTCAGGCATCGCCGTTGAAGCCGAGGCGCGTGCGGAGGAATGAGGCGAGCCGCGCGTGCTCGGCGGGCGAGACGCCGTAGAGCGCGTTCACCGCGAGATCGATTTCAGCGTTGGTTTCGTTGGCGGCTCGATCGGGATTCCGGCGCGCGCGGCGCGCGGCGCGCAGGAGCTGCGTCCACGAATCGCTCGCCGGTGCGACGGTTGGAAGCGGAAGTCGCGCCACAGTTCGTCCGAAGTAGCGGAAGTAGAAATCCTTGGCGCGTTCGGCGATGGAGATCGCGAGCACGTTCACGATCGTCGAGTTGAGCAGCGCCGCCAGCACGTGTGCTTCTTCGATCGTTGACGCGTCCAGCGAATAGAGCGTCTGATTCGGGACGAGCGGGATGTTGCGTTCGCCGAGGCGTAGGGAGTCTTCGAGCACGGCCGCGCAGAAGCCGCGCGAGAGATCCTTCCAGACCACTTTGATGCCGACGTGTTCGGGGCGCACGTACTTCAGCCGCAGCGTTTCGACGCCGATGCCGCGCGCTTCGGCGAGGCGCTCCACCCACTTCGGCGGTTTGCGCCAGCCGCCGGCGGGCGGCCAGAGCATCCACGGCGGATCGGCGATTTTCCAGCGGCGGACGTCGCGTCCGCGCACGCAACGGCAGACCGAGGTGAGAGGAATGTGCAGGCCGTCCGTCGTCTCGACGGCGTTCGCGCGAACGCGCTTGACGTCGAGAAAAAAGGCGTCGTTGTCGCCGGTCTTCACGCCCATGAGCGGAAGGCGGCCGAGCGTTTCGGCGAGCGGCGAATGCGTGGCGTGAATTTGCGCGACGATCGCATGCACATCCGGCGGCAGCAGCGACCATTCCGTTCCGCCGATCGCCAGCGCCGCACTCGGAAGCGCGAACGATTCGCCGGCCGAGGTGATGGAGATGTTTGGCGGCTCGGTGCCGTTGCGGTTAGCGAGTGTGATGCCGAGCGGGAACGTGTCGGCGTCGAAATGGCGGTGCGCGTCGGATGACCAGTCGTCGAGCGCGACGATGTTCGCTTTCGACATCGCGTGCGTACGCAATCCGGCTGCGTAGCCGGCGTTGAGCAGCTTCGATGGAACGAGCAGCGACATCACGCCGCTCGGTGCGGTCAGCGAGAGCGAGCGCTCGACGAATGCAATCGAGAGATCGGGTTGGTGAAAGGCCGCGCCGCGCGCGCCGTCGTTGCGGAAAAGGGCGAAGCGTTCCGCGTACATCTGCTTCGCGCGCGGATCGATGCGGCTGTTGCGCACCCACGGCGGATTGCCGACCACGACGTCGAAACCGCCGGCGGCCATGACGTGCGCGAAGTGGATGTCGAAGGAGAAAAACCCGATCTCGCCATCCTCGATGCGTTCGAGCGTGCGGCGGTTGGCCATGATGCGCTCTCGCAGTTCGCGGCAGCGCTCGATGTTGACTTCGCGCAGGCGGCCGAAGAGATCGTGCTGCGGCGCGCATAGCACTTCCTGTTCGTGCTCATCGAGATCGATCGCTTTCGCCAGCAGCTCGCTGGCCAGGCGGCCGTCATTCGCGCGGATGATGCGCGACACCTGCGCGCGTTCGCGGTGCGGCGCGTTGCGGTAGCGCGCGATGAGGTCGGCCTGCGCGCGCAGCGCGTACACCCATTCGCGATACACATCGCCGCGGTTGTCGCCGAGAAAGTCGGTCGGGCTGAGGAGGGAGTTGCCCTGCAGGATGTTGCGGTCGAGATTCGGCAGCGGCTGGACGTCGTTCGCGTCGTCGTCGGCCTGCGACACGATGGCCAACCACAGCCGCAGTTCGCAGAGACGGACCGCTTCCGGTTTCAGATCGACGCCGTAGAGCGAGCGCTCGACGATGCGGCGTCTCAACCCAGGTTGGATTTTGGGATTGAGCGCAATCGTCAGCTTCTCGACGATCCGCAGCGCGGACAGCAGGAACGCTCCCGATCCGCAGGCAGGATCGAGGATCGTGATTGCGTCGAGCCGTTCGGCGAGCGGCTTCGCGTTGCGCACGCACACCGGCTCGCCGCGAAGGATGCGTTCGAGATCGCTGCGCGTCGATTCATCGCCGTCGCTGAGCCACGCCACGATGGCGCGCGCGGCGAGGACGTCGACGATCGCGCGCGGCGTGTAGAAGCTGCCGGTGCTGAGCCGCTCGTCGGTGTTCATCAGCGACTCGAAAACCTTGCCGAGCATCTCCGGATCGATGTGCGCGCCCGCGGCGTCTGACTCGTCGATGGAGAAGGCGAAGCGCTCGAAGACGTCCTCGATGACGCGTTGCAGTAGTTCGTCCGGCAGCTCGACTTCGGGGTTGCGCTCTTCGAATGCCGAGGGCTCGAAGAGGCCGCCGTTGAGGTAGGGGATCTTGCCGAGTTGCCGCGCGATGGCATCGCGTTCGGACGTTGGCGTGTTGAGGCAGCCGAAGAAGAGCGGTTTCAGAAGCGTCGCGTAGACGTCGCGTCCGATGCGATCGACGAGGAATCGCCGTTCGCGGTTGAGCCACCCTTTCTGCTGGATGAAGTAGAGGAAGAGCAGCCGCGATAGGAGCAGCAGCGCCTGGCCGTCCGCCGCATCCTGCGGCTCCCACGTCACGGTTCGAATCGCTTTCGCGATATCACTCACCGCGCGGCGGAAGCGCTCGAAGAATTGGCGCGTCAGCGATTCGCGATCGAGCGCGCGGTCGAAGATGCGCGCCGGATCTCCGCCGTTCGCTAAAAGATTCAGGCGATCGAGCGCGTGGGTGGTCGGATGATCGAGATCGACGTCGAGGCGGCGCGGCTCGCGGCGCGCGGAGAGATCGTGAATCGTCAGCCGCCGCGACGTCACGCCGATCGCCACCGGCTTGACTAGCGCGTTGTACGACGCCAGCGAGCGGAGAAAGGCGGTGATCGCGTCCGGCTCCGGCAGTTCGCTGGCGCTGATCACGTAGAGATCGAGCTGCGGCGTACGCGACGCCAGTTGCAGCGTGACCTCGCCGTTCCATCCAATCTCGATTCCGGCGCGGCGCCAGTCGGCGGCGGCGATCGTGATCGGCGCGATGTCGTAGCCGAGGTCGCGGAGGAGGGTGAAAACGTCGCGTTCGCGCAACTGCGCCGGCGTGATCACGACGCACCTGTCGAGAAACGGGAGTCGGGAGTCGGGAGTCGGAGCGGGTACGAAGCCTCCATGGCCGGCAGTCGGAGCGGAAATGGAACTCCGACTCCCGACTCCCGAGGTCCTACGACTCCCGGACCACGCGATACACTGCGCGCGCCGACATGCCGATACGCTGGGCGTACCTCAAGCGCGTGCTCGCGGGCGCGATCTTCGGCCTCTACATCGCCAATCTTCTCTACTTTCTGAATCCGCAGATCGACATCACGCCCGGTCGCCTGGCAACGGTCACCATCGTCTATGGCCTGATCTGCGGCCTGTTGTTCGGAACGGCGCTCTGGATCCTTCGCGCGCTCCGCGTCCGGCTCTTCGGCAAACCGGAAGTGAACGGCGGCTTCCGGCCACACGGCTTCGGCTTCGTCGTCCTCGCCGCATTCCTGGCAGCGGCGATCTACTGGATGCACCTGGAGGTGTTCCGGATTTACCTGCCGGTCGGCGCGATCCGGGTGCTGTC
>JAXDIO010000115.1:0-5462 GCA_034663965.1 Thermoanaerobaculia bacterium | reverse complement strand
GATACGATCGCCGTGATCGTGCCGGCCATGACTTGGGATGGCGGCTATTCGTACGCCTACTACCGCGCCAGCTACTTCCTCACCGGGCGCGAGGTGCTTCCGCTCGTGACCGCGGATAACGTCCGGGAGCAACAGAACTACCGCGCCGCGAAGTACATCGCTGTCTTCGGCGTCGGTCTGCGCGTTCCTGCCGATGTTGTGTGGCGCAGCGGACGCGGGGCCTTGTTGAGGCTGCGGCAGCGATGACCGCAACTCTCATCGCCATCCTCAGCCTCGCCGTCCTCGGCATCCCCATCGCGCTCGCGGTGGATCGAAGCGCCCGAGGACCGCTGCTGATCGGAACAGCATTCTTGTATGGCAGCGGGACGATGTACCTCGTATTACTGACCATGTCAGTCGCGCACATTCGCTGGACGTTGATCAGCGTCACGATCGCGTCGCTGATCGTTTTCTGCGCCGCTGCATTCTTCGCGCAAAGGCGAACCCGTGAGCCTGCGAGCAAGACGAAGCCGCACCTGCTCGACCTCGTCACCCTCTTCACGATCGTCTGCTACGCGCTCTACGCCACGCTCGCGCCGGTGTGGGAGTGGGACTTTTGGGCGATCTGGGGATTGAAGGCGCGAACGTTTCTGGAAATCGGCGGCATCGACTGGCATTTCCTGGAGAGCCGCTGGAACACGTTCGCCCATCCCGACTATCCGCTCCTGGTGCCGCTGAACTACGACTTCGTGGCGCTGCTCAACGGCGGATGGAGCGATCGCTGGATGGGATTGACGGGCGTGGCCTGGGCCGTCGCGCTGGCGCTCATCGCGCGTTCACTCGCGGCGCGGGAGACAACGCCGTTCTTCGCCGCGCTGCTCGCGTTGCTGGTGGCAGCTCTCGGCTTCAGCCGGTATGTCGGCCTCGCGGAAGGAGCACTCATCGCATTCGGCGGCGTCGGCGTTCTCTTCGTTCGCGCGGCGCTTCTCGACGATGACGACGTTTCCTGGCGTCACGCGGCGCTGATGCTCGGCTTCGCCGCGAACTGCAAGAACGAAGGGTTGGCGCTGCTGGTCGCCGTAACCATTGCGGTCGTCGCGACGTCGTGGACTCACGCGTGGGTTCGACTGCGCAAACTCGCGCCGGCGTACGCACTCGCCGCGCCATGGCTCATCCTCCGCGCCGCGCACACGCTTCCGACGGACATCGCCAGAGGCTCGACGATCTCGCGCCTTTTCGCGCGGCTGCCGCACGCGCATCAGATCCTGATGTTTCTCGCGGAACAGCTGAACAAACCGTGGTTCTGGATCGCGATCCTGATCGGCATCCTTCTCGGTCCGGCCGCCGTGCGGCGCCGCGAGCGGTTCATCTTCCTCGTCACCGCGATCCAGTGCCTCTTCTACATCGTCGTCTACTTCATCACTCCGAACGGCCTGCAGTGGCACGTGCTGAGCTCGTGGCCGCGCCTCACCGCGCAGATCACGGTCCCCATCACCGTCGCCGTCTTTCTGATGCTTGCGAATTCGTTGCGGGCCGAGGAAGATGCGCCGCATGCCGAAGCTGGATCCGAGCAGTGACGAATTCCGCGCCGCCGGCCACAAACTGATCGACTGGATCGCCGATTACCTCGACGGCGTCGATCAATACGACGTCCTCTCGCGCGTGAAGCCCGGCGACATCGAGAAACAGTTCGCCGCGAAACCGAGCGTCGACGGCCGTCCGTACGACGCGATCCTCGCCGAGGTAGACGAGAAGATCATGCCGGGGATCACGCATTGGAACCACCCCGCGTTCTTTGCCTACTTCTCGATCACCGGCTCGCAGGCGGGCATCCTCGCGGAGCTGCTGACCGCCGCGCTGAACGTGAACGGCATGATCTGGCGCACGTCGCCGTCGCTCACCGAGCTCGAAACCGTCACTCTCCGCTGGCTTCGCGAAGCGCTCGGCCTTCCCGACGATCTCTTCGGCATCATCAACGACACCGCCTCCATCAACTCCTTCCTCGCGCTGGCCGCCGCGCGCCAGCGCGCCGCGCCGAACATGCGCACGCACGGTTTCGCCGGCGCGCCGGTCCTGCGCGTGTATTGCTCCGAACACGCGCACTCCTCCATCGAGAAAGGCGCGCTGGCGCTCGGACTCGGCATCGAAGGCGTGGTGAAGATCCCCGGCGATGACACATTCGCGATGAACGTCGACGCGCTCGAAGCCGCCATCGTTCGCGACCGCGCCGCCGGATTCGTTCCCTGCGCGATCTCCGCCACCGTCGGCACAACGTCATCCGCCGCCGTTGATCCCGTGCGCCAAATCGCCGCGATCGCGAAACGCGAGAACGCCTGGCTTCACGTCGATGCCGCGTACGCCGGTCCCGCGACGATCTGTCCCGAGTTTCGCTGGCTGTGGGACGGCGTCGAGGCCGCCGACTCGATCGTCGTCAATCCGCACAAGTGGCTCTTCACGCCGATCGATTGCAGCGTTCTCTACACGCGCCATCCGGAAGTGCTGCGCGAGACTTTCTCGCTCGTGCCCGAATACCTGAAGACGAGCGATACCGGCGAGTTGAGCTACATGGACTACGGCCTCCAACTCGGCCGCCGCTTCCGCGCGCTGAAGCTGTGGTTCCTCTTCGAGCACTACGGCATCGCGAAGATGCAGTCGGTGATCCGCCAGCACGTCGCCTACGCCGCGCGCCTCGCCGCCGAATTGCAGAAGCGCGATGACGTCGAACTGATCGCACCGCAAAGTCTCAGCGTGGTCGTGTTCCGCAAAGTCGTCCGCAATGACGGTGTCATCGACGAAGCCGCCTCCGAACGCGCCAGCATCGAAGCGCTCGAACGGATGAACGCCAGCGGCCGCCTCTTCGTCTCCCATACCCGCCTGGCGGGGCGCTACGGCATCCGCGTCGCCATCGGCAACGGCGCGACGGAGTGGGAGCACGTAGCGCGGGTGCTGGAGTATTTGTGAGATTCGGCGCGATGTTCAGCCGCGGAGCGGCGGCATCTACGTAGCCCAACGCGTGAGCGTTGGGATTTCGAGCCGCGCCCGATGTTTGAGCCGCGGAGCGGCGACATCTCGTATCGATTGCTCATTCGAAATGCCGCCGCATCCGCGGCTCGAAACCCGCGCCCGACGTAGTCCCCATGCTCACGCATGGGGCTACGTAGATAGCGCCGCTCCGCGGCTCGAAACCCGCGCCCGACGTAGTCCCCATGCTCACGCATGGGGCTACGTAGATAACGCCGCTCCGCGGCTCGAAATCCGAGCTCGACGTGGTCTGGCATCCTCGCCCTCGCTCCGGGTTATTGCGCGGATCGCGATCAACAGGCAATTGATCGCGTTGGATTCAGCCGCGGAGCGGCGGCATCTACGTGGCCCAATGCGTCAGCGTTGGGTTTAGGGAGGCGCCCGAAGTTTGAGCCGCGGAGCGGCGACTCTCGTATCGATTGCTCATTCGAAATGCCGCCGCATCCGCGACTCGAAATCCGCGCCCGACGTAGTCCCCATGCTCACGCATGGGGCTACGTAGATAACGCCGCTCCGCGGCTCGAAATCCGAGCTCGACGTGGTCTGGCGTCCTCGCCCTCGCTCCGGGTTATTGCGCGGATCGCGATCACCAGGCAATGATCGCGTTGGATTCAGCCGCGGAGCGGCGGCATCTACGTAGCCTAATGCGTCAGCGTTGGGATTAGGGACGCGCCCGAAGTTTGAGCCGCGGAGCGGCGACATCTCGTATCGATTGCTCATTCGAAATGCCGCCGCATCCGCGGCTCGAAATCCCCGCTCGAACATGGTCCCAATGCTGACGCATTGGGCTACGTAGATTTCGCCGCTCCGCGGCTTTCCGTGAGCGGCAGCGACGTGCGTTTACACTTCGGCTAATGGGCCACATCGAACCCGCCCCGAAGCCGCGTGAGCCGACGGCGATCGACATCCTCCTCGACGACGCTCGCGAATGGTGTCGCGGCCGCATGTGGATTCCGCGTGCGCTGCTGCTGCTGTTTCTCGTCTACCTCTTCACCGTCAAATTTCGCGATCCGACGCGGTGGACGATTTTCTACGGCATCACGCTCGGATTTCATGAGATGGGGCACCTCGTCTTCGCGTGGGCGCCGCACTTCATCACCTCGATCATGGGGAGCGTGTTTCAGATCGCCATCCCGATCATCTGCGTCCTGTACTTCGTAGTGCGGCAGCGCGACTACTTCGGCGCCTCGGTCGGCGGTTTCTGGCTTTCGTACAGCCTGTACGAATTGTCGGCGTACGTCGGCGATGCGCGATCGAAAGATCTGCCGCTGGTCGGCTTCGCGTCGTCCGAGGATTTGGAACACGACTGGGGCTATATCCTCGGCGCGCTGCACATGCTGCCGGCGGATCACTTCTTCGCGTTCGTGTTGCGCATGCTCGGACTCGCGGCCGGCGTCGGTTCGTGCGCGTTGGCGGTGTGGCTGCTGCTTACGATGGCGCGATCGCGCAATGTTCGCGGATCTGTGTGATCAGAGTTTCGCCGAACGCTTCGAGTTTCGCGTCGCCGATTCCGTAGATTCCGCGGAGCTCGTACAGCGTGGTCGGCCGCACGCGCGCGATTTCTCGCAGCGTCTTGTCGCTGAAGATGACATACGGCGGCACGCCGCGATGCTCGGCCTCGGTACGCCGCCACACGCGCAGCCGCTCGAACAGCTCGCGATCGTGCGGTTGCAACGGATCGAGCGGTGCCGCGCCGGACGACGACCGCGACGCAGCCTTGTCCTTCTTCCGCACCGCCGGCTGTCGGAGCTTGACCTCGGCGATTCCTTTCATCGCGTCGCGAGCACGCGCGCCGAGGCGGAGGATCGGGTATTCATCGTCGGTCTGACGAAGGAAATCCTGCGCGATCAGTTGATAAATCCATTCGCGCAGCTCGTGCTTCGTTGAACCTTTCAGCAATCCGAAGGTGGACAGCCGCGCGTGGCCGCGATCGCGAACCTTCTCCGTGTCCTCGCCGCGCAGCACGCTCACGACGTGTCCGACGCCGAACGACTGATTCACGCGATAGACACACGACAGAATCTTCTGCGCGATCACGATCGCGTCGGGGACGCTCTCTGTTTCGCCGAGGCAAATGTCGCAGCCGTGGCAGTTGTCGGCGGTGTACTGCTGGCCGAAATACTCGACCAGCGCGCTGTGCCGGCACGTCGCAGCGGAGCAGTAGCGATCGAGATCGCGCACGTGGCGCATCGCCGAGTCGACCCAGGCCGGATCGGGCTCGATGCCGTCGCCTCCGCGCTCGAGCATCGTTCGCCACACAATTGCATCAGCTGCTGAGTAGAGCAGCACGCACTCCGCTTCCAGTCCGTCGCGTCCCGCGCGTCCGCTTTCCTGCTGGTAATGCTCGATCGACTTCGGCATCCCCGTGTGCAGCACGAAGCGGACGTTCGATCGATCGATGCCCATGCCGAATGCGACCGTGGCGACGACGAGGTCACATTTCTCCGTCGCGAATTGTTCCT
>JAXDIO010000106.1:0-23138 GCA_034663965.1 Thermoanaerobaculia bacterium | reverse complement strand
ACCGATCCGAACGAAGTCGTCGCGGTCGGACAGGAAGTGCGCGTCAAAGTCATCAAAGTCGAAAACGATGGCAAGCGCATCTCGCTCTCGATGAAAGATCAGGAGCCCGATCCCTGGAGCGACGTCGCCGATCGCTATCCGGCCGGCACGCAGTTCAGCGGCAAGATCGTCCGCTCCACCGACTTTGGACTCTTCGTCGAAGTCGAGCCGGGCATCGACGGACTCGTTCACTACTCGCAGCTTCCGTTCGGCGTGAAGCAGGGCGACGCGGACATCGCCATCGGCACCAGCGTCACCGGCTGGATCCGCGAAGTCGACGCGTCAAAAAAGCGCCTGTCGCTGTCGCTCCGCGAAGTCGCTACGCGCGATCCGTGGGATGGCGCCGCGCAACGCTATCCGGCCGGGAAGGTCGTCGAAGGCACCGTCGATCACGGCGGCGCGCCTGGAATCTTCGTCCAGATCGAGCCGGGTCTGACGGGACTCATTCCGAATTCCGAAATCTCCGTCGCCCCGGGCGCCGATCCGTCGCGCGCGCACGAAGCGGGCGAAAAGCTCGCCGTCCGCATCATGAGCATCGATCCGCAGCGCAAGCGCATCTCGCTCTCGCACGAAGCCGCCAAAGCCGCAGCCGAGCGCGATGAGTACGTGAAGTTTGCCGAAGAGCGCGGCGACAACGAGTCGGGCGAAAGCGCGATGGCGTTGGCGTTCAAGCGCGCCATGGAGAAGAAGAAGTAATGCGGATCTTTATGACAGGTGCTACCGGCTACATCGGCAGCGCCGTCGCGCCGGCTCTTCGCGAACGCGGTCACGACGTCGCCGCGCTGGTGCGTCCCGAAACGGACTCGAAAGCGCTCCGTGACCTCGGCGTCGTCATCGTGGCCGGCGATCTCGCATCGCTTCCGTCACTCGCCGATTCCCTTGGCAGTTACGACGCGATCCTGCACATCGCGCAATCGCATTCGGCCGACGCGCCGGCGCTCAACCAAATCGCGCTCGACGTTTTCACCGCGCAGCAAGCCTTCTTCGTCTACACCTCGGGCGTCTGGGTCTGCGGCAACACCGGCTTCGACGTCGCCGATGAATCGACGCCTCCCGATCCGCTGCCGATCGTCGCCTGGCGTCCGGCGCAGGAGCAGGCCGCGCTCGCAACCGGACGCAGCGCCGTCATCCGTCCCGGCTGCGTCTACGGCGGGAAGCAGAGTCTTTGCGCCGGCTGGTTCGAGGCGTACGAGCAGAAGAAGCCGCTCTACCTCGTCGGCGACGGCAACAATCAGTGGGCGATGGTGAACCTCCACGACTTGGCCGATTGTTACGTCCGCATCACCGAACAACGCGCCACCGGCATCTTCCACGCCGTCGACGACACGAACGACACCCTCCTCGGCTGTGCCCTCGCCGTCGCCACCGGCTGCGTCATCGAAACCATCCCCATCGAAGTCGCCGCCGAGAAATACGGTCCCTTCGCCGACGCCCTCGCCGTCGACCAGCGCATCTCCAGCAAAGCCACCCGCCAGAAACTCGGCTGGACCCCGAAGCGCGATTTCACCGGCTCGCTGGACGAGCAGTGGGTGGAGTGGAAAGCCGCGCGCGCCTAATCACCAGGGCGTGGAGGCAAGCCAGCCCACGATAAGCCGCGTGTAGTCGTTGAATGTCAGTTCCCGATAGTCGAGCTTAATCTCTCGCGCTTGCTGCGGCAGCTGAAGGCGGAATTGTTGATATCGATCGAATACTGCTTTACCGCCAGGGATCGCGAGATTTGCGCGCTGATTGCTCAGCCAGTCGCGGACGGCGCGGATTGCATCGCGCGCTTGGTCGTTGTGGACCCGAATGTCCTGACCTGAAATGTCTGAGCAGAAACTGCGGTAGCGGTATGGCACTCGATCGAGAATCAAACATCGTTTCTCCCGATTTTGCTCATCGCCGTAGCGCTTCG
This sequence comes from Thermoanaerobaculia bacterium, assembly GCA_034663965.1. GTDB lineage: Bacteria > Acidobacteriota > Thermoanaerobaculia > Gp7-AA8 > Gp7-AA8 > JADGNZ01. Next base: position 21,205 of record JAXDIO010000106.1, on the reverse strand, counting down.
CTCCTAGAAAGAAGCCGAGTTCGAGCGGCATGTTGAAGCGCGCGAGTCGGGTTTTTCTGTCGATGCCGGCTCGCGAGATGTCGTGAATTCCGAACTTCGACTGCTGAATGATGTCCAGGATCTTGTCTACTCTGGCTTGACCGCTGTCTTCGACCTCTAACGCTGACCGAACGACAAAGCCGCAGTCGTAAATCACGAAGATAATCGCGTCGCGGACGGGAGTGTACTTCCTGTCAAACGGTACGTTGACAAAAACACTATCTTCGTACGAGCGCATGCATCAGCGTTTCTTGAGCGGGGATGGCGTCGCGCCGACGATAACGATCTTTCTCCTCTTCGCGGCAGCCTCGCGGACCTGCTTGGTAGAGAGTGCGCTCTTCGACATCACATAACGACCTGTAATCCGATCGCGGTAGACGCGGTAGGCAGCGGCCTTTGCTTGTTCGGGTGTGATCCGGCTATTGCCGGCGGCCTCTTTGATGGTGCGCTTGATCATCGCCATGAATTTTACACCTGGTTCGAGGCGGATTTCGCGAACGTGACCATCAATTCATTCACCCTTCCCGGCGCATCGGTTTGCACGAAGTGTCCCGAGTCGGGGATGTGCTCGATGCCGATGTCGGGGACGTATTCGGCGAAGTCGTGGAGCGTTTCGCGGGTGAAGAAGGGATCGAGGTCGCCCCAGATCATGAGCGTGGGGATGTCGATGCGGCGCATGAGGCCGCGCATCCCTTTGCGTTTGCGCATGGCGCGGTAGTAGTTGGCCATGCCGGTCAGCGCGCCGGGTTTGGACCACGCCTCGACGTAGCGTTCGATCTCGTCTGTGGTGAATGCGCCGAGGCGAGCGAGTGATCGGCGCAATCCCGCGTAGCGGAAGCGGCGCATCAGAAACTCGGGGAGCCACGGCGGCTGGAAAAAGAGCTGGTACTTGGCGCGCCATTTCTGCCGCGCGGAGCGGCGCATCTCGCGGAGGTAGGCAACCGGATGCGGCGAGTTAAGGATGATCAGGCGGCGGACCAGTTCGGGATAGAGCATCGCCGTCAGCCAAGCGACCGCGCCGCCCCAATCGTGGCCGGCGACGATGCAGGGCGATTCGCCGGACTGCGTGATCACGCCGGCGATGTCTTTGGCGAGATCGGGCAGGCGATAGGACGCGGCGTCAGACGGTTTCGACGAGTCGTTGTAGCCGCGCAAGTCGACGGCGATCACGTGAAAGCCAGCCGCTGCCAGCGCCGGAATCTGATATCGCCACGAATACCAGAACTCGGGGAAGCCGTGCAGCAGGACGATCAGCGGACCATGTCCCGCTTCGACGTAATGGATGGTGATGCCACCGACGTCGCAGGTGCGATCGGTGACGTTCAGCTCCGGAACCAGCGGCATCGCGACATTGTATGGGGCTGCGCAGTGCAGCCCCATACGTTGAAGCTAATCGCGATTCAGTGCGCTGATCAGCAGGCCTGCGCCGACGGCGAGGACCGCTACTCCGGCTGCGACTTTGCCGGGATTTTCTTTCGCGTACGTCGTGGCCTTGTCGCTGCCGCCTTTGAGGAAGTCGCGGGCGGTGTTGAGGTACTCCTCGACGTCGACGTTCTGCATCGACGTCTTGAGGTTGGTGACCATCTCGTCGCTGATGCCGAGTTTGCCGAGGAACTGCTCCAGACCGCTGTTCGCCGAACTGTTCTTCGACTGACCGCAGGTCGGGCAGTAGCCGCTTGACGCCGACGCCATCGTGCCGGTGCCGCCGGTCGACGTCGGCGTCGTGCCCTTGTCGAAACCACTGTTGCTGCCGAATCCTGTGTTGCCCATCGGGGTATCCATAGTGTTGTCTCCTCCTGTTACGGTTTTTCGGATGACGCCTTCCGCTCGCCCGGCTCGTAGCTGCGGCCGTGCGTGCCGATGCGGGCGTCGCCCGATTTGTTCGTGAAGTGATCCTCGTCCTGCCAGCGGTCGGCGCCTCCGATCGGCATCTCCTGATCGAGTTGCTGATCGCCGCCGTCACTGCGGAACGATGCTTTAAGGCTCGTCTGCTTCGGCGAGTAGGTGCTCGCGATCAGATCGAGCGGAACGTCGGTTCGCGGTTGTTTGGCGCGCGCGGTTGCGGTTTGCGGCTTGGCGACGACCTTCTCTTTAGCTGCCTCAGCCGTCTTCGCTGCTCGCTTGCGTGGATCGAGTTTCGCGGTCAGTTTTCGCGCCGTGCTGGCGATGGCGCCTCCGGCTTTGCGGACGACCGATTTCCCTTTTCGTGGCATCTGCTTTTCCTTTCGTAATTCGCAGTTGTTCCACGAAGAGGTAGTGCAAGACAGGCGCCGTGATCACGCTCCGACGACGCTATTTTTTGTACGTGACGCGCCAGATTTTTTCGCCGCCGTCGTCCGAGATCAGCAGCGATCCATCACCGAGCACGAGCAGGCCGACGGGACGGCCCCAAACGGAGCGCTGCGTCTCCGACGGCATCCATCCGGCTACGAAATCGTCGTATCCGCCTGTCGGCTTTCCACCGCTCATCGGGATGCTGATCACTTTGTAGCCGGTGCGATTTGCGCGATTCCACGAGCCGTGCAACGCGACAAAGGCGCGGCCGCGGTACTGCGGGGGAAACAGGTTGCCCTGGTAGAACGCGATGCCGAGCGGCGCCGAGTGCGACTGGATCGGAACGGACGGCGGGATGGTCTTCTTGACGAGATCGGGATGCTCGCCGGCGCGGCGCGGATCCTCGTTCGGCCCGAGGTACGCGTAGGGCCAGCCATAGAACGCGCCGGGTTGGACGGCGGTCGCGTAATCGGGAACGAGCTCGTCGCCGAGTCCGTCGCGTTCATTGACGGCAGTCCAGAGCGCGCCGGTCGCCGGCTCCCACGCCATCCCCACGGGATTGCGCAGACCGCTGGCGAAGATGCGCTTGCCGCTGCCGTCGGGATTGAATTCGACGATCGCGGCGCGCTCGGCCGGCTCGCCGGAACTGACATTCGAACGCGATCCGATCGACACGTACATCTTTGTCCCGGCCTTGTTGAACAACACGCCGCGCGTCGAGTGTCCGCCGGAGGGCAGCGTTGCGAGCTGCTCCGGCTTCGCGTTTGAGACCGTCTGTCCCGGCGCGTACGGCAAGCGGACCACGGCACCTTCGTTGCCGATGTACAGCCACTTGCCGTGAAACGCGAGGCCGTACGGATTATCCAGCCCGCTGGCGAATGTGAACCGTTGCTCGGCCACGCCGTCGTGATTCGCATCGCGCAGGATCGTGATCTTTCCTTCGCCCGGCTCCGAAAGGATCACATCGCCGTTCGGCGCCAGGAGCATCGCCCGCGGATCGCCGAGTTTGTCGGCGAAGAGCGAGATATGGAACCCGGGCGGCGCGTGCAGCGTCGCATTGGCGAGCGGTGCGCCGACCGAGGGCGGATTGCCGGAGGATGGCGTCGCGTAAGGCTTCGGCAATTGATCGATGCGAATCTGATGATGCTGCAGCAACGGATCATTCGCGACGGCGACGGTTGCCGGCATCTGTCCGGAAGCGCGCGAGCAGGCGAGAGCGATTGCAGAGATGATGACGAAGCGGCGGTTCATGCAAGAAGTGTAGGCAGTTCCAAATGCGGAATCCCATCCACGCGCGCGACATTCACATGCCCGTGACGAAAGAGAAATGGCAGTTCGACGGCGTGGTCCGCCTCACGCGGATCGGCACGTCGTTCGTCATCTTCACCGTCGTCATCGGATTCGCGGCCATCAACACCGGCAACAACGCGCTCTACATCGGCCTCTCGCTGATGCTAGGTTGTCTGCTTCTCTCCGGCATCGCTTCGAAGGACGGACTGAAGCAACTCGTCGTCGAGTTCGACGGCGTCGACGAAGCGTGGGCGATGCGCCCGGCGCACGGACGACTGCGCATCCGCAACCGCTCCCGCATCTGGAACGTGCGCGACGTGATCATCACCTCGGAAGAACTGTCCGCGCCGCTCTCCCTTCCGCTCATCAAGCGCCGCGAGGAAATCATCGTGCACGCGATGTTTTCCTTCCGCCGCCGCGGCCTGACGCAGCTCACGCGCGTCGATCTCTACACGCGCTTTCCATTCGGATTTTTTCTGAAGAAGCGCCGCCCGCGCCTCACCGGCGACGTCGTGGTCTTCCCGCGGCTCCTCGGCGACGACATTTCCCGCGACCGCTTCCGTCCCAACCGCGGCGACTTGCAGTCCGCGAATCGGATCGGCGGCGGCACCGACATCCACTCCTTCCGCGACTACGTTCGCGGCGATTCGCTTCGCGGTGTTCACTGGAAAAAGTCCGCATCGCTCGGCCGTTGGATCATCAAACAGACCGAGGTCGAGACAGGGCAGTCGGTGCACATCGTGGTCGATCCGTATCGGCCGTCGGACGTGAGCGACGAATCGTTCGAGGAGATGATCAGCGAGGCCGCGACGTTCCTCGACGATGCGCTGCGAAGCGGTCTCGATGTCGGCTTCTCGATTCCGCACGTGACGATGCGATCCGACCGCGAGGGAGCCGTATCGATGTTCCGGGCGCTGGCGCTGCTCGAAGCGACGCGGGAACCAGTCGCGCAGACGGTCGATCGCGACAGCGTGATCTTTACGGTCGCTCCGGGTGTCGGGAGTCGGGAGTCGGGAGTCGGTGCATGAACAACGCGCGCCGCTATGAACTCGAACTGCTTTTCCTGACGATCTTCGCAGCGCTGCCGCTGTACGCGACGCAGGCGATCTCCGCGCCGCCGTTGCTTCTGTTCCACGCCGTCATGATCGCCGTCGCGGTTCGCGTGGCGTCGGGAAGATCGCCGGAAATCATCCCGGCGAATGTGATGCGCGCGCTGGCCATCGCCTATGTTCCGTTCTACATCGTCGACGCCGCGGTGATCTCGCGCAGCGCCATCGCCGCATCGACGCACCTCATCCTCTTCATCGCCGCGTACCAGCCGATCGAGTCGGCGCAGACGCGCAATACAGCGCAGCGTCTGCTCACGGCGTCGCTCATCTTCACGGCCGGCGTTGCTACTTCGACGCACATCGCCATCCTGCCGTTCATCGTCATCTTCGGTTTCCTCCTGCTGCGGCAGCTCATGCATCTTAGCCATGAAGAGATGGCGGCGATGACGGGAACGCCGACTGCCGAGCCGCCGTCCGGCCGCGCGGCGTCGTTCTACGTCATCGGCGCGCTCGTCATCGGCACCTGTCTTTTCCCATTCATGCCGCGCGTCCGCAATCCACTGCTGCCGGGCATGACCGGGCCGCTGAGCAACGCCACCACGGGACTGAGCGACTCGATCAACCTCAACGAAACGCGCTCGATCAGCAGCGACGCCACGGTGGTCAGCCGCGTCTGGATGGGGCAGGAGACGATCCCGTTTTTCACGCCGCTGCGATTGAAAGGGACGATCTACGAACGCTTCGCCAACAACACCTGGATTCAGGGGCGCCGGGACTTCATCCCGCTCGACGGCAGCGACGGCACGACGCGCGTGGCACGTCCCGGCGGCTTCACGCGCAAGGCCAGCGTGCAGCAACGCTTTCTGATCGGGAGCCGGCTCTTCCTGCCGGTCGGCACCTACGAAGTCAGCGGCGCCGGTCAGCTTTCCGAGGGGCCCACGCGCGATGTGTTCACCGTGTGGAGCTCGCATCGCGACACGATCGCGTACGACGTGGCGCTCGCGCGCGACACCGCGCCGCGCCGCCCGCAGAAGGTCACCGTCTCCGACTATCCCGTCACGCCGGAAGTGCGCGCGATGGCGCAACAGATCGCCGGCTCGGAAACCGATCCGATGCGTCAGGCGGGCGCGATTGAGGCTTACCTGTCGCGGCATTTTCGCTACGTCGCCGATCCCTCAACGATCGGCCGCACGATGACCGTCGACCAGTTCCTGCTCCAGGAGAAGCGCGGCCACTGCGAGTACTTCGCGGCCGGCATGGTCGCGCTGATGACGGCGCTCAACGTGCCGGCGCGTATCGTCGGCGGCTTCTACGGCGGCACGCTCAATCCTCTCACCGGCTACTTCATCGTCCGCCGCGAGGACGCGCACGCGTGGGTGGAAGTGTGGGACGGCAAGGCGTGGCAGACCTTCGATCCGACGCCGGCATCGCTCCGTCCCGGCAACGCGCACGAAGGATTGCTGCGCGTCTACGCTCTCGCGGCGGCGGATTCAATCAACTATTTCTGGGATCGCCACATCCTCACCTACGGCCTCGGCGATCAACTCTCGTTGGCGCTCGCGCTGATCGACCAGCTCCGCGCCGCAACCACAGGCGTGACCGCATCGCTTCACACCACCGCGTTGCGAACCTACCTGTCGCTGCTGATCGCGCTCTCCGTTGTAGGCCTCGCGATCGTGATGATGACGCGCCGCCGCCGTTCGCTCTTCGATCTCCTCGCGTCGCATCTGCAGCGGCTCGGCATCGAAGTCGGTCCGTCGATGACGATGTCCGAGGCGCTGAACAGACTGCGAATCACGAACCCAGCCGCAGCCGCGGAACTCGCGCCGCTCATCGCGATGTACGAGGCGGAACGGTTTTCGGGGAAGGTTCAACGCGGGCGGGTCGCTCAGATTCGGCGCGGGCTGGCCGGGATTTCGGAAAGCTAAATGTTGAATGTTGAATGTTCAATGTTGAATGTTGAATGAGTGGCGACCGAGCGCAGCCCATTCAACACTTAACATTCAACATTCAACATTGAACATTCAACATTCGGTTTCTATCTCCGCGGCGCCGCCATCAACGCGATCATCTCCCGCACAGCGCGGTCGAGTCCGACCAACGCCGCGCGCGCCACGATCGAGTGCCCGATGTTCAGCTCCTCGATGTCTGCCAGCGCGGCGATTCCGTCGATGTTGCGGTAATCCAATCCGTGTCCCGCGGCAACGGCGAGACCCATCTTCCGCGCGGCTTTGGCGGCGGTAGCAACCTTGTCCAACTCGCCCGACCAGCCGCTGCCGCGCTTCCACGCCTCGGCGTACTTGCCGGTATTGATCTCGACGCGCGGTGCCTTCAGTTTCTGGCACTGCCGCAACTGCTCCAGATCGGGATCGACGAAGATCGAGACGTCGATGCTCGCGTCGAGGAGCTGCCGGATCGTCTTATCGATGTTGCTCGAATGCAGCACGACATCCAGCCCACCCTCGGTGGTCAGCTCGTCGCGCCGCTCCGGTACCAGCGTCACCTGGTGCGGCTTCACCGTCTGCGCGATGCGAACCATCTCCGGCGACGCGGCCATCTCCACGTTGAGATGCGTGGCCACGGTCCGCTTCAGAATCTCCACGTCGCGGTCCTGCATGTGCCGCCGGTCGCCACGAAGATGAACCGTGATTCCCTGCGCCCCGGCCAGCTCGCAAATGAGCGCGGCCGCAATCGGATCCGGCTCGTCGCTCTTCCGAGCCTCACGAATAGTGGCGATGTGATCGATGTTGACGGCGAGACGCATGCACGAAGGTTAGCAGAGAGACGTTTTTCACCACAAAGACACAAAGGACACAAAGGGGATCTCTTCGTGTCCTTTGTGTCTTTGTGGTTCAAATGCTTTACAGGATCATCCGACGAATTCCTGCTCGAAGCACGGGAACGTTGAAGTTGATCAGCAGGCCGAGATGCCACGGACCCAGTTTCATGTACGTCAGCAACTGGGCCAAATGAATCGGCTCAAGTGCGGACAATGCTTTGATCTCTACGACGATCGAGGAAGCGACCAGAAGATCGAGCCGACAGGAGCAATCGACCTTCACGCCTTTGGTATTCAACCGGGAGAGCAACCTGCCTCGCAAATGTCATCTGCCGCAGGGTCAACTCGCGGCATAGACACTCCTCGTACGCCGACTCCAAGAGTCCGGGGCCGAGCGCTCGGTGTACTTCAATCGCAGCACCGATCACATCGCCTGTCCTGTCTTCCCGTTTGTTCATCGTTACCAGAGGATCCCTCGGTGTGCGCAAAACACCGAGGAATCCTCAAGCTGCAGAGAGAAGCAAGAGAAACAATCCACGGTCGGTAGACCTCACTGCCAGACGAGTCCGACGCTGAACGTCACGTTCTGCGCCGTCTTGCCTTTCACCCGCTGGTCGAAGAACCCCTCGACCGGCGTGTGGCGGTCTTTGGCGAAGATCGGCTCGTAGTCGATCTCGATGACGCGCAGGTCAAAACGCGGCGAAATGCGGACGTCGACTCCGCCACCGACCTTGAGCGCGAGGCTCGTCGTACGGTCGTGGATCGTGAAGTCGAACGGGCCTGTCGAGGTCTGCGTGTCCGTCGCGGTCTGGCGCGCCACGCCCGCCATCGCGTGCGCGAACGGCCGCCACGAACCGTAGTCGCGCCGCACCTCCGGTCCGATCACGAGCACGTACGTCTTTTCATCGAACGAATTCGTATCCGTGTGTGCGTCGGCGCCGGTGCCGAACGTGTCGACGCTCCGATCTTTGTTGAAGTACGCGGAGAAATCGGTTCGGATGCCGAGGGCGGGGGAGAGATTGTATTTCGCGCCGAGGTTGAAGCCGTGGAAGTCGCGGCGGTCGCAGAAGATGTGATTGAGGTGAGCGCCGAGCGCGTCGATTCCGTCCGACGTGCACGGCTGGATCGAGAACGACTCGCCGTCCTCCACTCCATTCAACGTACCGGAGTTCGGTTTCTGCAACGCGTGGGAAAGACTGAAGGAGTAGTCCATCTTCGAGGCCGTCTGGGCGGCGGCCGTTGAAACAGAAGCAATCAGCAACAGCGTGGTAAGCCATAATTTCCGCATCGTCATCTCCTTGTCGGTTAGGTTGGCGACGCTACGGCGGCTCGAAAACCGCGGATGCCCGGCGGCGGGCAGTTTTCTCCACGATTTCGCTAAGAAAACTTCAGGCGTTTCCTAACATGGACGCAAAAGCCTTCGAATTCGGCGACTTCCGGCTCGATCCGGCCGATTGCATCCTTCGGTGCGGTGGCGAGCCTGTGCCGTTGACGCCGAAAGCCTTCGACCTGCTGCTGCTCCTGATCGAGAACCGCGGAACGCTGGTCACGAAAGAAGTGATCATGAAACGCCTCTGGCCCGACGCAATCGTCGATGAGGCGAACCTCGGCAACAACATCTCTCTATTGCGCAAAGCGCTCGGCGAGAGCGCGAACCTGATCCAGACCGTTCCGCGCCGAGGCTATCGGTTCGTTGGGGAGGTCCGCGAACGTGGAACGCCTCCCGTAGTCGACACGCCGGAGCGGAGGATTCGGCCGCGGCCGATGCTCGTGGCCGCGACGATGGCCGTCCTTGCATGCGTCGCGGCCTTTCTCGCCGGCCGCGCAATCTGGCGGCGCGAGCTGCCGCGATTCACGCAGATCACCTTTCGCCGCGGACTGGTTTGGGGTGCGCGCTTTGCCGCGGACGGCCAGACCGTCGTCTATAGCGCGGCCTACGAAGGGAAGCCGAGCGAGTTGTTCCTGACCCGGCTCGATCAGAACGTCTCGCGCCCGCTCAACATCGTCAACGCGCATCTCCTCGCCGTCTCCAGCCGCGGGGAGCTGGCGTTGATGACGAAGCCGCGCGAGATGGCGTACGTCTCCGTCGGCACGCTGGCGCGCGTGCCGCTCGCCGGCGGTTCGCCGCGCGAGATCGCCGCCGACGTGCAGGAGGCGGATTGGTCTCCGGACGGCGATCGCCTCGCGCTCATCCGCTGGAACGACGCCGTCATCCAGGTCGAATATCCGGCGGGCCGCGTCCTGTACAAAACCCCGCCGCCGATGTGGGCGAGCGGCATTCGCGTTTCGCCGCGCGGCGATCAGGTGGCGTTCCTGCTCCACGAGTCCGCCCGTTTCGACGATCGTGGATGCGCCGTCGTCCTCGATACCTCGGGGAAGATCGTCCGGCGCTCGCGCGAGTTCGCCAGCGCGAATGGCCTGGCCTGGCGCGGCGACGAAGTCGTCATCAGCGCCTCTGCAACCGACACGAACAACGATCTCTATTCGATCAATCGCTTTGGCTTGGACCACCTCATCGCCCGCGGCGCCGGCCGTTTCAATCTCTTCGATGCCTCGCCCTCGGGCGCGCTCCTCGCCGCGCGCGAAGACAGCCGCAACGGAATCATCATCCGCGCGCCAGGCGAGACGTCCGAGCGCGAGTTGTCGTGGCTCGACGGTTCGTGGGTCCGCGACATCTCCGCCGACGGCCGGACGACTCTTTTCGATGAGGAAGGCACAGGCGGAGGCTCGACGGCACGCGTTCTCGTCCGCACGGTTGACGGCGCGCCCGCCACTGACCTCGGACCCGGCAATGCGGTCGCCCTCTCACCCGACGGCAAGTGGGCACTGGCCCGTCAACGTTTCATGCACCCGCCCCGCCTCGTGCTCATTCCGACCGGCGCCGGTCAGCCGCGCGTGGTGCGAACCGGCAACATCGAACCCGCCGAGCGCGTGGCGTTCACGCCCGACGGCCGAAACCTCGTCATTGTCGGAAATGCGCCGGGCCATCCGCAGCGAACCTACCTCTGCGATCTGACAACCGGTCAGATTCGTCCTCTCACCGCCGACGGAGTCCTGGGCGTGTTGAACGATGGCGCGACGCTGATTGCGAAGCGAAAGTTCTATCCGTTCGCCGGCGGTCCGCCGAACCCGATTCCCTCTCTGCATCCTGACGAACGGATCTCCCGCTTCGACGGCAAGTACGTCTGGACCAGCACCGACACCACCATCTTTCGTATCGATCTGGCGACGGGCCAACGCGAGACGATCATCGAATACGGCTCCGGCAGCCCAAAGCAGTCGCTCTTCACCGGTCCGCCTCTGCTCTCCGCCGACGGCCGCGCATACGCGTACACATACGGCACCGTGACCTCGGACCTCTACGTTGTGGAAGGCGCGCGATAGCTTTTCCTGGGACCGCGGGCGTCCCGCCCGCCGTTAAGCACGATCCTGCCAAGTGCGGCGGGCGAGACGCCCGCGTTCCCAGGCTGGAAGGCGCGCGAGCCTCGATGCGTTGATCGCTCGGCAATGCTCTACCGCTTCGACAACATCGAGAAATCGTATGGCCCGCATGACATCGTCAAGGGCGCTACGTGGCAGCACAATCCGGGCGAGAAAGTCGGCCTGGTCGGCCGCAATGGCGCGGGGAAGACGACGCTTTTCCGCCTGCTGTTGAAACAGGAAGACACCGATCACGGTCAGATTCTTCGGGCCTCGGGGCTGACCATCGGCCACGTCGGACAGCATCTCGACGCGGAACCGGGGATGTCGCTCTTCGATTATGTCGAGACGGCGTTCGCGGATGTGTTGGCCATCGAACGCAAGATGCGCGCGATCGAGCATGACCTCGCCGACACGACGAAAAGCGCCGCCGTGCACGAGAAGCTGCTCGAAAAGTACGCGGTCTTGCAGCACGACTACGAACACGCCGACGGCTACACGCTGCACGCGGAGGTTGAGCGGGTGTTGACGGGAGTCGGGTTCGCGAAGAGTGAATGGGAGCGGCCCATCGCGGCGTTCAGCGGCGGCCAGCAGAACCGGGCCATGCTCGCGCGCGTTCTGCTGACCGACGTCGATCTGCTGCTGCTCGACGAGCCGACCAATCATCTCGATCTTGCTGGGATCGAATTCCTCGAAGAATTTCTGCAGTCGTTCAAGGGCAGCTATCTGCTCATCTCGCATGACCGCACCTTTCTCAACCGCACGGTCGACAAGATCGTGGAGCTGGCGCACGGGAAACTGATCGAGTATCCCGGCAACTACGAGCGCTTCCTCGATCTGCGAACCGAGCGGATGGAGAAGATGGCCGCCGACTACGAGCAGCAGCAGGAGTTCATCGACAAGACCAAGGACTTCATTCGCCGCAACCTGGCCGGCCAGAAGACGAAGCAGGCCAAGTCGCGCCGCAAGATGCTGGCGAAGATCGATGAGGTGGAACGTCCGGAGACGGACGAAACGCTGGCGAACTTCAAACTCGAGGCTGGTCCGCGCTCCGGCGCGATCGCCATGACCGCGGATCGCGTCACTGCCGGCTACGGCGAGAAGGCGGTGGTCAGCAATCTGTCGATGACCATCCGCCGCGGCGAGCGCTACGCGATCATCGGTCCGAACGGTTCGGGAAAATCGACGCTGCTGAAGACGTTCGCCGGACGCCTGCAGCCGCTCGCCGGCAACGTGACCTACGGCCACAACGTCCAGGTCGGCTATTACGATCAAACGCTCGGCGATCTGAATCCAGCAGGCAATGTGATCGACGAGGTGTGGAATCTCGATCACGCGCAAACCGAGGAGCAGGTGCGCAGCTACCTCGCGCAGTTTTCGTTCTTCGATGACGACGTGTTCAAGAAGACGCGCGATCTTTCCGGCGGCGAAAAGGGCCGGTTGGCGCTGGCGAAGATCATCTACACCGGCGGCAACGTGATGCTGCTCGACGAGCCGACGAACCATCTCGACGTGTACACGCGCGAAGCGCTCGAAGAAGCGCTGGAGCGCTTCACCGGCGCGCTCATCGTCGTTTCGCACGACCGCTACTTCATCGATCGCGTCGTCGAGCACGTCATCCTCGTCGAGGATGGGACCGCCGATGTCTTCGCGGGCAACTACAGCGATTACGCGGAGCAGCTGAAGAGCGGAGTCGCTATGCCGCGTCCCGCGTCGGTTGTCCATCATGTGAAGTCCGAACCCGCGCCGCCAAAACCGCCGCAGCCGAAGGGCGATCGCTCCGAACAGAAGAAGCGCGAGAAGCGCCTCAAGAAAATCGACGACGAGATTGCCGATCTCGAAGCGCGCATCGCCTCGGCGGAACGCGATCGCGAGCGGAACGATCTCCTGCTCTGTTCCGAGGAAGTGTTTCGCGATGGGGATCGCAGCAGAAAAATCCAGTCGCAGAATGCGGACCTGAAGGCGATGGTCGATCTGCTGTACGGCAAGTGGGAAACGCTGGCGAAAGAGAAGGAAGAGGTCGAGAGCGCGGCGGTGTAGTTGCGGTAGGCTGCGCGCGATGTCCGCCAAACACTCTGCATCCATCATCGCCATCGGCTCCGAGATGCTCGGGCCGACGCGTGTCGATACCAACTCCCTCAAAGTCACAGCGGCGTTCGAATCGTTCGGCATCGGCGTCGTCCGCAAGAGCGTGGTCGGCGATACGCAGGATCAACTCGTCGATGAGATCCGTCATTCGCTTGCGCACTCGGACATCCTGATCACGTCGGGCGGACTCGGGCCGACCGAAGACGACATGACGCGCGAAGCGCTGGCCGAGGCGCTCGGGCTGACGATGGAAGTCGACGCAGGCATCATCGAGCGGCTGGAGAAACGATTCGCCGCGCGCGGCTGGGTGATGCCGGAGGTCAACAAGCGTCAGGCGAATGTTTTCGTCGGCCAGACGACGCTGACCAACGAGCGCGGTACCGCGCCGGGATTTCATATCAAGCAGGACGGCAAACACGTGTGGGTTTTTCCCGGCGTGCCGCACGAACTCGAATGGATGGTGACGACGTATCTGACGCCGTGGCTGGCGTCGATCACCGGCGGCCAGTCGCGTTTCCGGCGCGTTCTGAAGATCGCCGGGATGACGGAATCGGGCGTCGAGGAGCGGCTGAAGACGTACTACGCCGCGCATCCGGAGCCGTTGACGATTCTCGCGACGAGCGGGCAGACCGAGTTACATCTCGCCGCCGACGGCGCCGAGTCCGATGCGCTGGCACTGATCGCAGCACGCGAGAGCGAGTTGCGCGAACTATTCGCGCACAAAATCTTCGGTGCGGATGACGACACGCTCGAAGCCGTCCTCGGCCGCATCCTCACGGAGCGCGGCGAGACGGTCGCGACCGCGGAGTCGTGCACCGGCGGACTGCTGGCCTCGCGCATCACCGACGTCCCCGGCAGCTCGGCGTACTTCATGGGCGGCGCGGTCTGCTACACCGCCGCGGCGAAAACGGATCTTGCAGGCGTCGATCCGGCGATCATTGCCGAACACGGCGAAGTCTCCGAACCGGTCGCCATCGCCCTCGCGCGCGGCGCACGCGAACGCTTCGGGACGACGTACGGCATCGGTGTCACCGGCATTGCCGGGCCGGGCGGCGGCACGGAAGCGAAGCCGGTCGGCACCGTTCACATCGCCGTCGCCGGCGCCGACTCGCACAAGCACTGGAAGCTGTTCTGGCCGATCGAGCGGACGCTCTTCAAACGCATCACCACGCAGTCCGCGCTCGACCTCCTGCGATTGTTCATCGTGCGCCCGTAACGTACACTTTGCGAGCATGAAACGGATGCATGTGACTCTCGATGAAGAGGCGCTGGAGCAAGTCCGGCAGTTGACTGGCAAGAAGAGTTACTCCGACACCCTCAACCACCTGATCTCCGAAGCCATCAGACACGATCGTCTGATGAAGGCAATCGATGATCTTTTTAATGATCCGGAGCCATGGTGGCCTGGCTACGTCGAGGAGTACGGACCGAATCCGCCTGTCAAAAAGACTATCCCTTCCGCATCACGTTCGAGATGACGTCGTTGTAGAGGACGACGATCATCAGCGCGGCCAGCACGGCGAAGCCGACCTGCTGGATACGTTCTTTCACGCGCAGCGACAGGTCGCGGCGGGCTACGCCTTCGATGAGCAGGATCATGATGTGGCCGCCGTCGAGGACGGGGATCGGGAGCAGATTCATGATGCCGAGCTGCAACGAGATCATCGCCATCAGCGCGATCGTGTTCATCCAGCCGCGGCGCAGCATCTCGCCGGAAATGCGCGCGATCGAGATTGGACCGCTCAGTTCTTTGACGCTCCCTTCGGCGCGGAAAAGGCGGCCGAGGGTGATGAAGGCGTAGCGCAGCATCTTCCAGTTCTGTTCGACGCTGTCTTTGATCGCCGGGAAGAACGACAGCTTGCGTATTTCGGTCGGCGGAATGAAGCCGCGGTATGGATCGCGTGGATCGAATTTCGCGGCGGGCAGGATGCTGTGAAAGCGTTCGGTGCCGCGCGCGACGTCGAGTGCGATGGCCTTTTGCTTCGCGGCATCGAACCACGTGTCCAACTCCTTCAGTTGCGAGACTGGATGGCCGTTCACGGCCACGACGCGATCGCCAGTGCGAAGGCCGGCTGTGGCGGCTGGAGTGCCCGTTCTGACCTGACCGACGGTCGTGTCGAGGTAGGGGATGATTCCGGCGCGGCCGACGGGACCGAATTCGCTGTCCTCGGGCTCCGGCGTCAGCGTCGTCGACCGGCGCTGGCCGTTGCGTTCGTAGTCGATGCGCAGCGCGGTGCCACCATGCATTCCGATGGCGAGGCGCATGTCATCAAACTCGTTCATCCGTTCGCCGTTGATGGCCACGATCCGGTCGCCGGGAAGCAGTCCCGCGCGTGCCGCCGGCTTGTTGGGCAGAACCTCGCCGATGATGGGCCGGACGATGACAGACTCCGTCCCGACCATGGCGATGATGGCCATGAACGCGATGGCGATCACGATGTTCATGAACGGACCGGCCACCAGGATCAGAAATCTCTGCCACTTCGGCTTCGACAAAAACTCTTCGGGATTCGCCGGCTGATTTTCTTCGGGAGTGTCGCCGGCCATGCGCACGTAACCGCCGAGCGGGACGAGCGAGACGCGGTAGTCGGTCGCGCCTTTGCGGAAGCCGAAGAGGCGCTTGCCGAATCCGAGCGAGAAGACCAGCACGCGAACGCGGAAGAGTTTCGCGACGAAGAAGTGTCCCGACTCGTGTGCGAATACCAGAAAGCCGAGGACGATGACGATTCCGGCTAAGTTTGTGGCGATGTTTTGCATGGGCTCAATGGTTACTGACGGACTGCAACATCAATTCCTCTCGCTTCTTCCCGCGCCCAGCTGTCCCACGCCAGTGCGTCGTCCACCGAGCGGATGGGTGCGACGCGGCCGGCGTGGCGGTCGAGGACGCGCGACACCATGTCTACGATTCCTGTGAACGGAAGTTCTCCGGCCAGGAAACGCTCGACGGCGATCTCGTTGGCGGCGTTCAAGACCGCTGGCATAGACCCGCTGGCGCGGCAGGCCGCGTAGGCCAGTTCGACGGCCGGAAAGCGGTGCGGATCGACGGCGGTGAAGTCGAGCGTGCGGATCTTCGCGAGGTCGAGTCGCGCGAACGGCGCGGCCACGCGTTCCGGATACAGCAGCGCATACTGGATCGGAAACTTCATGTCGGTGGTAGAGAGCTGCGCGATGAACGAGCCATCGACGTACTCGACCATCGAGTGCACGATCGACTGCGGATGGATGAGGATGTCGATCGCATCGGGATGCATTGCGAAGAGGTGATGCGCTTCGATGACCTCGAGACCTTTGTTCATCATGGTCGCGGAGTCGATCGAGATCTTGTTGCCCATCTTCCACGTCGGATGCGCGAGGGCGTCGGCGATGGTGATGTCGCCGAAGGTATTCAGGTCGCGCCGCAGAAACGGTCCACCCGAGGCCGTGAGAACGATTCGCTGAACCTCGGCGTGACCGCCGCAGCGGAGTGCCTGATGCACGGCGTTGTGCTCGGAGTCGACAGGAAGGATCTCGCCGCCGTTCTCTGCCGCCGCGCGGGTCATGACGTCGCCGGCGGCGACGAGCACTTCCTTGTTGGCGATGCCGACGCGCTTGCCGGCTTTGAGTGCCGCGTAAACCGGCGGGATGCCGGCGGCGCCGACGATGGCGGCGATGACAGCGTCCGCACTCGGCATCGACGCAACCGCGGACGCGCCTTCCGCGCCGCAGACGATTTCGACGTTGCGTTTCAAACGCGACCGCAGCGCCGCGACGTCGGCAGGATCGCGAACGGACACGATCTCCGGCGCATAGCGCTCGACCTGCGATGCGAGAAGATCGAGATTGCGGCCGGCCGCGAGGCCGATGACGCGTAGGGCGTCCGGAAACGCGTCGACGACGTCGAGCGTCGAGCGGCCGACGGAACCGGTGGAGCCGAGGATGGAGATTCTGCGCATGGTTACGCCGACATGATTTTGAAACTCTGGAAGTTGTGCACGATCAGGAACCAGTACACGTACAGAATCGGCGTGGTGTAGAAAATCGAGTCGAACCGGTCGAGAAATCCGCCGTGGCCGGGGAGCAGCGTGCCGGAGTCTTTGACGGCGGCGGAGCGCTTCCACATCGATTCCGCCAGGTCGCCGATCACGCCCGCGATCGAGAGAATCACGCCTGCGATGATCGCGTGCAACAGCGGGAAGTTGCGGAAGAAGGTGAAGTGGATGATCACTGCCGTCAGGACCGCCGCGAATACGCCGCCCATCAAACCTTCGACCGTTTTCTTCGGGCTGATGCGCGGCGAGAGTTTGTGTTTTCCGAACGTGCGACCGAAGTAGTACGCGCCGCTGTCGCCCAGCCAGACCACCAGCAGGAGGAAAAAGACCAGCTTCCAGCCGTCAGCAAAGTCGTCATGGAGTCGGATCAGCGAGCCGCCGAGCATGCCGACGTAGAGCGTTGCCAGGACGGCAATCCCACTCGACGGCAGCGCCTCTTCGAGCTTCCCGCGTGAAAAAACATACGAACCCGGGATCACCAGCAGCGCGACGAAGACTCCCATCTCGACGGAGATCGGTTCGAGGATGAAGGCGGCGTTGATGAACAGCATCACCGCGATGCAGAGCGGGACCGGGATGTCGTAGCCCTTTTGTTTGCCGAGGTCGAGGAACTCGTAGAGCGCGAGCGCGGCGCAGAGCGACATCGTGGCGTCGAAGACGTACGGGGGCGCCCAGCCGACGACCCAGATGGCCAGCGGTGCGGCGATGAGTGCGGTCAGCTCACGCTTCATAGATTCCTGGGAACGCGGGCGTCTCGCCCGCTCGTCGACGGACCATCCTGCCAAGCACGGCGGGCGAGACGCCCGCGTTCCCAGGAGCTGCCCGCCTACGATTGCTGATTGTCGGCCTCGATGAACATCTGCGCGTCGGATTCATCGACCCCGCCGTAGCGGCGCTCGCGCGACTGGAAGTCGATGATCGCCTCGAAGAGATCGCGGCGGCGAAAATCGGGCCAGAGTACTTTCGTGACGTGAATCTCGGCGTACGCGATCTGCCAGAGCAGGAAGTTCGAGACGCGCAACTCGCCGCTGGTGCGGATGAGCAGATCGGGATCGTCGATGTTCGCGGTGTAGAGATGATCGGAGAAGAACTGCTCGTCGATCTGCGCGTCGCTCATCTCGCGCTCGCGCAAGACGGCCATGATGCGATTGACGGTGTCGACGATCTCGGCGCGTCCTCCGTAGTTGAGCGCGATCTGAAACAGCAGCCCGTTGTTCTTCGCCGTCTCATTTTCGGCGTACTTCAGCTCGCGCTGCACCGACGGATCGAGACCTTCCACGCGTCCGATGGCGGTGAAGCGGATGTTGTTGTCCATCAGCGTTTTCAGCTCTTTTCGCAGGTACTCCTTGAGCAGCATCATCAGCGTGGCCACTTCGTACCGAGGGCGCTTCCAGTTTTCGACGGAGAACGCGTAAAGGGTCATGACGCGCAGCTCGAGACGCGCCGCGGTCTCGACGATCTCGCGCACCGAGGCGATGCCGGCGCGATGACCTTCGACGCGCGGCAGGTTGCGTCCCTTCGCCCAGCGGCCGTTACCGTCCATGATCACTGCGACGTGCCGCGGGAGCCGTTTGAAGTCGACGCGGTCGAGCAGTGTCTCTTCGATCGAGCCCGGTTCAGCGAGTTTGCGCAGGTCAATCATCTGAAGCGCGCGATGTTATCGCAGACTGCGCGCGCCTAGTAACGCACTTCCCACAACGTCAACCCTTTCGCCGGCGCGGTCCAGCGCGCCTCGGTCCAGATCGCGTCCGGCGCGAGTTTGCCGCGGCCGATCTCGATCAGTGAGCCGGCGATTCGTCGGACCATGTAGCGGAGAAAGCCATCCGCGGTGACGGTGATCGCGATCGCGTTTCCATCGCGAATCACGTCGATTGCCGTGATCGTCCGCTCCGTCGAGCTCACCTCGGGACTGATGACGGTGAATGCCGCGAAGTCGTGATGGCCGAGCAGCGGCTGCGCGGCCTCGCGCATCAGAACGGCGTCGAGCGGCTGCGGAACATGCACGTGGGTCTGGTGCGCGAAGACGTCCGCAATTTCGTGGTTCCAGATGCGATACACGTAGCTCTTCAATTTCGCTGCGAAGCGGCAGTGGAAGTCGTCGGCGACCGTCTCGATTTCCGTCACGCGGATGTCGTGCGGCAGCAGGTTGTTGATGCCTTGCCGGAATCCGCGCGTCTCGATTGCGAACGGCACGTCGAGGTGCGCGCGCTGGCCGCGCGCGTGGACGCCCGCATCTGTGCGACCGGCTCCTTCGATCCGGACCGGCGTTCCGAACATCTTCGCCAGCGCGGTTTCGACCACGTCCTGGATCGCAACCGCATTCGTCTGCGACTGCCAGCCGGCGTAGCGCGTGCCGAGGTATTGAAGCGTCAGGAGAACGCGCAAGATTCGCTACTACTTCATGCTCTCGATATGCGTAATGAAAGCGTCAGTGAGCTTCCAGGTCTGCCCATCCTTGTCGTAGAGGAGCGTGGCGTCGACGCGCGCCGGTTTCGTGCGGTGCACCTCCCGCTGTCCGAGCATGGCCTGGCCGCTGTCGTCAAGATCTTCCGCCGCGATCATGGACACCACTCGCGGAGCTTGCACTTGAACGGTGTACTCCCGTTTGTCGTTCGAGAGATTCTTGATGCCCGTGATCGTGAACTGAAGGAAATCGTCGAGCGAACGAAACGTGACGTTGTTAAGGCCCTGGGTGGCGCCGGGCTGCACGATCACATGTTTCCTCAGCAGATCGTCTTTCATCTGCGCGATCAGCGCGGGATCCTGCGGAACGGGCGGCCCGGATGGCGTCGGATTGCCGACGAGCGTGGCATAGCGGCACAGCGTCGCTTTGTCGGCCGCCGGCGAGGTGTGGAAATTGACCCGCGTGACGCTGCCCGACGCTTCCGCTTTGACGTCGAGTGGGCCTGCTTTCAGGACGCCTTTCGTCGGTGTCGCCCAATCCATCTGCGCGCCGGCCGCGGCAAGCTTGCTCGGAAGCATTTCGATAACGGCTCTCGGAGCGAGCACGGTGAGCACCGAGGTTTCCGCCGATGTTGGGTCGGACTTGTAGTTGACCGCGCACTCCGGTTCGTCGGCGAGCACAGCGGCGGCGATGAGACAGGCGGCGGTCGAGATCACGATTGGGCGGATGCGCATGGTCTCCGACAGAACCTCGCCGCGCGGCTCCCTAATCCACGCTTTACAATCGCGGCATGAAGTACTGGCTGATGAAGTGCGAGCCGTCCGCGTACACGATCGAGAGACTGGCGCGCGACGGCACCACCAGTTGGGAAGGCGTTCGCAACTACCAGGCGCGCAATTTCATGCGCGACGAGATGAAGAAGGGCGACCGCGTCCTCTTCTACGCGTCGAACGCCGAGCCGTCGGGTGTCACCGGCGTGGCCGAGATCGCGCGCGAGGCCTATCCGGACAAGTTCGCGGCGAAAAAGGGCCACCACTACTTCGATCCGAAAGCGACGGCCGAAAATCCGATCTGGTACATGGTCGACATCAGCTTCGTCGAGACGTTCCCGCACATCGTCCCGCTGGAGACGCTGAAATCGGCGCCCGGCCTGGAAGAGATGGTGGTTACGAAGAAGGGCTCGCGTCTTTCGATCCAGCCGGTGACGAAGAGCGAGTTCGACATCGTCGTGAAACTGGGCCGCGCGAAGTGACGCAGTTCGAGATCATCGCGGGCGACATCACCAAGCTCGCCGTCGACGCGATCGTCAACGCTGCCAACTCCTCGCTCCTCGGCGGCGGCGGGGTGGATGGCGCGATCCACCGCGCTGCCGGTCCCGATCTCGTCGCGGCCTGCCGCCTCCTCGGCGGCTGCGACACCGGCGACGCGAAGATCACGCCCGGCTTCCGGCTGCCCGCGAAGTTCGTCATCCACACCGTCGGTCCGGTCTGGCGCGGCGGCACGAATGGCGAGCCGGAGTTGCTGGCGTCGTGCTACCGGCGCAGCCTTGAGATCGCGATCGAGAACGGCGTTCGAACCATCGCATTTCCGGCGATCAGTTGCGGCATCTACGGCTATCCGATCGATGCCGCCGCCGAAATCGCGATCGGGGAAACGAAGCGCGTGCTCGCGCATGGCGATGCAATCGACCGCGTCCTCTTCGTTGCGTTCGGCGACGACGTCCGCCGCGCACTGGAACGCTCTTTGCGCAATGGATGACGCGGAGGGACCGAATGTCCGAAGAACGATATGAGCCTGTTTCGTGCGATTACCACGACGAGCTCGAAGCAGCAGC
>JAXDIO010000057.1:0-7107 GCA_034663965.1 Thermoanaerobaculia bacterium | reverse complement strand
ACGGCGACGCGCGACAGCGGCATCAGCGCACGGTGCGCGATCCACAGCAGCAGGAGCGCCATCGCGATGTACAGCGTTAATGACATTCGGCGCGGAGTGTACTGGCGTCAGAAGCGGAATGTTGAATGTTCAATGTTGAACGTTGAATGTTGAATGTTGAATGGGCGAGGGCCGGACTACGTTGCCGCTTTGCTGTTTTCTTTCAACATTCAACATTGAGCATTCGCCATTCAACATTTGCTATTCATCTCTACCGCCCCACCGCCCGCCGCCGCGGCGACGTCGCCACGGTCACCGTCGCCACGCTGCTGTCCACGCTGCCGCAAGGTCCGCTGATGCGCACCCAGAACTGCGACGACGTCGTGATCGACGGGACGAAGACCGACGGCGCGTTGCCGCCGATTGGATGCGTGAAGTCGAGGTAGGGACCTTGGTACCACTGGAACGAGAGCGACGCGCCGCCGGCGACGATCGAGACCACGGCGTTCGATCCCGAGGCCACGCTCTGATTCTGCGGCTGCGAGACGATGGACGGCGCGGCGCACGACTGCACGACCGTCAGGCGCGCAGTGGTGCTGTCGGAGGAGCCGCATTCGCTGGAGACGTGCAGCCAATACGAGGTCGAGGCGAACAGCGACGGTACTGCCAGCGTCGCCGAGGTGCCGTTGGTGGCGGGATGGGAGGTGTCTGGGAACGTGCCTTCGTACCATTGATAGGCGATCGGCTGGGTGCCGGTGACCGCGGTGTAGAGAGTCGTTCCGAAGTTCGAGACGATGTTCGCGCTGGGCGGCTGGACGACGATCTTCGGCGCGGCGCACGGCAGGACGGTGATGGTGATCGTGTTGCTGTCGAGCGACGATCCGCAACTGTTCGATGCGCGAAGCCAGTACGACGAGGTCGTCGACGGCGTCACGGTCAGGCTGCCGCCGGTGGCGCCGCTGACCGGCGAGGTCGTCACGCCCGTTTTTCCCGCGTACCACTGATACGAAACCGTTCCGCCGCTGGCCGAGACGGTAAGCGTGGTCGAGTGCCCTTCGAGGATCGTGGTATCGATGGACTGCGAACTGATGGTCACGGGCGGGCAGTTGTTGACGATGGCGAAGACCGTTCCGCTGTCGGCCGGCGGGTCGCAGTCGTTCGTGATGCGCACCCAGTAGGCGGTGGTCACGACCGGATTGACCGTCAGCGACGAGGTTGTTGCGTTACTGATCGGAGCGGCCGTGTTGCCCGTAGCGCCGGCGTACCACTGATAGCGCAGCGGCGCGTCGCCGGTCGCGGTCACGGTGAAGATCACCGGCGTCGTTCCGACGCTGATGGTCTGCGGCGCGGTGGCGATGTGCGGCGGATTGCACGGCGGCGGACCGACTACTCCCGAACCGTAGACGGCATCGATCGCGGCGATGTCCCACGCCTGCAAGGCGGATCCGATCGGATCGGAGTTGAAAGCGACGCTCGATTTCATGATCGCGAAATCGGAGCAGTCGAGCGGCGCCGTGCACGTTCCCAAGTCGTCCGGCGTTTTGTCGGAGTGGCGCAGGCCGAGCGTGTGTCCCAGCTCGTGCGTGAGGACGTGATCGAAGCCGTTGCCGGTCAGCCCCGCGCCGCTGATGCCGTCCTGCACGACGAGGTCGGCCTCGCCGATGGTGAAGTACTGCTCGCCGTGCGCGGAATGCGTGGCACTGCCGAACCACGCGCCGCCGATGGCCAGCGTGGAGCCGCCGGCCCCCGTGAACGAACCCGGAATCTCGCCGGCGGGATCGTTGAATTGAATCGTGTTGACGCCGTCCGAGTTGCCGCCCGGCACCAAGCCAGTGCGCGCGATCGTAGTCGTGCCGCCGTAGCTGTAGACAATGTTCGATCCGGCGTCGTTGGTCCACGCGGCAAGCGCGCGCTGGATCGACGTGAGCCCGCCATTCACCGCGCCCGGCTGCGTGCCGTGGCTAAGAAAAACGACGGCGCTCGGGAAGCTGGCCCAGCGGATGCCGAGGCCGCCGCCACCCTGCAAAAGATAGGAACTTGGCGCGAAGGCTTCTGCAGTCGACTCGGCCACGACATGCCGCAGCGGCTGCGGATCGCGAACGATGTAGTCAGCATCAACAACGAGGCCATGCGCGGTCGCGCGAACGAAATTGAGGAAGCGCTCTTCCAACCGCACCGGCTCGCGATGCACTTCGCCGTCCGTCTCCCATCCGACGATTTCGGTGCCATCTCGTACGAGCAACCGCCGCCCACGCACATCGCCGGCATACTCGAACTTGCCGACGGCCATGTTCTTCGCCACCCACTCACCGCGATCGTTCGTCTCCAGAAAAAGCAGTACGCGCTGCCCCTCGGCGTACTTCGGACTCCCCGCGACAACGTAGCCGATGTCGCCCACCATCCCGCCCAATTCCGTGACGCGAATGCTCTCCCCAGCCGCGATCGGACCTTTGATCGCTTCCTCGACGCGCAACTCGGTCACGGTTTCAATCCATCCGCCCGGCGCGCGGCGTCCGTGCGAGGTTCCCGCGGTGGCGACGACGATCGCCTTCGAAGCCATTACCAGTGCGCGATCCGAGGGGACGATGAAGGTCGCGGCGTGCGCGGCGGATGCGAAGAGGAGCAGGAAACTGAGAGAACGAACGCGCATCGGTAGCGATGATACAGACGGCTCGCGCGCAACATTGATGACAGAGGTCACGTCAGCGTGACAGGAGCATAGTTTCGCGAGCGCAGCGAGCGCGACGGAACGCTGGCGTCTCGCCGGCTGGCACGGCGGCGTCTCGCCGCCGAATGGGAGGCTCGCACCAGTCGCGGTTATCAGCGAATGTAGAGGGGTGGGCGGTTCGGCGGCGGGACGCCGCCGGGCCAGCCGGCGAGGACGCCAGCGTTCCAAGCGCTTCGCGCGTCAGCGTGCAACCAGCATCGCAATCCCGAGTGCGATCAGCAGCGCGGCGACGAGACGCCGGAACACGCTTTCCGGAACGCGCCCGAGGAGCGTACGGCCGAAGAAGGTGCCGAGGATGACGGCGGCGCTGGCGCCGGCGATGAGCGGCCAGACCGTGAGCAGCTGACGTCCCGTGCTGAAGGCGTAGACCGGCAGCCGGGCGCCGTCGACGATGAGTGCGATCGCGACCGCGGTCGCTACGAACACCTCTTTGCGGACGTCCAGCGCCAGCATCGCTGCGGCGCGGATGCCGCCTTGATTTCCAACCAGCCCGCCGAGGAGTCCGGAGACGCCGCCAGCGACCCACGCGCCGCGGCGTCCGAAGCGGAGGTGATCGCTCCATCCCGTCACGCCGAAACATCCAACGATGATCAGCACGATCGCGAAGACCACCTTCAGCGCGTGCGTCGCCGCCATCGCGTGCAGCAGCGCGCCCGCGAGCGCGCCGGCGCCGCTCATCACGCCGAACGTTTTCAGCACCTTCTTGTCGACGCGATCGCGCAGCGTCCAAAGCCGGAGCGCGTTGCCGATGAAGTGCGGGATGGCGGCGGCGGCGACCGCGAGTTTCACGCCGATCGTCATGCCGAGGAGCGGCGTGAGGATGCTGCCGATGCCGAAACCGGCCACGGCCGAAATCGCGCCGGCGAAGAACGCCGCCATGGCGATGAGGATCGCCGAAAGCATCAGGAAGTCCGCGCCCTCGCCAGCTCCGGCTTCGGCGCGTTCTGCAGCGATGCCGGCAATTTTGCCGCGCAGCAGACGCGCTCGAGCGTCATGCGGTCGCGCTGCATCCCGCGCTCGTTCGACGCGACCTCCAGGACCTTCCGGAGCACCTCGGCAACGGCCGGATCGGAAGGCATGGTCAGGCTGTAGTGCATCCACTTGCCGTCGCGGCGCGCCGTCACCAATCCCGCGCGGCGCAGGTAAGCGAGATGCCGCGAAATCTTCGGCTGCGGCTCATCGAAGATCTCGACGAAGTAGCAGACGCAGACCTCGCCCGCCGCCATTAAATTCAGGAGCCGCAGCCGCGTCGGATCGGCGAGCGCCTGGAAGAGCGTGACGAGGCTGGTTTTCACAGCGCGCGAGTATAGCGGGCTGGCAACGACGCAACATGCTGCCGTAACGATCGTTACCGTCCGCTCGCATCCACACGGACGGCAACCTATCCGCGTCATAAATCAGGAAGGTTGAAGTTCCGTACGGAATGCCGTATAGTGCGCTTCAGGGTCTGGTGAGGGTTGGCCACCTTGCCGAGCGGAATGATGGACCGGACGAGTCGATGGGCCTGCGATCTCTCTCTTAGTTCTGTCGACTACCTTCACCTACGCCAGTCGATCTTCACCGGACCCTGCTTCTAAGCCCGCCGCACCATCCGCCGCGCAAAGTACGCGGCGCCTCCCACTCCCACCAGCGCGACGATGACCACGAGCGTCGTCGCCGTCGATGAGAAGTAGAACGGATAGCGGATCCGATTCAGCACGAGGATGCTCGCCACGATCACGAAGAGCGCGATGCGAACCGCGTAAAGCACGGCCGGCGTGCGCCCCTTGCGGATGGTGTCGCTCCAGACCAGCCAGAGCATGATCGTCAGCGCGGCGATGGCCATCCCGGTCGGCGGAATCATCGGCAGGCTGGAGCCGGCAACCGTCCGCATCATTTGTTGCGCACCCACCATGCGTCCGGCGACGCGGCCGGCTTGGGAGGCGGCTGCGCGAGCGCCGTTTTCGGCGCGTGCTCATCCAGCATCTCCTGCACCTCGGGCGTACAACTTCCGCCGCAATGTCCGGTCGTGGCCGTCGTGCACGCCGCGATCTGACTCAGGGTGCAAGCGCCGCGGTGGATGGCGCGCTCGATCGTGCGGTACTTGATGTTGTTGCAACGGCAGACGGTTCTCAGGCCGCGGATCGCGGGATGCTGTGCCTGATCGTCATTTCCGTCCATTGCGATTCGCGCTAACCGGATCGCGCAGCGACGGCTTCCCAATGGCGGGCCTGGGGCGCGCCCCCATCGCCGCGGCCGCGGACATCGGCAACGCCAGCCTTGGCAGCTTTCGGGAGAGAGAGGAACTGACGGACGATGCCGACCTCGGTTTGCCGACTCGGGGAGAGCGCATGGGCGGTCATTGTATTTGAGAAAGGGGACGGTTCACGCGGGGCGCGCCGAGGGGCGGAGAAAATCTGTGTCCGTGACGTTACCGGACGCTCGTCCGTAATGATGTTATCGTTCGCGCTTCCCCTTCTATGTAAATACAGCGTTCGTCCGGACGCGATGAGGTGCATTTATGTCGATCTCCATCCGCAAGACATTCTTCGCGGTGGCTATAACTCTCCTGGAGATGTCGTTCGCAGTGCCGGCATTCGCGGTATGGCCGATGCCGCCCTACAGCAGCTATCCCGATTGTTCCGGCACCACGCCGGCGGAAAACTGTTCCCAGCAGCCGGGCGATAAGAACCTGCATTGGCAGGTGAAGATGGGCGAGCGCACGGTCCAGTATCCGGGGCAGTTCTCCTGCACGCCCGTTTCGGGACAATTTGGAGGATTCTGCGACGGCCCGGGCTGCACTTCGCAGGGCGGATTCTGCCGGCAACCGTCCATCCTCAGTGCGCCGAGCTATGAAGTCGTGACGAAAGGAAGCGGTACCTACGTCCGCTTCCATGTCGAATACGACTTTCCGGGCAACTACTGCCAGATCTCGCCCGACGGCAACATCGCCGAGTGGCCGATCGTCTTCAACGACTACCACCTCAACCGCCTGCAGGTCATCGATGCGGTCAGCGGCAACATCATCGCCGAGAGCATGGCGGTCTTCGAACACGGCCAATGGAACCCGCTCATTCCATTCTGCGGAAGTGGCAATTACATCCTGCGCGTCCTCAATGAATGCCAGGGATTGAAACAGGACGCGCCGGTTTCGATCCCCGCGCCGCCCTCCGGCGTCTCACCGACCCCTTGCGGCGGCGATCGCAATTGCTTCTTCTGCAGTCTCTCGCCGAGCGGCGGCCCAGGTTTGCCGGGACCTCCGGGAAAACCGATCAACGCCGGGTCTGGCGACGTCACGATCACGCTTCCGCTGTTTTCGATCTCGCAGTCGCCGCTGTCGCTGTCGTTCGGTCTCGAGTACCACAGCCAGCTCGCCGGAAATCAGACCCTCATCAACGAGCCGATGGGGCGAGGATGGACACATCCGTTCAATCAGAGCCTGCGGATGATCGACGTCTTCGACCGCGACCTCTATCGGCTTCGCGCGGATGGCTCCGAGGTTTGGTATCGATGGGTTCCACTGCAGGGCACCTGGACAGCGGAGAGGCCAGGTGAAGTTCGCGAAACGGTGAGTCTCGTATCGGGGCAATACCGCGTCGCCGACTTGAACGGCACGATCACGGCGTTCGATGCAGCCTCGGGCGCGTGGCTCTCGACCACCGACCGCTGGGGCAACCGCATCAGCGGCTCGTACTCCGGCGGGCTGCTCAGCACACTAACCGACTCCGAAGGCCGGACAGTACAGTTCAGCTACTCGGCCGGAACGCTCACGCAGATCACGCTGCCGGACGGCAGCCTCTGGCGCTTCGCTTACGCCGGCGGCGAGCTCACGAAAGTCTTCGATCCGATTCACAACGCCGCAACGCCGTGGCGCACTTTCGAATATCAGCCCGATACCCGAGGCGTTCCTCGCCTGCTCACGGCGATGAAGGACGAGGCAGGGAAGCTTCTCGAAGGACACGCCTACGACGCGCTCGAACGCGGCGTGACCTCGGTCAGCGAGAACGGCCACGAATCCGTCATCGTCGCCTACGATGCCGCCAATCACGCCATCGTGACCTCGGCCATTGACGGCGCCACCACACAAACGGCCACGCTTTCGCTCATCTATCAACGAGGGCGATACCTGCCGCTGCAGGTGGTCGGCAACTGCGCATCGTGCGGCAGCGGCGACGACACCGAGACGTTCCAGTTCGACGCCAGCAACTACCCGACGCAGAAGACCGACGGCAGCGGCAACCTGATCCGCCGCACCGAGGCTGTCGGCACGCCGCGGGAACGGACGACGACGCTCTCGTATGGCTATCCCGCGTGGCCATGGTTCGTGACCCAGATGACGGAAACGTCTGCAGCGAAACCGGGCGCCATCAAGGTGACAACCAATACGTGGAACACGACGGGATCGATCGAGACGACGCTGA
>JAXDIO010000047.1:0-3039 GCA_034663965.1 Thermoanaerobaculia bacterium | reverse complement strand
GCATCGGGAGTGATGATGCGCGGCCGCGTCGACGCCATCGAGCCGGGCACCGTAGTGCTCGACCCGAACGGCATCGTCCTGCACGTGCTCGCAACAGGCAGCGCGGAGGTAGAAATCAGCGCAATGCGCTGATCCCTACTCCGGAATGACGATGCTGGACCACGGCATCTTGCGGACTGCGATCACTTTTTCGTCGACCGCTTCCTGCGTTGCCGTAGCGCCGAGGACGCGCTGGATGTACTGCACCTCGGGTGAGACCAGCGGACGCTGCATCAGCCGCATCGCCGATTTCTTGATATTGCTTTCCGAGACAGTGACTTTGGGGGCGCGCTTCGGTTTCAACACGTTCGTCATGCAAGCTCCTTGTTTGGGGTTAGACCGCTGCGGCGGCCTTCGGTGCGTCTTTCTTCGATTTCGCTTCGTTCACGACGACGGCCTGGCCATTCATGTCCTTGCCGTTCAGCGCGGTGATCGTGGCCTGTGCTTCGGCGTCGCTGCCGAACTCGACGAAGGCAAAGCCCTTCGACGCGCCGGTGACGCGATCCTTGACGACTTCCGCCGAAGTGGCGGCGCCGTACGGCTTCACGAGCTCGCCGAGCTTCGCGTCATCGATGTCGCGGGGCAGATTTCCAAAATAGACTTTCATTGGGATTACTCCTGCTCTTTTCGGCGGCACACTTCGAGCGGCAGCGCAAAAAGATGGTTTGCTAAGAAGATTGAGGTTCAGAAGCGCTGACTCAGCTCAGGCGGCCTGAAGGTTGAGGAAGGTTCCTCAAGAGTGCTCACTCTACAACCCTTGAAGATGTAAGTCTATTCGCCGCGGATCTCTGCGAAGAACGCGTCGCTCGAAACGGGACGTCCGAGGAAGCGTTCGACGAGATCGCGGGCAGGCTCTTCACTGCCGCGCGAAAGGATCAACTCGCGGAAGCGGCGACCCGTCTCTTCGTTCATCACGTCGGGGCCAAACGCCGAGATCAGATCGAGCGCGATCACCTTGGCCCACATGTAGCCGTAGTAGCCGGCCGCGTAGCCGCTGGCGATGTGCTCAAAGGTGCCGGGGAAGGAGGTGCCGTCGACGTAACCCATCGGCGTGGAGCCTTCCATCTGCTTCCACAGACGTAGCGAAAGTGATTCGGGTGTCGGGTGTCGGGTGTCGGGTATCGGAGACGGTTCGCTTGTTTTTTCTCCGACTCCCGACTCCCGACCGCCGACTCCCTCGCCCGACAGCGCCATATCGAAACTGGCGTAGAGAAGCTGGCGGCCGTAGTCGATACCCGATCCGAATTTCTTCGCCGCGCGGATGCGCTGCACGAGCGACTCGTCGATGATCGGACAGGTCGTGCAGTGATCGCGCATCAACGCCAGACTCTCCATTCGGCTGGCCCACTCCTCGTACATCTGCGAGGGCGCTTCGACGAAATCGCGCTCCACGCTCGTACCGGAATGCTGGTTGTACTCGGTCTGCGAAAGCACGCCGTGCATGACGTGACCGAATTCGTGCAGCAGCGTTTCCAGCTCGCTGTGCGTCAGTCCGACGCGGTCGAAGTTCGTAACCAGGACGCTGATCGGCTTGCGGCCCGCCTTGCGCGACACGCCGCGCACCGGCCAGGCCGCGGCATGTTTGTATTTGTCGGCGCGCGGATACAGATCGAGGTAGATGCCGCCGATGCGCTCGCCCGTTGCGGCGTCATCGACGTCGTAATACATCACGTCCTCATGCCACACCGGCACCGTCGCGGGACTGAACGAGATGCCGTAAAGCCGCTCGGTGATGTCGAGCATCCAGTGCAGCGTCGGCAGCGTCGGCAGGTACTGACGCAGCTCTTCCTGATCGACGGCGTAACGCTGCTCGCGCAACCGCTCGCGGTAATAGACGACGTCCCAACGCTCGATCCTGGCCTCGTCGATAGACGCGCCAGTCAGCTCCGCCTTGAACGCCGCGAGTTGCCGAAGATCGCTCAGCTCGGCCTCCGTCACGCCATTCTTCACTTCATCGAGGAAGCGCGTCACGGTCTCCGGATTCTCAACCATGCGCCGCTTGGTGACGTAGTGCGCGAAGCTCGGCACTTCGTACAGGTCGGCAATCTCTTTTCGCAGCGCTACGATTTCGTCGAGGATTTCGAGATTGCGATCGGTGCCGCGATTCATGTTTGCGACGTAGTACCGCTTCCGCGCCTCGGCATTCGACGCGTTCGACATGAACGGCACGTAGTCGGGATAGTCGAAGCCGACCACGATGTTGCCGCGCTCATCGCGCGGCACGCGATCGAGATACGACTGCGGCATGCCTTTGCATTCGTCCGGCGTGAACGTGACCACGGTCTTGTTCTCGCGAACGTTCTTGCTGAACTCCTGCGCCAACTCCGTGATGCGTTCGGAGATCGCTTTGAAACGATCGCGCTTCTCCGCCGGCAGCGACACGCCGCTGTCTTCGAATGCTTCGAGCAAATCCTTCTGCAACTGCTTCTGCGCATTCGTGCGCGGCACGACGCGGCGCACGCGCTCGTAGAGTTGCTCGTTCTGAAAAAGCTCGGTCATGAAGACCGACTCTTCGATCAGCGCGCGGTCGCCGGCATCGCGCACGGCGGCCTCGGGATGAACGCTGTTGAGCAGCGAGATCGCGCCGTACGCGTCCTCGAGCATCATGGCGATACCGTCCCACGCGTCGAGCACCGACTCCGGCCTGACCGCTTCGAGCGGTAATCGCTCGATGACAGCGACCCGCCGGCGCGCTTCGGCCAACGCCTCATCGGCCGCGGCATTCAGCGCGGCGGCGTCGTAAATCGGAACAGTGGCGCGGGCTTCGATCGTCGCTTCAGTCATCGAAAAGAGCCGGCATTCTAGCCGAGCGAAACCTCTCCTACGCAAATCGCGTACAAGGGTTCATGCGGTCAATTTTGGTTGTCCTCGCGGCGCTCGTCGCCCTTCCTCTCCTCGCCCAAACATCGCTGATCGAACAAGGCCGCGCCGCCATGAACCGCAATGACGCCGACGCCGCGGCGACGCTGCTCGAAAAAGCTGTCGCGCAGAATCCGAAGA
>JAXDIO010000037.1:0-15867 GCA_034663965.1 Thermoanaerobaculia bacterium | reverse complement strand
CGCCGATGCCGCCGGCCTCGTTGCGGTGACGATCGGCGCGTTTGGCGCCGACCACGGAGATGCGGGCGCCGGTGCTGATGAAGCGCGGATCGGGGCTGAGGATGGAGTCGGCGCTGTTCAACTGGGTGGAGAAGCCGGCCGCCGGAAGCGACGGTGCGTAGCCGACGTCCATGAGCGGAACGAGGCCTGAGCTGGTTGCGGCGAAGAGATTTCCGTCACTCATCGTGACGATGGCCACGCCGACGGCAGCGACGGAGCTGATGCGGATGAATTCGCGGCGCGGGATACCGGCAGATACAGCTTTGGCTTTCATACGGCTCTCCATATGGCGTTTTATCTGGAATGCGCCCTGAATCTGCGCGGGGCTGAAGTCGGACTGGACCCAGCGATACTAGCACGGGTTCAACGGCGAAGCGTGATGACAATCACCTGCAAGTTGCCGCCACAACCGCGGGTCCTTCCACCAGAGACGACGCGCCGCCGTTCGCTGCCGCGAGTGCCGCGCCAATCGGAGCACCGCCCGCAGGCAAACCGAGAATGCGCAAATTCGCCTGCGGACTCGCGGCCAGGCGGATCACCGTTCCGGGCACGCTGCTGAAGCGGTTTCCGGCGATGTCTGCACAGATGACCGCTGCGTCCGATGCTGCGGCGTCGATCCAGGCGCGGTCGGACGCGAGCGCCACGATCGTATTGCCGCGCAGCGTGATCCGCGCGTTTCCGCTCTGCTTCGCGGCGACGGTCATGATGCCGTGGCCGAAGTGCTGCAGCGAGGAGTTCTGCGTGTCGATGGAGAGAGAGCTGCCTTCTGCTGCCGCGGCATCGATGGCGGAGCCGAGGTTGTCGTGAAGATCGGCAGTGCGCAGCTCGACGTCGACCTTCGCATTGCCAAACGATCGTAGCTCGATCAAATGCGGCGCGACCTCGGGGCGTCCCGTCGCGCTGAAGATGCAGCGATCGAGCACGATCTTGCCGTTGTTGAAACGGTGCTCGATCAGCATCTCGCTCCCGGCATTGTCGGCAAACGACGAGGCGGTGAACGTGATCGTGCCGGCGACTTCCTGCAGCAACACGCCGCTCTCGAAGGTCTCGTCACCGGCCTTGTGCACGTCGAGACCACGGAAGGTGACGTCGCGAATGTTGTTGGCGTTTATGCCCATGGCACTGCCACCGTCGATGACGATGTTCTCGAACGTGGAATCGCTGATGTGCCGGAGATACAGCGCTGCGCGGCAGATAGCGGTCGAATTCACCTCGAAGTTGCCCGCGCAACGGCCGCCGCGCACCGGCTTGTTGACGCCGCTGTCGGTCAGCGTGAGGCCGGCCATGCGAACGTGATCGGCGTGATCGATGCGGATGCCGTTGCCGCGCGCGTGCAGGATCTCGCCGCCGGTTCCGAGCTTCCCTTCGATGCCGGTGATCGACACCTTTCCATGCACGCGATCGAGGATGATCCCTTCGTCGAGCGTTCCCGGCGCAAGTCCCTGCGCCGAAACGGATTCGAACGAGAGATCGACGCCGGAGTCGTGCACCTCGAGCGCCGCGGCGTTTGCGGTGTTCAGCGCCGACGCGCCGCCGATGACGACGTTCGCCGACTTGTCGATCACGACGCCGCGACGCCGCCCGCGCACGTCGATCGTGTCTTCGAACACGACCGCGGCGCCGCGTTCGATGCCGGCGATGACGATCGCGTCGTTGAACGCGTCGCGAACGTGAATCTTCGAACCGCGGCGAATCGTGATCTTGCCGGAGCGCAATCCTTGAATTCGCAGCGCGGTGTTGAATTCACCCGAGATCGGGACACGGTCGATGACCACGTCGCCGTATCCGTTGTCGAGCGCGATTCCACCGCCAGCGTTTGCGGCCTCGATCGAGCCGCCGGAGACGTTGACGTTTCCCTGCTGCGCCTGGAGATAAATCGCAAATCCGCCGCGCGACGTTTTGAAGTAGACGTTGCGAATGGTCAGCGTTCCGACCGCGCCGGCGGACACGATCGCGCTCGGCCCTTCCGCGAGCATCGTGCATCCGGCGATGACGTTGTCGCCGCTCGCGGCAATCGTTCCGCGAATCGTCGGCCCCGGTCCCTGCATTGCCGGAACTCCCGCGCCTTCGAATTCGACGTGCATTTCGGCGCGAAGCACGTCGAGGCCGAAGGCGGAGCCGATGAGCATCTGGCCTTTCTTCAGCGTCACGCTTTCTTCATACGGCTTGTCGGATTCCGCGACATAGATGATTTCGCCGACCTGCGCGCCTTGACTAATGCTGGCGAACGGCCGATCGCGCGATCCGATCCCTCCGGCAGCGGCGCGGTTGTCGACGAATGCGACGGATGCTCCGGCAGCGGCGCCGGCGATGGCCAGCATTGCGAGGACGAATGCGGTGCGGATCATCGCGGCCGAGGAGATCCCTGCTCGCGGCCGGCGATAGTCTCCTTGACCATCGCTTCGTCGACCGTGATCACACGCGTTCCCGCGTCGGCAGGATCGAATTCGAGTCCTCCGATGACGCGGCGGAAGGTCTCGCGAAGCGCGCGCGCGCCGAGGCGCTTCTGCCGCGCGGCGTCCCAGGCGATGGCGATCAATGCGCCGCGCGTGATCTGCAGATCGATTCCGAATCGCTCGAAGTACGCGCGCGACGTGCGGAAGATCGACGCTTCCGGCTCGACGAAGATGCGCGCCAGATCAGTCTCGCCGAGATCGTTGAGGACGACGATCGATTCGAAACGCGAAACAAACTGCGGGGTCATGCCGTAGCGGAACAGGTCGTCGTACTTCAGGTAGTCCCGCAGATGGAACGGCAGCTCTTCGCGCACTTCCCCCGAGGCCGACACGACTACGATCGGCTTCATCGGCGCGACGTCCTGCCCGATCGTGGCGCGGCGGAAGACAGCTTCGTACAACTCTTCGAAGGCGCCGCCAACGATGAAAAGAATCTTCGATGAGTTGACAGCGAAGTTCATCCCGTTCGCTTCGAACTCGACGTTCTCGTTCTCCATCAGCGTGAGCAGCGCTTCCTGCGCCACGATGCCGCGCACGTTCGGCTCGCCGCTGACCTGCGCGCGGATCTTGTCCACTTCGTCGATGAAGACGATGCCATGCTCGACGGAGCGCAGCAGGTCGGGCATCGGAGCGTTCGCGCCAAGGCGCGTGCGGGCATTCGCGTAAAGCCTCCCGAGTACCGCTCTTCCATACCCCTGATGCTCCTCGGCAAGCACATTCGCGTTGATACGAATGATGTTCGCGGAGTGACTCAGCTCCGGACGGCTCGCGAGAAACTGCTCCACCGCGCGCATGAGCGTGGTCTTTCCCGAACCGGAGTTGCCGATGAGCAGCATGTTCGGCGCGGGATGGCCGACGAGATGTTTGACGATGGCGACCGACAGCTCGCGGATGGCTTCGTCCTGCCCGACGACAGTCTTGCTCAGTCCTTCAAAGACTTCGCGTGGACGGAGTGGAAAGGAATCCATGGACGCGGCATTGTTGCCAATCGGCAAGCGGCTGTCCATTGAGACGTCAATCCGTGGAAACCGCTAGCGGTCTTCCTCAAGGCGCCGCCGCAATTCCTCCGACGACATCATCGGATCGGTCGGATCGGCAAGGCGCTCCATCGCGATACGGCCATCGGAGTAGTCGGCCACCAGTTCTTCGACGGCGCGGCGAATGAGATCGTCAGGCGTCTCAGCGGTTGTTTCCGCAATCTCGCGGAGCGCCGTTGCCGTGCTGTCCGCGAGATCGATTGAAAACGAAGTCATATTCGAATCCTACTCCGCTGCCGCGACCTGCACTACGCCGTGTGTGCCCTCATCCCAGTTCGCGTGCGGCTTGCGGTTGAGCACGAGCCAGCGCCAGAGGAGGGAGCCGTACGTCATCGCCGTCATGCCGCGCTTTTCGTAGAACGGCAGCAGGAGCTTCTGCAGGCGCGGGAGGTTGTAGAACGGCACGCCGGGGAAGTAGTGATGCTCGAGGTGATAGTTCGAGAAGAGATAGATGACGTCCCAGAACCACGAGCCTTTCACGAGCGTCGACCACTTCGCGGGATCGGTGGGATCGATGTCGTAGTGCTGGCCGAGGCGGTTGAGGGCGAAGGCGATCGGAAAAATAAAGAAGACCGGGACGATGTAGAGCTTGAACGCGATGGCCCAGCCGCCGATGAATGCGATCGCGGCGAGGACGGCGAGCTGGAATCCGATCGTGAACAGGCGCTCGCGTCCGATGCGGCGTCGCAGCTCCGGCTCGTACGCGGCGGTTTCTTTCGCAGCGGCGCGGAAGTAGATCGGGAAAAGCGCGGGTGTGAAGTAGAGCGCTTTGAGCCAGCGCGCGTTGATCTTCGGCGAAAGGTAGTGACGCTTCGGGTCGTCGACGTTCGAGCCGAGGGAGGCGTGATGATCGAGATGCCAGCGGGTGAACTGCGATGCGGAGATCCCGCTCGGCACCGCGTACAACAATCCGAGGACTCGGTAGGCGCGATCGCTCGACTCCGGCAGCACGGCACGATGCACAACCTCGTGAAGCAGCACGGTGAAATCGAAGACCGCAAACCCCGCCACGAACGCGCACGGCAACCAGAAGTACCAGCGGTCGAAGTGGACGATGGCCACACCCGCCGCCACGAGTACCGCAACGTTGAGGAACGCGATCAGCGCGTGCAGCAGCGGCCGCTTCGCATGCAGCCGGCGAAGCTCATCCGTCGGCACCTCGGCAGCAAGGTCGCGTTTGAGTTGCTGCGCGTGTTCAGCGTAGTACGCCATGGGAAGTGCCGGTTACAACCCGCCGCGCCCTCGGAACTAATCCAGCACGATGAAGTCGAGGTTGCCATACGAGCGCATCTGGCGGCAGACCTCGTGTCCCGAGGGATCGTCGTCGGTGCTGTACGCGGAGTTGCCTTCGATCGTGCGCACGACTTTGTCGAGCGCCTGCATGACGACGCCGGTGTGATGCCAGCGATCCTTCGCGCGCGACTTGCGGATGAGCATCAGGCTCCCCGTCGGAATCCGTTTCGGATTGCGGATGGCGCTCTCGCCGCTGATGAAACGTTTGCGCGCCTTCGCGTCCTCGGCGAGATGGTTGCAGTTCGTATGGAAGTCGATTGGAAGCTCGCGGCCGAGGGTCGGCGCGGCCTGCGCGATGATGGTGCTGACGAATCCCGCACACCAGGCGTCGGCGCCGGCGGGCAGCTTCGGATCGCGCGGACGCTGATTGCCGTGCAGATACAGCCGCACCCAAGGCCCGCGATTCTGTCCGCCCGCTTCTCGCGCCCGCTGCCGCAGATGCTGCAGTGCGTACGCGGCCACCATCTGCCCCATCGTGGCGTCGTCCGGCGGATGGATCGGACGCAGCGCCTCGGTCATCGGCCGGATCAGCATCGCGTAGGTTTGCGGATCGACTTCGCCGGTCACCGGCAACACGCCGGTGCCGCTCTGAAAATCGCGCACGGCCTGCTCCGTCGCGTAGCCGAACTGGCCATCGATCATGACGTCGCAGAGGTTGAGGCAGAGCCACTCCTGAATGAGCGTGACGACGTCGCCGCGCCGCCCGCGACGGTACGTGTCGCTGACGTGGAGCAATGGTCTTGAATCGGTAACGCCGACGACGGCGCGGCGGGCGAGAAGGGTCATGAGGGCTCCTGGAATCGAGGATGAGAAACGGATGTCATCATTCAACGTTTTCTTATGAACGTCTACACAATCGGCCACTCCACACGCGACGCTGACGAGTTCGGCGCGTTGTTGCGCGAACATGAGATCAAACTGCTCGCCGACATCCGCCGCTATCCTGGATCGAAACGCTATCCGCACTTCGCCAGCGAGGCGATGGCGCAGTGGCTGCCGGAGCATGGCGTCGCGTACGTTCACATGCCGGAGCTGGGCGGACGGCGCAAACCGCTGCCCGATTCGCCCAACACGGCGTGGCGCAACGAGCAGTTCCGCGCGTACGCCGACTACATGGCCACGGACGATTTTCGCGACGCCATCGACAAGCTGCTGGCGTTCGCAGCGCTGCAGCGTGTGTCGATCATGTGCGCCGAGGCGGTGCCGTGGAGATGTCATCGCAACCTGGTCGCGGACGAACTGACGCGGCGCGGCATCGAGGTCATTCACATCATCGGAGCGGGCGCGGTGAAGGTGCACGCGATGAATCCGCTCGCGCAGATCGACGGCGATCACCTCGTGTATCCGGGTGAGCAACAGAAGCTGCGCCTATAATCGCCGCCTCGCGATGGTCATCCCCGACGCGGCCGTCCCTTCCGACCGAGACATCGTTCTCGCCGTCGACGACAACGAACAAAACCTGCAGTTGCTCGAGGAGTACCTCTCGACCTGGGGCTACGACGTGGTGCTTGCGCGCGACGGCCGCGAGGCGCTGGACCTTTTCCCGCGCATCAATCCTGCCGTGATCGTGCTCGACGTGATGATGCCGGTGATGGACGGCTACGAAGCGTGCGGCTTCATCAAAGAGACAGCCTTCGGACGGACGATTCCGATCCTGATGCTGACCGCGCTCACCGGCACCGAGGACAAGATCAAGGCGCTCGAATGCGGCGCAGACGATTTCCTCAACAAGCCGATCAACAGGGAAGAGTTGCGCACGCGAATCCGCTCGCTGGCGCGCATCCGCAATCTGCGCAAGGAGCTCGACTCGAGCGAGAACATCATTCTGACGCTCACCAACGCGCTCGCGAACAAAGACCCGCGCAGCCACGGGCATGTGCAACGCGTGGCGGACTACGCCGGGCGGCTGTGCGAAAAGCTGGGTATGTCTCCCGAAGAGAAGGAGATCGTGACGAA
Organism: Thermoanaerobaculia bacterium; assembly: GCA_034663965.1. Classification (GTDB taxonomy): domain Bacteria; phylum Acidobacteriota; class Thermoanaerobaculia; order Gp7-AA8; family Gp7-AA8; genus JADGNZ01. Next base: position 9,086 of record JAXDIO010000037.1, on the reverse strand, counting down.
GGGCGCGTTGCTGCACGACGTCGGCATGATCGGCGTTCCGGATGCGCTGCTGGCGAATCGGACGCTGACGATCGAAGAGGCCGCGCTGGTCGCGGAGCATGCGCGCATCGGCGCGTCGATCCTCGATCCGATGAAAACGTTCCGGCCATTCGTGCCGATCGTCCGCTGGCATCACGAGCGGAAAGACGGCCGCGGCTATCCGGATGGCCTTGCCGGCGACGCCATTCCGCTCGAAGCGCAGATCGTCGGCATCGCCAATCGGTTCGATGAGATCCAGCACGATGATGATTTGTCCGAGGCCGAGGCTCTGGCGCGGTTGCGTGCCGAGGCGCGCGATGGTGCGTTTGATTCCGAGCTGACCTCGTTCTTCGCCTCGGCGCTTGACGAGGCGCACCCGGCGCCGGTGGCGTCGCGGCACATGCGACCGCGGCCCGCGCCTGCCGCGCGCGTGTTGTGCGTCGACGACAATCCGATCAATCGCGAGCTGGTCGCCGCCAGCGTGGAGGGAGCAGGCTTCCACGTTTCGTTCGCGGAGAATGGCGCCGAGGCGGTGGAGATCATCGACCGCGACGGCATCGACATCGTCCTGCTCGATCTGCTCATGCCGGTGCAGGACGGCTCCGAAACGCTGCGCCTTCTTCGCGCCGATCCGCGCCACCTCTTCCTGCCGATCATCGTGCTCACCGCGCACGGCGGCGGCAGCATGCGGCAGGAAGCGATCGTGGCCGGCGCGGACGATTTCATCGCCTATCCGCTGAACCGCGTCGAGCTGATCACGCGCATCCGCTCGTTGCTGCGCATCAAGGATTTCCACGCCGATCTCGAACAGACCTACAGCGTGATCTGCGCGCTGGCGCTTGCGTTGGAGGCGAAGGACCAGTACACGCGCGGCCACTCCCAACGCGTCGGCGATCTCTCCCGCACGTTCGCCCTTCACCTCGGGCTGGGCGACGCGGCAGGCGAGCGCGTGCGCGTGGCGGGATTGCTCCACGACATAGGCAAGATCGCCGTTCCGGAGTCGCTGCTCAACAAGCAGGGACCGCTCACCCGCGAAGAGTTCCTGCGCGTGATCGATCATCCGGTCATCGGCGAGGAGATGGTCCGCCCCCTGCTGACGATGAGCGCGGTCCTGCAGCTGATCCGCCACCATCACGAGCGCTACGACGGCCGGGGATATCCCGACGGACTGAGCGGCGAGGCCATTCCGTACGAGGTGCGTCTGCTTTCGATCGTCGATGCCTATGACGCGCTGACGTCGCACCGTTCGTATCGTCCGGCGCCGCTGTCGCACACGGCGGCGCTGGAAACGCTGCGGCGTGAAGCCGCGGGTGGCAAGTGGGATCCGGTGATGGTCGATCAGTTCGTCCGCATGCTGGGTGCGAATCCGCCGGATTGGGAAGCGATCACGCAGTCGGTGCCGTCGCTGTATTCGTCGTGAGCACCGGCGGAGCGATCGCGTTTGCTGGGGCGGCCGGGTTCGCAATATCAGGCACTGCATCCTGCCAAAGCACAGACAAGAGTGTCTGTGCCACACTGGCCCTCTCCGATAGCAACACTCGCGTATGGCAGGATCAATGTGGCACAGACACTCTTGTCTGTGCTGGTGAGGCTCGGGACCGTTGAGAAGATTGACGGTGCGTTCACGAACTCGGAGCACGGATACGAAGATCGCCGCGGGACTCTTTGTACTGGCGGCGGTGACGTTCGGCTATTTCACCGGAGGCGCCGGTTGGAATCAGGACGCGCATTTCGATCTGACGCGGTCCATTGTGGAGCGGCAGACGTTGTACATCGATGGTTATGACGTCAATACAGGGGACGTCTCGCGGGGAAGCGAGGGACACATATTCATCAACAAGCCGCCCGGCGCCTCGATCCTTGCGGCGGCGGCCTATGCAGTGATCTATACAATCGAATGCGGCCTGCACGCTCCTGTCGATTCATTGACGCGGGTCAATCGCTGGATTTCGACCGCATTGAGCGTGGGACTGTGCGGCGCGCTCATTGGGCCGGCTCTTTATTTGTACGGCCGTCGAAAAATGGCGGCGACACGAGCCGCAGCGCTATGCGTCGCGGCGATCGTCCTCTTCGGCACGATTGTCTTTCCGTACTCCACGATGCTATTTGCGCACGTGCCGGCGGCATTGTTTCTACTGCTGGCCTTTACGCTATTGGAAACGCGGCCGGCCGCAGCAGGTGTTGCGGCTGGGATTGCCGTAGCGTGCTTCTATGTCTGCGCGCTTGCGTCGGCGATTCTCGTGCTGCTCGCATTTTCGTATCAGCGACGGACAGGGCTTCGCTTCCTGCTCGGAGCATTACCTTTAGGCTTCCTGATGGCCATCTATCAATGGCTCTGTTTCGGATCGCCGTTCCGGACCTCGGTGGAGGCGAGTACGCCGTTCACACATGGCGGCTACCTCTTCGGCGTCATCACGATTCCTTCGACCGACGCGTTGTATGGCATCACCATTTCACCCTACCGCGGACTCTTCTTTGTCTCGCCGATTCTGTTGCTTGCATTCGCGGGATTTGCGTCGATGAAACGGAATGCGCAGTATTGGTCGCTGATCGCGATTGTAACTACATTCATTATGGTAATTGCGAGCTTCAATGGCTGGCACGGCGGCTTCGCGTTTGGTCCACGCTATCTCATTCCAATCATTCCGCTGCTGGGTATTGCGATGATGGCGGCTAGGCTTCGACGATTGTGGATTGTCGTGGCGATTGCGGCAGCAATCATTTCCTTCGGTCTGAACTTCATCGCGACAGCCACGGATCCAATGCCGTCGTCGCAACTCCCCCATCCGGTGAGCCGGTATCTCGTGCCGGCATTCTTCACTGGACACATCGGCGACCGGACGCGACGCGACATCGGCTATTTTGAGACACAATCGGTAGCCCACGTCGCACTGGCCCGCGAATCCGGCAACCTCGGCGAATTCATTTTCGGCAAGCAGAAGCTCGCGTCAATCGTACCGATTGTCTTATGGCTCATAGGCGGTTTCGCAATTCTCTTGCGAATGTCACTTCGTGAGCCGGAGCGTCTTCTCGTCGAATAGCGGCTCGTCCTGGCCAACGCGAACAAAGAGCACCTTGCGCGCGCCGGGCTGCACCTCGAAATACTGGATACCGTCCGGCGCAGCGCCCCAGTCGCCGCACGGCGGATCGCCGACCTCGTTCGGATCGGCTTTCGCGTCGAGTTCTTTCTTGTGCGCCCCATTCGGAACGAACGTGTAACGCGTTGCGCCCGCACGCGTTTCGTCGCCGTACGGCGCGAGCACGCAGCGTTTTGCCAGCTTCGCGGGTGTATGCGACAAGAAGGTCCGCTTGATCCCCGCCTCAGCCGTTTCGCCGGGCAGCAGCGGCAGGACGTCGATCAACGGATCGGGCGCGCCACCATCCGAGTAGTGAATGTAAAGCGACGAACCTTTCGTGAAGAGATCGATCTTGCGGAATCCGAAGTCGCAGCGCTGCACCCACGCATCGAGACCGAGCGAAGCGTCCGACAACCTCTCCCACTTGCAACCCTTGACCGGCGGACGCGACGGATGATCGGCGGCGGCAGCCGACAGGGCAGCGAGAGCGATGACGAGCAGCAGTGCTTTCAAGCGCACGAGTTTATGACGTTATGCGATGATCCGCGCGCCCATCGCTCGCGCCCACGATCCTCGCCCATGATTCTTATTAATGACCCGCTTCGACAGACCGACCTGCCTCGCGGCTGCGTGGCCACGATCGGCAATTTCGACGGCATGCACATCGGCCATCAGGCCATCATCCGCGGCGTCGTGGAGCGCGCACGCGAGACCGGACGGCCTTCCGCGGTCATCACCTTCAACCCGCATCCGCTCTCCATCGTCGCGCCCGACCGCGTGCCGCCGCAGATCCTCACCCTGCCACAGAAGCACGAGTTGCTGCGCGACATGGGCGTCGACGCGCTCATCGTCGTCCCCTTCACGCACGACTTCTCGCGCTGGACCGCCGATCGATTCATCGCCGAGTTCCTCGTGGCGGCGCTGCAGGTCAGCGACGTCCGCATCGGACGCGACTTCTGTTTCGGCACCGGCCGCGAGGGAAATCTGGCCCGGCTCGAAGCCGCCGGCAAGCAGTACGGCTTCGCGGTGCAGGGCGTGGACGAGGTCAGGATCCGCGGCATCCGCGTCTCGAGTTCGCTCGTTCGCAACGCCATTCAGAAAGGGACGATGCGCACGGTTGCAACTGCGCTCGCCCGCACCTACTTCATCGATGGCCGCGTCGCCACCGGCCGCCGCCTCGGGCGCAAGATCGGCTTTCCCACCGTCAACGTCGATCCCGCCAACGAGCTCCATCCTGGCGGCGGCGTCTACATCACCACCTCGCGCTTCGAGAGTTTCAGCCGGTCCTTCGAGAGCGTGACGAACATTGGCGTGCGGCCGACGCTGTATGAAAACTACGCCACCACCATCGAAAGCCACATCCTCGATTTCGACTCCGACGTCTACGGCGATACCGTGCGGCTCTACTTTCACCGGCTGCTGCGGCGCGAACATCAGTTCCAATCGGCGGTGGAGCTGACCAATCAGATCCGAAAGGACATCGCCACCTCTCGCCGCTACTTTCTGCGCCATCCGGTGCGCTACGACGAAGCCGGCTACTCGTTTCCCTGACGCATGTCCGATCCCGTACTCTGCCTCGTCGTCTACGCGGTCTTTCTGGCCGCCATGGCTGCCGCACATTTTTTCAAAACGCTCGACAACGACCTCGGCACGGCCTGGCGCACCGCGTTCGCCGTCGGGCTTGCGGTCGCCGTTCTTCTCTTCGTCGTTCGCGCGCTTTATCCCCTCGTCGGCGGCATAGCGCTGACGCTGGCCGCGCTCTACGTTCGGCACACCGGTCATGAGACCGAGGCCGTGGACGGGATGATCGTCGGAAGCGTGATGGGCGCGACCGCGGCGGTGCCGTTCGTCATGACGTCGGTCCACGCCGCCTCGATCATCGCCGCGATGATGCTGGCCGGCGGCGTGGCCGGATACGGCATCACCTTCGCCGTCTTCCATGTTGCCGACAAGCGGAGACAGATCGCTTTCGACGTCGCCACCGCCGCGATCGCAATCATCGTGGCATGGCTGCCGACGATGGCGACGCGTTACGGGATTCGCGAGCGCTACATTCTCCTCACCGTCGCCGCGGCAATGCCGCTGATCGTTGTCGTGGCGGTCTTCCGGCAATGGCCGGACGTTCGCGCCGAGCTTCGGCACGAGTCGTCGCTCGGCTTCCTCAGCGACGACGACGTTCGCACCACCGCCCATCCCCTGCTCCGACTCGGCCGCGGCGGTTGGACGGACCGGCGCGCGCATCGGGAATTCGTGCGTCTCGCCAACCGCATCGCGCTGCGCAAGCGCCAACAGCGCAACCGCTCCGACGACGTCGCCCGCCTCTACCAGCTCGAAATCATCAAACTGCGCATGCAGATCCAGCAAATGAGCGTCATCGACCGCGCCGTCCTCAACGCGGGCGCCGGAGACGAAGGAGCGTCGGATACAATGACGCGCGACGCATGAGGGTTCATCCCGCCCCGCTCCTCCGCACCGCTGCCGCGCTTCTCCTCGCCACCACTCCCTCGCTGCTCTTCGCGCAAGCCGCGAAGAACATGGGACCGGCCGGGCAGTACTACAACCAGCCCAAGGCGAAGTTCAAAGTGACGCCGGGGCTGAAGAAGACGCCCGGCGCAGAAGTGAAGATGTCGCACCTGACTCCGGGCGGAAGAGATGAGTACGTGCGCGACGAGTACGCGATCCTGGAACACGATGTCCTCATCGAATATCAGGACATCAAGATCCACGCAGACAAGGTCACCTACAACCTGAAGACGAAAGACGTCGTCGCGGAAGGGCACGTCATCCTCGATCAGGGGCCGACGCGCCTCACCGGCGATCACATCATCTTCAATCTCGACTCGAAGACCGGCACCTTCTTCAACGCTACCGGCGCTCTACAGCCGGACATGTATTTCGCCGGCGACAAGATCGAGCGGCTGTCCGAGGATCGCTACCGGCTGACGAATGGAATGTTCACGTCGTGCGATCTCGACAAACCGTCGTGGTCGTTCCATGTGTCCGAGGCCGACGTAACGCTCGACGACTACGCGCGCATGCGCGACGTCGTCTTCCGCGCACACGACATCCCGCTGTTCTTCACGCCGCGGCTGGTGTGGCCGACCAAGAGCGACCGCTCGCAGGGATTTCTGATTCCGCGCATCCTCTTCTCGCCGACCTACGGCGACCGGCTCGAAGTCGGCTACTTCGTTCCGTTCGGCGACTCCGCCGACACGACGTTCTACGGCGACATCAATGACAAGGGCTACAACGGCGCCGGCATCAACGTTCGCTACCGTCCGTCGCCGAATGTGAAGCACGGCGACTTAAGCGCATACGTGGTTCACGATCAGGAGACCGGCCGCAACGAATGGCGCTACAACTACCAGCATTCGCAGGACAATCTGCCCGGCGGCTTTCGCGGCGTCGTCGACATGGAGGACATCTCGAATGTCGAGTTCTTCCGCCGCTTCGCGCATGACCCGCGGCTGCATACGCTGTCGCAGATTTACTCGTCCGCGTATCTGACGAAGAACCGCAGCACGTATTCGTTCAACATCCTTACCGACCGCCGCGACATCCTGCTCACCAACGTCGATCCGAACGATCCGTTCAAGGCGCCGCCGCGCCAGCGCTTCGAGCAGCTTCCGTCGCTGCAGTTCCGTCTCTACCCGAATCGCATCGGCGAGACGCCGTTCTACTACTCGATGGAATCGTCGGCGTCGCATCTGGTCACGAATGGCCTACTGAACGGCCCGACCGCGAACTACTACCGCGCCGATATTTTTCCGACTCTTTCGATGCAACTCCGCACGCCGGCCTGGCTCTCGGTCAGGCCGCAGATTTCCGTGCGCGAGACCTACTACTCCGATTCGCTCGACGACAACTCGGTCGCCAATCCGTTCGGCAAATTGACCGCGGTCAACAATCCGGTCGAGCGCTTCTACGCGCAAGGGCAGGTGGAAGTCGTCGGTCCGTCGCTGTCGAAGGTCTACAACGATTCGATCGGCGGCTTCAGTAAGTTCAAGCACGTGATCGAGCCGCGTTTCCGCTATCTGTACACGACGAACGTCAACGATCAGAACCGCATCATCCGCTTCGACACGGTCGACTCGCCCTTCCTCCCGATCGTGCGCGACTCGGTCGAATACTCGCTGACGCAGCGCCTGATCGGACGCGAAGCGGCGGCCGGCGGCTCCTCGCGCGAGGTGGCCTCGTTCTCACTCACGCAGTCGGTCTCCCTCGGCCGCCCATTCACTTCGGCGACAGCTGGCGGCCTGCCGGGATCCTCCGTCCCGCAACAGGGACGATTCACACCGCTCATCGCCGGCCTGCATGTGAATCCCTATTCGTCGATCACTCTCGACGCCGCGGCGACCTTCGGCAATGTCTCGCATCAACTCGACCAGACCAGCCTCTCCGCCAACCTGATGGGCACCGGCAAGATCGCCGACAAGTATCTGAGCTTCACCTGGTTTTCGTCCTACCGCCCGCCGGCAATCAACGGCGTACCGTCCACGTTTCCCGGCTCCAGCCAGTTCCGCATCAACAGCGGCTCGTCACTCTGGAGCAACCGTCTCCGCGCGGACGTGCAAATCAACTACGACGCGAAACGAGGCAAGTTCCTCGAACAGCGCTACCTGATCGGCGGCAACGCCTCCTGCTACGGAATCGCGCTGGAGTACCGCCGCTACATCGTCTACACGCCCGTCGAGCACACGGAGCCGAGCATCGGGATTTCCATCTCGCTGAAGAACATCGGCGGGGTGGCGGTGCATTAGCAGTCGCCCATTGTGTTCCCCCAACCCATCCACTACCCTCCCGCGGTCGTGCCGAACGTCTACGCATTCAAGGACTTCGAGGGGAGCAGCCATCGGATTCTGATCGGGCTGATCCACCGTTTCGCGCCGCGCGGCGGGACGCTGCTCGACCTCGGCGCGGCAGGTGGCGAGTTGGGCGCGGCGGTGCGGGAGCATTTCGACCGGACGATCGGATTCGAGTACGACGCCGATCGCATCGGGCAACTTCGCGGGCGCTTCGATCAGGTGGTCATCACCGATCTCGAGACAGTCAAGATGCTGCCACCGCACGTCAGCGCGATCGTGCTGGCGGACATCATCGAGCACCTGCGCAACTCGACGAACCTGCTGCGGATGGTGCGGCAGTCGCTGACGAACGACGGCGTCCTGTTTCTCTCGGTGCCGAACATCGCCAACATCACCGTTCGTCTCGGCCTGCTGTTCGGGGTCTTCGAATATCGCGACCGCGGCATCCTCGACTTCACGCACCTTCGTTTCTTCACCATGCGCACGATCCGGCGTGAGGTGGAGAACGCCGGGTTTCGCATCATCGCCGTGCGCGGATCATCGGTTCCGATCCGCCTGATCATCGGTTGGATGCCGGACTTTTTACTGCGCATGGGCGAACGCGTGCTGACCTGGATCACGCGCGTCTGGCGCGGGCTGTTCGCGTATCAGATCATCCTGGTGGCGACGCCGAAGTGATGTCGCCGCGCGTCGATGATCGACAGCGCGATCAGAAGCAGCAATGCGATTCCCGAAAGCGGCCACCAGCTGCGGCCGAGGCGCTGTGTGAAGACGACGCGGTGATTGCCCGGAGGGATCGGGACGCCGGCAAACAGCACGTTGATTTGAACCGGCTCGACGCCGCGTCCGTCGATCGTCACGCGCAACTCCGGCGTCAGCTTTTGCGACGACGCCAGCAGCGTCTTCGCCGGCGCGGAGACATCGACGATCTGCTCGTCATCCTGGTACGAACGCAGATTCACCACGGCGTCGGACGCGTCGATATTCATCGGCCGCGGATCGGTAACGATCGCTTCGTCGGCGAAGTCGATGTTCTTCGCCGCAAGCAATTCGTCGAACGTCATTCGCCGCACGCGCGTTACCGCATGGAACCGCGGCACCTCCGCGACATTGCGGAAGATGCGGCCGTCGGGCAGATCGCGTTCGAAAATCAGCGGCGTGAAGACGCGGTTGTAAAACAGCGGCG
>JAXDIO010000031.1:0-4077 GCA_034663965.1 Thermoanaerobaculia bacterium | reverse complement strand
TGGTGATGAAGCCGAAGCCCTTCGCATCGTTGAACCATTTAACAGTACCGGTGCTACGCATTCTTGAGACTCTCCTTTGATTTGTTGCCGATGTTTCGTGATGCTGCCTGAGATCCGCGGAGGCGACCATCGTCACTCAACGGCTCGCGTACAGACCAGTCACGCCAGACTCGGAAAAACATTGGCACCTAAAGACCTATTTCCGGCGGGAGTGGGGAGTTGGGTGTGGGGAGTAGAAAAAGAGCGGCATTGCCGGGTCGTTTCTCCACTCCCACGCCCTACTCCCGACTCCCTACCCCCGTCTCCGTCTTATGGCGAGCGCGGCCACAATGCCGATAAGAACGATACTGCCGCCGAGTTCGGCAGCGCGCGACGCGATCGATTTCTTCGCCGGTTCGAGCGTGACGGCGAGCGCGTCATGCATCTCGTTCAACGCCGCGAGATGATCGGGAACCTGGGCCACCGAGACCGCGTCCTTCATCGCCCGAAGCGTCGTGGTAACGACGAGATCGCGTCCTCGGGCGACGTGCTGCTCGTAGTGAAGCGCCGGACTGTCGACCACGCTGTTGTCCTCCTCGACCTGCGCGTTGGCGCCGCCGCGGATGATCAGCCGCTCCGTTACATTGCGCGGATAGTCGACCGAAAGCGGCATCGAGCGGACGAGCGTATCGGGGCGCGTCAGATGTTGCTCGATCGCGCGCGGGTAATACGTCCACGAGCCGTTCGTCCAGAGGTCGCGAATTGCGTAGCGCTCGCGCAGGACGATCAGGTTGCGCGTCCGGTCGTCGTTTATGGATGGCGCACCGATCGCTGCGATGCGCGGATGATCGGCGGCGTAGCGGTTGAGATGCGTCTTGGCTACGTCCGCGAGCGACTGGCCGGAGAGTTCGGCGCGCATGTCGTCGGCATCGCGGCCGCTGTACGTCGAGGTGACTGCGAGCGTGAAGCGATGGGAGTCGGGAGTCGGGTGTCGGGAGTCGGAGTCCGTCTCTACGACACCCGACCCCCGACTCCCGCTGATGATCTCTTCGACGTTGATGCTGCCGTGACTCTCCACGACGATCTTCGCAAGCGCATTCGTCTGCGGCCGGACGATCAATGCCCGCTCATCGCTCGGCGTATCGATCGTCGCAAGCGTTCCGCCCTGATCGGCGAGCGTGCCATCGATCCAGTACGTCTTGCCGCCATCGATGACTTGCGTGATGACATGGTCGAAGAGAAACGGAGAGGGAAGAAAGTCGTCGAGATGGCGGCGCAGTTTTGTATTCACTAGCGCCGGATACGCCTCCACGCCCAGCTCGCGCAGGAGCGCGGCCAGGAAGAGCGCCTTGTCCTTGCAGTCGCCGTAACGCTGGTTCATCACCATCGCCGGCTGCCGCGGTTCGTGGGAGCCGCGTCCCATCTCGATGCCCAGATAGCGGATGTCGTCCTGCACGAAGCGGATGGCGGCCACGACTTGCGCATCGCGGTTGCGGTTCGATTTGCGGATGTCGTCCGCGATGCCGGCGATCGTGTCGCGCGACGCGTCGTCGAGTTGGAAAAGCGCGTCCGCCCACTTCGCCACTTCGCTCCACGATCCGTACTCGGTCACCTGCACGACCTCGGACGGTTCGTACCATTCCGGCGTCGAATCCTCGGCATCGGTCGCAGCGACGTTGCGGCGCTCCCAGATCCACGCGTCGCCGGCGATCTGCGCCGGCTTGCTGACGTGCAGCGGCCGGCCCTTCGGCCAGACCAGCCGATGACGCATGAGGCGCGTCGGCACGCTCGCGCTGAAATCGAATTCGTCGGCGTAGCGTCCGCCGAGGAGCGGATTCGAGCCTTCAAGCGACCAGGAGTAGTCGATGATGTCGCCGGGGCGCACGTCTTTGAGAAACAACAGCGCCGTGAGCTGGCCGTCGTAGATGCTCTCGTCCGCGTCCGACTCTTTCTCGATGATGCGCACCTCGTCGCGCGCCAGCTCGTCGATCCGCTTGTTGCCGCGAATGACGACGACGTCGTGAAGGACGAGCCGCTGAAACGACGGATCGAAGTCGATGTTCAGCTCCGAACCGTTCTGCACGCCCGCCGAGGTAACCACCTGGCGCACGCGGCGAAAGTACTCGTCGACGTTCGCGCCGGCGACGCGGACCTGGTGATCATCGAGCAGTCCTTCGATGCCGGAGCGGGCGTTGCTGCCAGCGGCATGCGCATCGATGGAAATCGCATCGATCCACGCCGGCGCGCGGCGTACTTCGAACTGTCCGGCGTCGTCCGCGCGGACAGCCGCACGCGCCGAGGCGGCGAAGAAGAGAATGCAGAGGATGGAACGCATCGGGTGGTTGGGTGGCGGAACGCGATGCGGCGTTTTATTTAGTCCTCAGTCGTCCCGAGCCTCACCAGCACAGACAAGAGTGTCTGTGCCACACCAGCTTCGCCTGCATCGCCATTCGAGCAAGTACGGCAGGATCAATGTGGCACAGACACTCTTGTCTGTGCTTTGGCAAGTTGCAGCGGCTGATATTGCTAACCGCGGCGCGACTTCGCCGCCGCCCACGAGCAGATCGGGCACTTTTCGAAATCGTGATTACGCGCAGGGCAGTACTCGCGGCCGAAGTAGATGATCTGCAGGTGGCGCTTCGCCCATTCTTCGCGCGGAAACAGTTTCTTCAGATCGCGCTCCGTCTGTTCGACGTTTTTCCCCGAGGACAATCCCCATCGCCAGGCCAGCCGGTGGATGTGCGTATCGACCGCGAAGGCCGGCTCGCCGAATGCCTGCGACACCACCACGCTTGCGGTTTTGTGTCCGACGCCCGGCAGCCTCTCCAGCGCGATGATGTCGTTCGGAACGCGTCCGCCGTGCTCGTCGACAATCGTCTGCGCCAGCTTGCGGATGTTGCGCGCCTTCCCCGGTGCGAGGCCGCAGCTTCGAATGATCGACAGAATCTCGCTCTCGCTCATCGCCGCCAGTTTCTCCGGCGTCGGCGCGCGCGCGAAGAGCGCCGGCGTGACCTTGTTCACCTGCACGTCCGTCGTCTGCGCGGAGAGCACCACCGCCACCAGCAACGTGAATGGATTTTTGTGCTCGAGCGGGATCGGCGGCTCCGGATAGAGGCGATCCAGGATTTCGCCGATGCGTAACGCTTTGTCGCGCTTCTTCAGGCTTACCGCCGCCGCAAACGCTTCTGCACGGATTCGATTTCGCCGCGGATGAAGTCGACCTGCGCGAGCAGCTCGTCCACTTCGTTGGCGACGCCGCGTCCGTCCGCCTTGCGGCTGCGGTGCGTTTTCCGTTCGGCGGCCAGCGAGCGCCAGAGTTGGGCGCGTTCGCCGGCCTGCATTCCGCTGATGGCGCGGACGAGCGGATCGACGCCCTCCTCATCGGCGACGTCGCCGAGAACTTCGTGCGGCGCCAGCTTGAGGATGCGAGTCAATGTCAGGAAGAGGCCGAGGTCGAGATTCTGCTTGTCGCGTTCGATGCGGGAGAGGGTGGCGGCGCTGATCTCCGCGCGGCCGGCCAGCTCGGTGAGCGAAAGATTTCGCGATTGCCGCGCCACGCGGATCCGGTTCCCGACCATGACAGCTTGCATCGTGCCCCCTGGGTTTGCCCTTGCCGAGGGGCATTATCGCACCGTCAGGCAGCCGCGTCAGGAGCGATGCGGCCGCCCCACTTCTCTTCCGAAAGCACCAGCTTGCGGCTGAAGAGCTTCTTCATCATCTTCAACGCTCCGATGCGCCAGAGGATGTAGCCGGGATAGCCGGTGATGACCGAGAACTCGCCGTGCTTGAGATGACGCAATCCCTGCTGAATCAGCCACGGGATGCGCGCCAAGAGGATGAGGATCGGATACGACTTCTGCGGCTCGTTGTACGCGCGGACTCTCGACAACCAGCGGTCGAACATTTTTCGTGGCGGCGTCCAGACCATCAGGACGTACAGCAGCACGTTCGCCCACGTCGGACGCAGTGCTGTGTAGTTCTCATTAATCTGTTCGACGTCGAACCCCTCGGCGATCATCTGCTGCTCGAGCGATGTATTCGGGATCACGCGCAAGGAGAAGATGTTCAGCGTGAACGGCTTCTTCAATCGATAGATCA
>JAXDIO010000019.1:0-16496 GCA_034663965.1 Thermoanaerobaculia bacterium | reverse complement strand
GCGCGAAACAGCGCGCCGATGAGGATCACGCGCGTGCCTGCGAGCGACGGATCGGCGCGAATGTCTTCCGTGACTTCGACGCCGAGGCGTCCCTTGAGATAGACGTTGACGATGGCGAGATCGGCGCGCGCGCGGCGGATAAAGTCGATGGCCGGCTCGCCAGTCTCGAACATCGTCACGTTGAATCCGAGGCGGCGAAGATGCTCGCCGAGGAAGGCGCGGAACGGTCGCGGCTCGTCGGCGATGACGGCGATGCGGCGGCTTTTCTGCGGCAACGGCGTGTTTTGCAGCGTGGGCGGCTGATTGGACGGCCGCGGCATCGCGTCCGGAGACGCGGCGGGCTTGAGCACCATCTGATTGCTGCACGACGGGCACGCCACGCGCACCGCGCGGGTCAACGGCTCGGGAATCGTCGCGCGAAATCGCGCGCCACACTGCTTGCAGGTGAGATCCATGGATTCAGGCCAGTAGCTTGTCCAAATCGAGCAGGATCGTCAACGCGTTCGCATGACGGAAGACGCCGCGCACGGCTTCGGTCAGCTCACTCGAATGGACGACGGGATGCGGCTCGACGGCGGCGGAGTCTACTTTGAGGACGCGCAGGACGCGATCGACTTCGAAGCCGAGGACCTCGCCGGCACGCTCGACGACGATGACGCGCGCGTCGTTGCCGCCGGCCGCGGGCGGATGCCGCAGCTTGCGGCGGACGTCGATGACCGTGACCATCGTGCCGCGCAACGAGATGATTCCGACGATGGTCGGATCGGCGTTCGGAACCTGCGTGGCGGCACGCGGCGTGATGATCTCGACGAGATGTTCGATCGAAACCGCGTACTGCTCGCCGGCGATGATGAACGTGAGCAGCTCGACCTGTTCCGCCGTGGTGGTTTCGTCTTCGCGTTGGAAAAAGTCTTCGCGGCGCTGGCCGGCGGTGGCTTTGAATTGGTCGAGTTTGTTGGACGCGGGGGTGGGGAGTGGGGGGTGGGGAGTGGGAGTTGGCGCTGCGTCCGCGACCGGCTCGGGCTGCGGTGCGACGGCGATTTCTGGAGCCGAGACGATGACGGCGTTGGCGGCGGGCGTGGGCTCCGACTCCCCACTCCCCACTCCCAACCCCCGCTTCGCCTTCTTCCGAATCTTGACCAGATCAACCATGAACGTGGTCGATCCTCTCATCTTTCGGCGGCGCTTCGCGCAGGCGATGCTCGCGGGCGGCGGCGGAGATGCGCGATGCGTCGATCGTCTCGGCGTCGTCGCCGAAGGCGTCGAGCAGCGCGGTGGTGGCGAGCGTGTTGAGCACGCGCGGGATGCCGCCGCTGATCGCGTACATGGCGCGGACGGCGTCGTCGGTGAACGGATTCCGCGATCCGCCGGCGACGCGGATGCGGTGCTCGATGTAGTTCACGGTTTCGTCGAGCGTCAGCGGGCCGAGGCGATAGCGCATGCCGATGCGTTGGCGGAGCGGCGCGTAGTGCGCACGTTCGAGACGCGTTTCCAGTTCGGGCTGACCGATGAGAAGAACCGAGAGCAGGTTCTGGTCGTCGAGCTGGAAGTTGGTCAGGAGACGGATCTCGTCGAACGTCGACTTGGTCGGGATGAGCTGCGCCTCATCGATGATCAGCACCGGCTCGCGGCCGGCTTCGTACAGCTCGAAGAGTTTGGTGTGAATCTGATCGAGCAGCTCATTTCGAAAACGCGCGGGCTGGATTCCGAGCCCCGAGGCGATCGAGCGAAGGAGTTGGGTGGGAGTGAGCCGCGGATTGATGAGAAGGATCACCGGACGGGCATCGCCGATGCGGTCGATGAGAGCGCGCGACAGCGTGGTCTTCCCCGACCCGATCTCGCCGACCAACAGTGACAGCTCCTTCTCCTCGACCGCGTACTCCAGCCGTGCCAGCGCCTCGCCATGCTGCGCGCTTTCGTACAGGAATCCCGGATCGGGCGTTTTGCCGAAGGGCTTGGTGGTGAGGCCGAAGAATTCTTCGAACATTTCGTATTCGCGTCAGATCCCGAAAGGCGAATGTTGAATGTTCAATGTTGAATGTTGAATGTTGAATGAAGGACCGAGCGGCTCCATTCAACATTCAACATTGAACATTCAACATTCAACATTTCGCTTTTCAAACTAGTACCCCCGCCCGCATCTCCCTCGCCGCTCCTCCGAATGCATCGATCAACGTTCCGACGTCGATCACGAGGACGATTTCTCCTTCGCCCACTTCCGTCGCGCCGGCGATGCCGGGAATCGTTTTCAGCCGCTCGCCGATCGACTTGATCACCACTTCCTGTTGCCGCACGAGGGCGTCGACGAGGATGCCCGCGACCTTTTCGCCGGAGCGCGTCACGACCACGAACCACTTTGAGTCAGGACCTTCGTCGCGATCGCCGTCGAGCCGGAACGCGTCGGCGAGGCGGAGCAATGGGAGGGTGAAATCGCGCAGCGTGAAGACTTCGCGGCGCTCGACGGTGCGGATGTCGCGCGAGTAGATGCGCAGCGATTCTTCGACCGAGGTCAGAGGAATCGCGAACTGCTCGCCGCCGGCGCGGACGACCAGCGCCTGGATGATCGCCAGCGTGATCGGCAGCATGATCCGGAACGTCGTCCCCTCGCCGGGAACGGAGAGGATGTCGATCGAGCCTTTCAGCTCCTGCAGGTTTTTCTTGACCACGTCGAGGCCGACGCCGCGGCCGGAGATTTCGCTGACCGTGGCGGCGGTCGAGAAGCCGGGCGTGAAGAGCATTTCGTAGGCGCGCTGCTGATCGAAGGGATCGTGCTGCGCGATGAGATTGCGCTTCACCGCCGACTTGCGCACCAGCTCGGGATCGATGCCGCGGCCGTCGTCGGTGACGTCGAGCACGACCGAGTTGCCCTGCTGATACGCGTTGAGCGTGACCTTGCCGATCGGGTTCTTGCCCTTCGCCACCCGCTCGTCGGCCGGCTCGATGCCGTGGTCGAGCGCGTTGCGGATGATGTGCATCAGCGGGTCGGTCAGCTCTTCGACCATCACCTTGTCGAGCTCGGTGTCTTCGCCGCGCAGCACCAGCTCGATCTCTTTGTCCAGCTCGCGCGCGACTTTGCGCACCGTCCGCGAGAGCTTGGCGTAGATCTGCCCGACCGGAACCATGCGCGTTTCGATGACCGACTTCTGCAGCTCGTTGAGCTTGCGGTCGAGATTCCGCGCGATCTTGGTCAGCTCGTGCGCGGTGAGCCGGGCCTGCTGCAGCGCCTCGCCCTGATGCAGCGAGCGCGTGAGCGAATCGAGCTGCGTCTTTTCGATGATCAATTCGCCGACGATGTTCATGACGTGATCGAGCTTGCTGATGTCGACGCGCACTGTCTGCGAGATGGAGCGCAGCGACTGTTCTTCCTCCGCCTCGGATTCAATCGCCGGCGCTCCCTCTTTCCGCAGCGAGGTCACCTTCCCCTCGGGGACGAGCACGCTGACGGCGTCGGCGTCGAGAATCGATCCGTACAGCAGCCGGAAGGCGATGCCCGATCCGCCGCTGCTGTCGATGGCCGGCAGCGTGGAAATGACCTCGCCCGATGCTCCCAGCAACTCGGTCAGCGCGCGCAGCTTTTCATCGAAGTCGCTGAAGTCGAAGCGCACCTCGACGGCCAGGATCTGCTTCCGCGCCCGCACGTTTTCCTGGAGGCGATGCTCTTCGTATTCCGTCAGCGACTTCCGCGTCTGCTCATCGAGGGTCAGCTCTCCGAATGGATTCTCGTGCACGCGCGCCGGCTGATTCGTGACCAGTTGATGGATGCGCCGCGTGAGGCCGGTGACGTCGATCAGGCCGCTGACCGATGGATCGTTGATGGAGATGACCTGCCGGTTCAGCGAGTCAATGGCGTCGTAGAGCAGGTCGATCAGATCCTTGGTGATCTCGATCTTCCCCATGCGCAGCCGGTCGAGCATGTCCTCGAGACTGTGCGCCAGCTCGGAGATTTCGCCGAAGCCGAGCATGCCCGCGAGGCCCTTGAGCGAGTGCACTTCGCGGAAGATTTTGTTGATGACCTCGGGGCGCACATCCCGCCCCTGCGATTCGAATTCGACCAGGTCGCGCGAGAGCGTATCGAGCAACTCCTCCGCTTCGCCGGTGAACTCTTCCCGGGCCCGATCGTCTTCCTTCGACATTCGGGGCATTGTAGCGGGTGAGATGATTGCTGATTACGATGCCCTCACCGTGGCACTACCTCTCCCGCGCGCCGATGAAGTTCCGCAAGGTCTTCCTGCCGAGCCGTGCGGAGCGGCTGCACATCGGTTCCGGACCGCAGAGCCTCAGCGGATGGGTGAACATCGACATCGTCCGCTATCCCGGCGTCAATCGCGTCCTTGACGTTCGCAAAGGACTGCCATTCAAAGACGTGCGGTTCATTTTCGCCGAGCACTTCATTGAGCACCTCGACCTCAACGACGCGATGTACCTTTTCCTGGAGTGCCGCCGCGTGCTGGGCGATGACGGCGTGCTGCGGCTCTCGACACCGAATCTCGATTGGGTTTGGGCGACGCACTACGGCAGCGCTGCAGGCGCCGAGGAAGCGGTCAGAGACTGCTTCCAACTGAATGGCGCCTTTCGCGGCTGGGGACATCGATTTCTCTACAACGAGGCGACGCTCCGGTCGCTGCTCCTCGATGCCGGTTTCGCCGACGTCGTGCGCCGCGAGTACGGTGAAAGCACGTATCCGGAATTGCGCGGGATCGAGCGCCACGAGCGGTCGGAAGATTTCAAGGGACTCGCCGACATCCTCGTCGTCGAGGCTTCCGGCCGAGGCGGCGCAGCGCCGGCGTATCTCAAAGAGCCGCAACGCGACTTCTTTCACAAGCTGGGCGCCTCGTGAGCGCATTGCGACATTGCGGCGGGCGATGTAACGTCCCGCGTCATGGCGGCGCAGCTCATCGACGGCAAAGCGGTAGCGAAAACGATCGAGGCGGAGGTCGTCGCCGCGATTGCGTCCCTCGGCATCGCACCCGGACTCGTGGCCGTTCGCGTCGGCAACGATCCAGCCTCCGAGGTGTACGTGCGGAGCAAAGCGAAGAAGGCGCGCGAGTTGGGATTGCGCGGCGATGAGTTGATCCTGCCGGAGTCGACGACGGAAGCCGAACTACTCGCGCACATCGATCGACTCAATCGTGACGATACCGTCGATGGAATCCTCGTCCAGCTTCCGCTACCGCCGCAGATCGATGCGAAGAAGGTGATCGACGCCATCGATCCCTCGAAAGATGTAGACGGCTTTCATCCGATCAACGTCGGCAAGCTGCACCTCGGCCGCCCGACGCTCGCGCCATGCACTCCCGCCGGCGTGATCCGACTGATCGAGTCGACCGGCGTCGCCATCGCCGGCAGCAACGCGGTGGTGATCGGACGCAGCGACATCGTCGGCAAACCGATGGCCGCGCTGCTGCTCCAACGAAATGCAACGGTGACGATCGCGCATTCGCGCACGCGCGATTTGGCGTCCGTCGTGCGAACCGCGGACATCGTCGTCGCCGCCGTCGGCAAACCGCTGCTGGTGACGCGAGAGATGGTGAAGCCGGGCGCGGTCGTCATCGATGTCGGCATGAACCGTCTCGGTGCCTCTGACGCAGATGTCGTCGCGCATGACGAAGAGAAATCGCGGCTCCTTGCGAAGAACGGGACGGTTCTCGTCGGCGATGTCGACTTCGCGCGCGTCCGCGAAGTGGCCGGCTGGATCACGCCCGTTCCCGGCGGCGTCGGTCCGATGACGATCGCCATGCTGATGCGGAACACGGTGACTGCCGCGCAGTGGCGGCGGCGATGATCCTGCGCACCGGCCTGACCGGCGGCATCGCCAGCGGCAAATCGACGATCGCGCGCATCTTCGCCACGCTCGGCTGCATCGTCGTCGACGCCGACCAGATCGTGGCGCGTCTTTACCAGCCTGGCGAAGCGGGACACGAAGCGCTCGTGCGCACGTACGGCTCCGGAATCCTTCTGCCGGACGGCGCGATCGACCGCCGCAAACTTGCTGACGTCGCCTTGGCTACCGACGAGTCGGCGAAAGCGCTGAACGCGCTCATTCATCCGCTCGTCGTCGCCGAGGAAGTGCGGTTGATGGACGAAGAAACGCGCGAGGACGGCGATCGCATCGTGATGGTCGAGGCCACGCTGCTGATCGAAGCGGGAGGCAAAGATCGCTACGACCGAATCGTCATCGTCGACGTCGATCCGGAGACGCAGCTCGCCCGCGCGATCGCTCGCGGCATGACGCACGACGATGCGGAGCGTCGCATTGCCCGTCAAATGCCGCGCGAGGAGCGCCTTCGATACGCCGACTACGTCATCGACAACAGCGGCGAACTGCTGCAGTCCGAGGTGGAGACGAAGCGCGTCTTCGCGGCGCTGCAGCACGATCTGGCCGCGCGACGGTAGGCACAAACGAAAAACGCCCCGCCGGGTGGCGGGGCGCTCGAAAACAGATTGCGACGAAGGTTAGTGCTTCTTGGTCGTCGTCTTGGTGGTGGTCTTCGATGAGGTCGAGGTCGTGCCGGTGGTGCCCGTCGCGGCCGTACTTGTCGTGCCGCTGGTGGACATCGCGCCGGAGCCGGTCGTGTCGGTCGACATCGTGCTCGTGGTGCCCGTCGTATCGGTCGACATCGTGCCGGTCGTGCCGGTCATCGAGGTGTCGGTGGACATCGTGGTCGAGCTGCTGGACGTCGTCGAGCTGTCGGTGGCGACGGCGCCGGTGTCGGTCACATTGTTGTTGTTCACTTCGCTCTTGCAGGCGAAACCGAAGACGGTCAGCGCCAGGATGGTGATGAGAATCAGGGTCTTCTTCATTTGTTTTTTCCTCTCAGATGGTTGCTTGTGAATCGGTTGCGACATGAAGTGCGATGTCGGATTTCTGGGAGTGCCTGCCTCACCTCCTTCGCATCGGCCGAAATTTGAAACTCGCGGCGAGGCACGGCGCCTCGCAAGGGATCGTTTTCAGGGACGGGAGGAAATCAGCAAGAGAAATGCCACGGCGGCGGCCTCAACAAAGACGCCCCGCCGAACTGCGGCGGGGCGTCTCGAAACTGCGAATCGATGATCAGTGCTTCTTGGTGGACGACGTGGTGGTCGTGCCGGTGGTGCCCGAGGTCGTCGTCGAGGTCGTGCCCGTGGTCGACGTAGCCGTCGTCGAGGTCATGGCGGTACCCGAGGTGTCGGTCATCGTGCCGGACGGCATGGCCGAGGTGGACGTCGAGCCGGTCGTGTCGGTGGCCATCGTGCCGGTGGTGCTGGCAGTGTCGGTCGCCATCGTCGACGCCGTGTCGGTCGCAGCCGCGCTCGTGTCGGTGTTGTTGTTGTTGGTTTCGCTCTTACAGGCGAAGCCGAAGACGCTCAGCGCGAGAACCGTGACGAGAACCAGAAGTTTCTTGCTCATAATGTTTTTTCCTCTCGATAGATGTGTTGTTGTTGGGAAGTTGGGTTGTTGAAAAAGAGTGCCTGCTCACCCCCCTTGGCAATCGATTGAAAGATCCTGCGAAGCGGGCTGCTTCGCAACCTGGGATTCGAATCGGGATTTCTACACTATTCGTAGCACAGGTTGGCAACGTTAATGCCAGCCTGGAATTGCAACCGCTTGAAAATGGGAACTCAACGCGTCGCCGTCGTCGCGCTGGTGGCCATCGTATCGGTCGATGACGCGCCGGTGGTGCTGGTGGTCGTCGTCGACGTGGTGCTCGTGGTGACCGTCTCGGTGGTGCTCGTTCCGGTCGCGCTCGCGCCGGTCGATGACACGCCCGTATCGACAGCGGCCGTGTCGGTATTGACGTTGCTTTCCTTTTTGCAACCGATGGCCAGTGCCGTTACGACGAGCAGGACGGCAACCAACGATCTCTTCATGCGTAGCGACTCCTCAACGATGTTTTCCGGGGATGCAGCGAGGAAGGATGAGCGTACGGCGCTCAACGAGCGGCTATAGTCTAGGACGAACGCCGTCATGTCAAGCGCCACCGCTCCGCTCCACCCCGTCCCGCGGCCGCCCGTCGCCGGCGTAGTGCCGTCGTTCGATGGGACGGAGATCGCGTACGACCTCTACGACCACACCTCCCGCTCGCTGGTGCTGGTGATTCCCGGCTTCTGGCGCGACCGCCGGCACCCCTCCATGCTCGCCCTCGCCTCACACCTCACGGACCTCGGCTACCGCACCGCCATCACCGATCCGCGCGGCCACGGCGACAGCGGCGGGACGTACGGTTTCAATCTCTACGAGCACTACGACACGGCCGCGGTCGCCGAGGAGTTGTTGCGGAAGCTGGCGATCGAGTCGATCACGATCGTGGCGCTGTCGTACGGCGCTTCGGTCGCGATTTCGACGGCGGCCCGGCACAAGCTGCCGATCGCATCGCTGCTGCTGATCTCCGCCGTCGCCGATTTCGGCAAGATCATGCCGCGCATCAATCCATTCACGCTGCATCGCCACATCGCGCTGTCGCAGGCGCTCAAGCGTCCGCACTTCGACTGGCAGTTCAGGCGCAGTCCAAAATTGCAGGCCATCGATGACGTCCGCGACGTTCACGCGCCGATCTGTCTCGTACACGTAAAGAACGACTGGCTGATCGGCCACGATCACTCCCTCGCGCTCTACGAGGCCGCGAACGAGCCGAAGGAACTGCACGTGATCGACATCCCCGGCAACTACCACGCCGACCGCATTTTCTCCGTCGCCGCCAGCGAGATCGATCCGCTGTTCACGGACTTTCTGCGCAAGTACACGGCGGTGTGATCCGGGAGCGAAAGACTTGGATGTAACGGAAGTAGACCCCTACGTCACTATCTAATATAAGGTAGTACTTCGGGCCGACTTTCATGATGAATAGCGCCGATGCTGCGTCCGGACCGCTAGAGGTCTGGTGGGAATCGGTTTCGCCGGCGGCGATCGGGAGCGAAACGCTTCTGTTGGAGCTGCAGCGGGCTGGGATTTCTCTGCATCCGGCGCGACCGGAGACTCGCGGTCCCGGACTCGTGCTCTTCACCGCGTGTACGAAGGAGTTGCTGGCGACGCTGCACCAGCGAAGCCGCGGCGGCACGGAACGGGTCATCGCAGTCGCACTGGAACCGGCCTCTCTCGCGCGCGGCGAAGGATGGGAGCTCCTGCAGGCCGGCGCCGCGGATGTGTTTCCGCTCGACGGAGCAGCCGCGACGGCGTCCGCGATCGCCGCTCGCTTCCGGCGGTGGGGCGCGGTGGACGCACTGCTCGAAGCGCCGGTCGTGACGCGCAATCTCGTCGGCGAGAATCCCCGCTGGCGGGCATTTTTGCGAAGGGTGGTCGAGATCGCGCGGTTCAGCGCGTCGCCGGTTCTCGTTCGCGGCGAGAGCGGCACCGGGAAGGAGCTCGTGGCCCGACTCATTCACGTGTTGGATCCGCGCGCCGACAAACGCGAGCTCGTGATCCTGGACTGCTCGACAGTCGTCCCGGAGTTGTCCGGCAGCGAGTTCTTCGGCCACGAACGCGGCGCGTACACGGGCGCGAGCGCCGCGCGCGACGGTGCGTTCGCACTCGCCGACGGCGGAACGCTGTTTCTCGACGAAGTCGGTGAGCTGCCGCTGCGCCTCCAGGCCGAACTGCTGCGGGTCGTGCAGGAGGGAACGTACAAGCGCGTCGGCGGCAACACCTGGCAGCGCACCCGTTTTCGTCTCGTCTGCGCGACGCATCGCGATCTGGAGCAGGAGATGATGGCCGGCCGTTTTCGGGGCGACTTCTACTATCGCCTCGCCGCCTGGAGTTGCACGCTGCCTCCATTGCATGAACGGCGCGACGACATTCCGGGGCTGGCTCGCCACTTCCTGCAGCTCCACTTCAAAGACGACGCGCCTGCGATTACGGAAGCCGTTCTCGATCTGCTCATGTCGCGCGGCTATGCGGGCAATGTCCGCGACCTTCGTCACCTGATCGACCGCATCGCCTACCGCCACGCCGGCAACGGGCCGATCACGCTCGGCGACGTCCCCGAAGAGGAGCGGCCGGCGACGAACACGCCGCCCGCGCCGTGGGCAGCAGGCGATCTGTTCGAACAGGCGGCGCAGATGGCGCTTCTGTGCGGCATGGGCATGAAGGACATCGGAGCCGCCGTCGCGGACGCCTCGGTGCGGCTGGCGCTGGATCTGGAGAAAGGAAATGTCGGCCGGGCTGCCGAGCGGCTCGGCATTACAGACCGCGCATTGCAGAAGCGGCGCGCCATCTGGCGTTCGCGAGATACGTGATCAGCGCTTCGGTCCGAGGAGCCGGAGCAGGTTGCCGCTCAGAATCCCCGCCTCCGCGCACGGCGGCAGTTCGAGTGCCCGAATCTTGTGCAATTCCACGCCGGGATGCAGGTACGGACCGTCGCTGCCGAAAATGACCTTGTGCGCACCAGCCCTGCGCACGGCTTCCGCGAGGAGATCAAACCGTCGCACGCCGGAGGTATCGGTGTAGACGTTCGGATGCCGGACCAGGATGTCGATGAACGCTCGTTGTGCGGGCCATTGGTCTGCGAAGCTGCCGAGGTGCGGGATGATGAAGTTGACGTCACGATATTCGGAGGCGAACAACTCAACCGTCGCGACTTCACCCATGACGTCGTAGAGGAGAGGCAGCGACCATGCGCGCGCCGCCTCGCACAACTCGCGCGTCATCGGAGCATCGTGGCGATGCGCTTTGATCCCTCGAAAGCCATGCTCTTGGACAGCTTCGCGCACGAGATCGCCGATGCGTCCGCGGTCGCGAGCCGGGTGAACGAAGGCGAAGCCGATGAAGCGCCGCGGACAACGGCGGACAATGCCTGCGACCTCGCGATTGGCGCGCCTGTAGTCGGAGTGGAAGGCCGCGAACAGCACGCTCCGTCCGATCCCGGCGCGCGCCGCCCGCCGCAGGTATGCGGCGAGCGGCGCGGCCGTGTCCCACGGTCCGGTGAAGCCATCGCCGCGGCCGGCGTGGCAATGGCCATCGATGATCATCGAGTCCGTCAACCCTTGGCCGCGCGCTGGCGCGACAGCCGCTCCTGCAACAGGACCGAGGGAGGCGTGGCGTTGATCTGAACGCCGACCTGGCGGTCCTGGCTCACCGCGGAAAGGTCGATGCCGGTGACGGTCTGGTAGGCGTGAATGTAGCGCTGAATCTCAGGGCGCCAGTACTGCGCCCAGGCCCGCGCCTGTTCGTCGTCGTTGATCACACTCCAGTCGCCGAAACGCGCGGAGAGCAGGATCATCTCTCCGTCGGTGGCGAGGTCGTGGAAGTAGGTGACCGAGGTATCGCTCCAGGCCATGAGGCGCTTAACGGAGTCGACGACAGGCATCCACGGCTCTTTGTACGGCACCGACGCGCGCGCGCCGAGGAACTCGCGGACTTCCTGGCGCGAGAGGATCCATTGCATCATCAGCATCTCCATCCGCGCCGTCCACGGCAGGTCGCGATACTGGTTGTGCGCGCCCTCGGCGAGCAGGAGATGGACCTCACGCAGCGCGTTGAGGAGCGGGAAACCGTCTGCGCGGACGGTGAGGTTCGCGGCTCGGTCGTAGAACACCGAGGCTGCATGCAGGAGGGCATGGAACGCCGCCAGAAACTTCGAACGGCTCTCCGCCGGCCGCAGCTTCGCACCGGTACGCGCGAGCGGCAGTCCGTACTCGAACTGATACTCGTATTCGCGGCGGGCGATGGTGAGACGGTGATCGTCATCCTCCACGTAGCCCCACAGAAAATTCGCGAGCGGACGAAGCGGACTGGTGGCGAAGTTCGCGAGCGGATCGCGTTCGCCCGGACCGCGCTTGTTCTGGAAACGCATGGCCAGCGCGTTCATCGACTGGACGAGCATCCCCTCCTCTTCCCAGTACGACCACAACAGCTCGAGGAAGAGAGGAGAAAGCACCTTCGCGGCGATGCCGGTTTCGTTACAGAACGGCAGATACGTCGGCGACTTCTCGAACGCACTGGTGATGTGGTCGATGTACGGAAGTACGCCGTTGCCGAGATAGTTCGTCAGTTGGTCTCCGATGTCTTTGGCGTTCGGCGCCTTACCTCCGAAGCGGCTGTTTTCATCAAGCTGCTTGTAGTCGGTCGGGATCGTCACGCCCGCGGTGCCGCAATGCAGGAGCACGTACGCCTCGGTTGCGGCACGGAGAAGCTGATACGCATCGATTCCGAAGGCCACGTGCGGCGGCTCCGAAGTGTGCCGCGCGGCCGGCGGGGGAACGAGCGGGTTATTTTTCGAAGGCGCACAAAGGACGGTGTCTATGTAGTCCTTGTACGGTTGGAACGCGAGAGAGCGCGCGCTGCTGCGGATCGCGACCCACAGCGCCTGATCGGGCGTCGACCCGATCGCAGCGCCGGTGAGCTTTACGTCGACCGCGTCCGGAACCGTGACGCGAACTGGTTCCTCTACAGTGACGTGCACGGGTTCGATCGGGCCGCCGATGCCTGCGACGAAGGTTGTCCCTGACGGGAGATCAGAGGACGATTCGTTCGCTGCGGTGTTAGTAGGTTTCTTGCTGTCAGCCATGGTTTCTCCTTAATTCAAATGAAGTCGGTTCATGCCGCTGCTGCCGTCGGAGCAGGCGCGCCGCGCGCGCGGGTGAGCGCGCGCTGGAGACCCAATCGCGTCAGGAGATCGGCGACGATGCGGCTCTCGCGTTCCGGCGAGAGAAGTCGGTCCTGCTTTGCCTGGCCGAGAACGGCCAAAGCCAGCGTTGGCGGGAGTGATTGCAAGGTGGTGGCGCGGCCGCGCGAATCGCGGAACAGCGCCCGCAGCCGCTCCGGGCGGCGAGACGTCAGATCGAACGCACGAATCAGTGCGGCGCCACGCAACGCGCGCGGACGATGCGATGTGAGCAGCCGCAGGAATGCCGGCATCGTCGCCTCGAGCGCGTTGATGACCTGAAGCCGTTCGTCATCGAGCCCGGTCCGCGGATAAAACGCTTCCCATAAGTCATCGAGCAGCTTCCACTGGGGATCGGGGAAAAGCATGTTGCCGAGAGCGGCGGAGAGCTTCACTCGGATCCAGGGAAAGGGATGCGGATCATCGAACTGCACGCGAAAGACAAATGCTCGCGGAAGACTGACCACGCCCATCAATCCCTGTGTGGCGCCGACCCCTAGCTTCGCGACGGCCCAGAAGTCGGCCACGATCTCGGAGATCCATCTCTCCCACAACTGCCAGGCCAGGTGCTCGGCGCCGGCGGTCGCACATTGCCGCGCCTGCAGCTCGATCCGAAGCGACGGAAGCAGATCCAGAAGCGCCGCCCCCTGATGTCCCGCCTCGTGCACGAGCGACGAAGCGATGCCGCTTCCGACCATCCGCTCCCGCGGCACGCGGATGATGGCCACGGGATTGCGGCCTCCTCCCGGCAGACGCGTTCGCGCACGCCGGATTGCGGCTCCGTGGCCGCGGTCGAGATACGTGACGACCGGCGGCGCCTCGTAATAGTCGGTATCGAGCGACAACGCATCCTCGGCGGTGGCATCGAGACCGGCGAGCCACACACCGTTGCCGATCTCGCCGCGCACGGTGAGCGCGTTGGCGAAGATGTCGAACTGCGTGAGCGCGACGTTGAACCGCAGCTTGAGAAATGCGAAGCGGCGCTGCGCCTCCTCGGGCGAGGCTCCGACCCCGGGATGCCGGAGCCAGCGCAGGTAGTCGAGCACGCGGTTGCGCAAGGTCCGGCGGCCATCGAGCAGGTATCGCTCGATGGCACCGGACGCTTCCGGCGATACGCGCGCCGCGGCCACCATCGGCATCACCAGCGCAAACGGCTGAAGACGATCGAGGCGCGTGAGCAAGGCCCGCGTTTCGAGCGCGAGCGTACTGGCTGCGAAGGGAGCGAGCAGCATGGTCAGACTCCCAGCAGGATCAGACGGTTGCCCTGAATGACCCAGCGGCCGGCGTTGTGCGAATGGCCGTGGACGCCGTTTTCGCGGCGGCGCAACAGCCCGGGCGCGTGCAGTTGCGCGGCGCTGGCCAGCGCGCGGCGCGCCGTCACCGTCGGATCGGCGTCGGCCGGTGCGTCGGCGAAGTTCTGCGCCGCGGTTGACGCAAGGCGGACGAATCGTTTCGCCACTTCCATCTCCAGTTCGTCAGCGGCGAAGTTCTCCGCCTCCAGCTCGAAGAGGTTGGTGGCCATCGAAGCGAGCTTGCCGCCGATTGCTCCGCCGACCGGACCTCCGATGAAGGACCCGGCCACGCGGCCGGCGATCGGCAGAAGCCTCTTGGCCAGCGGCTTCAGATACTTGGTGAGCGGCGCGAGCCGCTTGGCGAAGCCGCCGACTTTGCGAAAGATCTTTCCGAAGAAGTAGTCGAGCTCCTGCTCGTTGGAGATCGACAGCAGCTCGGCTGCGAGCTCCATCTCCTGCAGCTCGCCGAGCGGAGATTCGTTTTCCTGTGCGAACTCCCACGATTCGAGTTCCGGTTCCTGACTGCGCAAGGTGCGATCGAGGTCGTGCATTGTCTTTCTCCTTTAGTGACTGAAAATCCCGTGGACGACGATCGTGCGGCCCACACGGCGCCAGACACCGCTGCGCCGGCCGATGCGCGGACCGGAACCAGGTGTGCTGCCGTTTCGGCCGCGGAGAAGTCCCGGCGCGTAGCGTTGCGCCGCGGCACCAAATGCGGAGCGCGCCGCCTGCGCCGCATCGGACACAGGGCCGCTCGACGCCAGGCGGTTGACCGCGTCGGTCGCCAGCCGCACGTAACCTTTGGCCACTTCGAGCTCCTGATCCTCGGCACTCATGCCTTCGAGCTCGAGCCCGAAGATGCGGCCCGCCAACGCGCCGGCGTCGCTGCCGATGGAGCCGCCTTTGTCGCCGCCGAAGTAGGAACCGATGGCCTGTCCGCCGAGCTTCAGCCCGCTCTTCGCAGCGTTGCGAAGGAGACCCTTGAGCTGCTGCCCGGCCTGCGTATTGAGCACACCGCGCGCCGTCTTGAAGAAGCGGCCGAGGAACTGTTCCATCTCCGCTTCGCCGGAGATGGTGAGCAACTCCGCGGCAAGCTCCATCTCCTGTTCGTCGCTGAGCCGCGACTCGTGATCGTGCTCGCGATCAAATTCATGATCGCTCTCCCGATCGTTTTCATAGCTTTGCTCCCGGTCGAATTCGAACTCGAACATCTCGTTCTGTCCGAGCTCTCCGCTTCCGAGCAGCTCCTCTTCCCGGCTGAAATCGAACTCGTCGTGCATCGTTTTTCTCCATTTCTTCGCAGCGTTTGATGGAGCAGCGATGGAGCAACGGCATTGCCACCGTAAGTCATTGAAAACTCGTGACGAGTGGCGAACGAAGGTTCGCGATGCGCTCGAAATCAGCGCGGGATGCGAAGCGAAGTTCGCACGTTGAATCCACTATCCTCAGCGTCATGAACGCCGGCGACGAAATCACCATCACACCGACTGAGTTGGTCGCGGGCGGCGCGGCGATTGCGCGCGTGGATGGCTTTCCCATCTTCGCCACGAATGTCTATCCCGGCGACGTCGCCGTCGTGCGGCTGCTCGAAGTGAAGAAGGGATTCGCGCACGCCGATCTGGTGCGGGTCATCGAGCCGAGTCCCTTCCGGCGCGCGATGCCGTGTCCGGTCGCGAACGAGTGCGGCGGATGCGACTGGACGGCGCTTCGGCTCGACAAGCAACTCGAAGCGAAGCAGCGGATTCTGACGGAGTCGCTACGGCGGATTGGCAAGATCGATCCGGCCACGTTGCCGCCGATTGCGATCCATCCGTCGCCGCTGAACTACCGGCTGCGCAGCCGGCTGCATCGTGACGGCGACAACGTTGGCTTCTACGCGATGCGCACGAATGACGTCGTGCCGCTGCCGCGCGAGTGCGAAGTGGTCGGCCTGCAAACGCGCGAGCATCCGCGCGAGGGCGAGACGTGGGAAGTGGACGGGAAGTTGATCGCCGAGGGTGAGTTGATGATTGACGGCTACCACGTCACCACCGACGCGTTTTTTCAGGTCAACCGACATCTACTCGGCACGATGCGCAAGCTGGTAACGAAACTGGCGGCGCGGGTGTCGGGAGTCGGGCGTGGGGAGTCGGAGAACGCCGGCGTGGATCGCTCCGACCCCCGACTCCCGACTCCCGCAAAACAGCCATCGATCTCTACTCCGGCGTCGGATTCTTCACCCGTCCTCTGGCCGAGGTATTCGAACACGTCACGGCGATCGAAGGCACCGAGGCGGCGCACGAATGCGCGAAACGCAACGTGCCCGCGAACGTGACGCTCGTGAACGCGCCCGTAGAGTGGTGGGTGAATCGCATGCCGCGCGTCGATTTTGTTTTTCTTGATCCGCCGCGCAGCGGAGCGCGGCGCAACGTGATCGATGCGATTGCCGAGCGCACGACCGCGATGGTTTGCTTCCTCGCCTGCGATCCGGTAACGTTCGCCCGCGACGCGAGCCGGCTGATTGCGTCAGGTTGGCGACTCGCTTCGCTCGACCTCCTCGACCTCTTCCCCAATACGCATCACGTGGAAACGCTCGCTTCGTTCGAGCGTGCGTAGCGATAACCCCGCCGCACTTCCGCTGATCTTCTAC